>DATAKN010000117.1:0-32713 GCA_036261595.1 Marmoricola sp.
ACCTACGACTGGGACTTCGCCGACGGTGACTCGATCGACAACGGCGGGACCTCCGAGACGCACTCGTGGGCCACTCCGGGCGACCGCAACCCGACGGTGAACGTCTGCGACAAGGACGGCGCCTGCACGCTGAAGAGCTTCACCGTGCACGTCCGATCGCACGCGACCACGCTGGCCTACACCGGCCCGCAGGCAGGCGACTTCAGCAGCACGCGCACGCTGACCGCCTCGCTCGAGGACGAGTTCGGCGCACCGGTCAACAACGCGCCGGTCGTGTTCTCCGTCGACGGGTCGCCGGTCGGCACGGCGCTGACCAACGCGTCGGGGCACGCCAGCCTCGACTACGTCGTCGACCGTACGGCGGGCAACCACACCGTCTCCGCGGCGTACGCCGGGTCGGCGCTGTACGACGGCGACACCAGCGCCACGGTGCCGTTCGTGGTCTCATCGATGGCCAGCACGATCACCTACACGGGTGGCCTCAAGGGTGCGCCGAACAAGGCGGTCGCGGTCTCGGCGAAGGTCGTCGACGCGCTGGGTCGTCCGCTGGGCGGCTACCCGGTCACGTTCGTCCTCGGCAGCCAGTCGGCGACGGCGACGACCGACAGCAGCGGCGTCGCGGCGACGCAGATCGTGCTGAACCAGAAGCCGGCGTACTACCCGCTGACCGCGTCGTGGGCCGGCGACCCGGGCAAGTACCTGGGTGCCTCCACCTCGACCCAGTTCAGCCTGAACAAGAAGTGAGCTGACCGCCGGACCGGCGACGAGACCCGTCGCCGGTCCGGCCTCAGCCGGAATGGCCCCGCGCGGCACACTGTTGACATGGACATGGCCGAGAACGCCCCCACCAGCCCCCTGCTCGCCCTGCCCGGCGCAGTCGCCGGCGCGGGCCTCGATGCCCCGGTGGCCGCGCACTACGGCTCGTTCAACCGCGAGCAGCGCGCGCTGGAGTCGGGTGAGGGGTTCGTCGACCTGTCGCACCGTGGCGTGGTCCGGATCACCGGGCCCGACCGCCTGGAGTGGCTGCACTCGCTGACCACCCAGCACCTCAGCCAGCTGCCGGCCGGCCAGCCCACGGTCGCACTGGTGCTCTCCCCGCAGGGCCACGTCGAGCACGCGATGTACGCCGTCGACGACGGCGAGGCGTTCACCGCGCACGTCGAGCCCGGCGCAGCGCCCGCGCTCGTGGACTTCCTCGACCGGATGCGGTTCATGATGCGCGTCGAGGTCGCCGACGTGACCGACCAGATCGCCGTCGCCTGGCGTCCGGGCAACGGTTACGACCTGGTGCCCCGCGACCGTCTCGAGGCGTACGCAGAGGCCGCCGGGCCGGCCGCTGGGCTCTGGGCCTACGAGGCGCTCCGGATCGCGCGCGGCGAGCCGCGGTTCGGCGTCGACACCGACGAGCGCACGATCCCCAACGAGGTCGGCTGGGTGCCCGCCGGCGAGCCCGTGCCCTGGGCCGCCGTGCACCTGGACAAGGGCTGCTACCGCGGGCAGGAGACGGTGGCGCGCGTGCACACGCTCGGCCGCCCGCCTCGCCGGCTGACGCTGCTCCACCTCGACGGCTCCGTGAACCGGCTGCCCGAGCCCGGAACGCCGCTGCTGTACGACGGCCGCCAGGTCGGCTTCGTCGGCTCCTCGGCGCGCCACCACGAGCTCGGTCCGATCGCGCTCGGCCTGGTCAAGCGCGCCGTACCGCTCGACGCGACGCTCGACGCGAGCGAGATCCCCGCCGCTCAGGAGGTCGTGGTCGATCCCGAGGTCGGGCTCCACGTGCGCCCGTTGCGGTGAGCGCGGAGCGCGGGAGTCGGCGACTCCTGCTGGTCTGCCTCGCGGCGTACGCGCTCTTCCTCGCCTGGACGGTGTTCTGGCCCACCGGCCGGATCGCCGGCTCGGTGGTCCTCCACGCCGACGACGCGGCACTGACCCTGGGCGTCCCGGCGAGGATCATCGACCCCAGCCGGATGGAGTTCGCGCTGAACGCCGCGATGGTGGCGCCGCTGGTCGTGCTCGCGGTGTTGCTCTGGCCGCGATGGGGCTGGGAGCGCTGGACGGCGTACGCGTTCGTCGCCTCGAGCGCCGTCGAGCTGACGCAGGGCCTGTTCCTGCCGATGCGCTCGGCCCAGTACGTCGACGTGGTGGCGAACACCTGTGGCGCCGGGCTGGGAGCCGTGCTCGGCCGGCTGCTGCTGGCCGTCCGGAGTCGCGCCGTCGCGGAGCCCGCCGCGGAGCCGGCCGAGGAGTAGGCCGCACAGGTGGGAGTCAGGTAACGCGCTCTACCCTCAGAGCCATGCACCGGCTGCGCAACGGCGTCCAGAACTACGACTGGGGATCCTCCGACGCGATCCCGCGCTTCCTCGGCGACACGGCCTCTGGCGTACCGGTCGCCGAGGTCTGGATGGGCACCCACCCGCTGAAGCCGTCCGTCGCGGTGGACGCCGACGGCCGCGAGCAGCCGCTGTCCGAGGTGGCCGGCGAGCTGCCGTTCATGGTCAAGCTGCTCGCCGCGGACCAGCCGCTGTCACTGCAGGTGCATCCCTCTCGGGCTCTGGCCGAGGTGGGCTTCACCCGGGAGAACGAGGCCGGCATCCCCCTGGACGCGCCCGAGCGCGTCTACAAGGACCGCAACCACAAGCCCGAGATGGTCTACGCCCTCTCCACCTTCGACAGCCTGATCGGCTTTCGCCCGACTGCGGAGATCCTCCGCGTGCTCAGCCCGCTGGACACGCCGCTGAGCAACAAGCTGGCCGACGACCTGCGCGCCGACCCCGGGTTCGCCGGCATCGTCCGTCGCGTCGAGTGGCTGCTCAGCGCCGGCATCGAACCCGCCGAGGTGCACCAGATCGTCGGCGCCTGCCGCGCGCTGGCGGCGCTCGGGATGGACATCAAGCGCGCCTATCGCACGGTCGTCGAGGTCGCGGAGCACCACCCCGACGACGTCGGCGTGGTGATCTCGATGCTGTTGAACCGGATGACGCTGCAGCCGGGGGAGGCGGCGTACCTGGAGACCGGCGTGATGCACGCCCACCTCAGCGGGCTCTGCCTGGAGGTGATGGCGACCTCGGACAACGTGCTGCGCGCCGGCCTGACCTCCAAGCACGTGGACCCGAAGGGCCTGGTCGACTGCCTGCACACCGGCATGGCCAGGGTCGCGCGGGTCACCCCCGACTTCATCGAGAGCGACACCGAGGTGTTCTCACCCGCGGACGTGGAGTTCGCGCTCGCGGTCACGCAGATCTCCCACGCCGCCCCGGAGGGCGTCGACCTGGTCCGCGCCGAGGAGAGTCTCGTGATCTGCACCGGTGGGGAGGTCGTGGTGAGCTCGGACGCGGGCGACAAGGTCACGCTGCGCCGGGGCGAGTCGGCGTACCTGGGTCGTGAGGACCGCCGCGCCGTGGTCCAGGGACTCGGCGAGATCGCACAGGCCTACCTCCCGCGCTCCCGCGCGGTGCACTCCCGCCTGGTCGACGTGCTCTAGGCGCGGCGCCGGTGGTGTCAGGCCGGCGTCGTGCGATCGGGATCCGTTGCCAGCTCCGGTAGCGGTCGGGAGATGACGCGCCGAGCGTCGGCGGCCCGCATGCCGAACATCCGCAGCAGGCTTTCGGCGACGTGGTCCGTCGTGACCTCGACATCGCGGTCCGGCTGGTCGTGGAGCAGCTGTCCGAGCGCCATGACGGCACCAGCCGCCATGGTGACCGCGACGTCCAGGTCGTCGACGTGGAAGCGGCCCTCCCGGTCGGCGGCCTCGATGTCACGTCGCGCCCTCGGGGCGAGACCGTTGGGCGCACTCATCAGCCGCAAGGCGTTGACGAGCAGGACCCGGCTGAGCTCCGGCTCGCGTCGGTGCAACCGGCCGGTGAGCCGGAAGCTGGCTGCGAAGACCTCGGCCGGGTCCTCGAGGTGGGCGGTCGCCCGGTCCAGGACCTCACCGTAGGCGTCCAGCACGTCCTCGACCGCCGCCTCGAAGAGCTGTTCCCGGGTCTCGAAATGGTTGTAGAAGGAGCCCATGCCGACGTCGGCCGCCTGGGTGATCTCCAGGATGGACACGTGGGTCCGGCCCTCGGCGATCAGGTGCTGGGCGGCCCTGACGAGAGCGGCCCGCGTACGCGCCTTGCGCCGCTCGACGCGGTTGGGCCGCTCGGCCGAGGCGTTCGCCGTCATCGTCCCTCCACTGCCGGCTCGGCTGGTCGGCCCATCCTAGACCTCCGCGCTCAGAACTGACGATTTCGTCATGCTCTCTTGACTGAGGGTTGCGTCATGGCTGACGATTTCGTCAGTCACTCACCTGAGGAGCACCCGTGACCACTCACCACGGCACCCACAACGACCTGCACACCGACGCGGGCGCCCTGCCCGGAGAGCACCCCGGCCGCGCCCGCAACCCCGTCATCAAGGTGCGTGGGCTGGCGTGGCTCGAGTTCGTGAAGCCCGACCTCGCGGCGTCCGAGCGCTTCGCGACCGCGTTCGGCTTCACCGTGGTGAGCAGAACCGCCGAGGAGCTCCAGCTGCGCGGATCCGACGAGGGCTCTCCCTGCGTGATCGTCCGACGCGAGAAGCGGTCGGCGTACGTCGGTGCAGCCTTCCACGCCGCCGACGCGGCCGACCTGGTCCGGCTTGCCGACGCGACCGGCGCGACGGTCGAGAAGCTGCCGGAGGCGATCGGCGGTGCCGGAGTGCGGCTGGTCGATCCCAGCGGGGTCACGGTGCGCGTCGTCGCTGACACCCATCCGCTGCCGGCGCTGCCGGTCCGGTCGGCCGCCGTGCTCAACGTGGGCGACGACGCACGCCGCACCAACGCAACCCAGCGCCCACCGCGGGAGCCGGCGCGGATCCGGCGTCTCGGGCACGTCGTGCTCCAGACGACGCGTTACCGACAGACGCTCGACTGGTACCTCGAGCACCTCGGCCTGATCGTCAGCGACTTCAAGTACTTCGACGGCCAGCGCGATCGCGGTCCGACGATGAGCTTCATCCGGTGCGACCAGGGGCAGACGCCGACCGATCACCACACGCTCGCCATGATGCTCGGCCCCAGCAACCGATACGTGCACTCGGCCTACGAGGTCACGGATCTCGACACGCTGGCGGCGGGCGGTGAGTACCTGCTGGACCAGGGCTTCCAGCGCTCATGGGGCATCGGGCGCCACATCGAGGGCAGCCAGATCTTCGACTACTGGCGCGACCCCGACGGCCTGCTCGTCGAGCACTACACCGACGGCGACCTGTTCGACTCCAGCCTCGAGCCGGGGTGGTCCCCGATGACCGCGTCCGGCCTTGCCCAGTGGGGGCCTCCGGCGACCAGGGACTTCCTCGGGCTGCGTCCCGGCCGGGCGTCGCTGCAGGAGGCCATGGCCACGGCTCGGGCGCTCCGCGAGGACAACGAGTTCGATCTCGACCGGCTGCGGGGACTGCTCAAGGTGATCGGATCATGAGTCTCACCGTGCTCCGGACCGCTGACCACTGGTGGGTGCAGACCGCCGACGGCGCCGCGAGGATCGACACGGCAGCGGTGACGACCCGACAGCTGCTGGAGGACCTGGAGTCGGTCGAGGCCGCCGTACGGTCCGGGGCCCCGGTCGACCCCGGAGACCTGGACCTGCTGGCGCCCGTCACGACTCCGTGCCGGGTGGTGGCCCAGATGACCAACTTCGTCAGCCACGTCCGGGATGCCGGCCTGGACCCGGCGACGGTCCCGCTGACGTTCTTCCGCAAGGCGTCCGGCTCGATCAGTGGTCCGTACGACGACGTCGTCCGGCCAGCGCATGTGCAGTGTCTGGACTACGAGGTCGAGATCGGGCTCGTCCTGGGCCGCGAGCTGCCCGTCGGGACGGAGGTCACCGCTGACAACTGGTCCTCGTTCGTTGCGGGCCTGGTCGTGACCAACGACGTCTCTGCACGGGACGTGCAGCTGCCGAAGACGCAGTTCTACGAGTCCAAGTCCTACCCGTCGTTCACCCCGACCGGTCCGGCACTGGTCCTGCTCACCGACGAGGAGCTCGAGCGGTTCGGTGAGCTGCGCCTGCGGCTGTGGGTCAACGGCGAGCTGCGCCAGGATGCCGTCGTCGACGGCGACCTGGTCTACGCCCCGTGGGAGGCCCTGCGGGCGCTGAGCCGGTTCCAGCGACTCGACCCGGGCGACCTGCTGCTCACCGGCACTCCCGTCGGTACGGCGCTCAGCGCGCCGCCACGCCCGGTCGAGCTGCTCGCCTCGCTCCTGCCGACCGCCCTGAAGTGGAAGCTCTTCTTCCAGCGCCAGGCGCGCAACCCGAAGTACCTGAAGGCGGGCGACGTCGTGGAGGCGCACGTCGGGACCGCCGACGGGGCGGTCGACCTCGGTCGTCAGCGCACGGTCGTGCGGGTGGGCCGGCGGCCATGACGGGCGACACCCGGCCCTCTGACGTCGACCCGGTCGTCATCGTGGGCGCCGGTCCCGTCGGGGTGGCGGCAGCCACGTTGCTGGGTCAGTACGGCGTCCGGTGCCTGGTCCTGGATCGTTGGGAGGACCTCTATCCTCAGCCGCGCGCGGTCCATCTCGACGACGAGGTGTGCCGCATCCTCGACCGGCTCGGTGTCCTGGAGCAGTTCGCGTCGATCTCACGGCCCGCCAAGGGTTTGCGGCTGGTCGACCCCGAGCGCGGCGTGCTCGCCACCTTCGAACGGTCCGCAGGCCGTGGCCGCCACGGACACCCGCAGGCGAACATGTTCGACCAGCCGGAGCTGGAGCGCCTGTTGCGGGCGAACCTGGAACGGCAACCCACGGTGCGCGTGCGCGGCAACGCCGAGGTCGTCAGGGTCGTGCCGGAGCCGACCAGGGTGCGGGTCGACCTGGTCGACCGGGTCAGCGGCAGTGCCGAGTCGGTCCACGCGTCGTACGTCCTCGGTTGCGACGGCGCGAACAGCGTGGTGCGCGATGCCCTCGGGGTGGCGATGGATGACCTCGGCTTCGAGCAGCGCTGGCTGGTCGTCGACGTCGCCACGCCGGTCGAACTCGGGCAGTGGGACGGTGTGCACCAGGTGTGCGACCCGCATCGCGCGGCGACGTACATGCGCATCGGCGAGGCCCGCTACCGCTGGGAGTTTCGGCTGCTGGCGGGCGAGGCTGTCGGCGACTTCACCAGCCTCGAGGCGCTCCAGCCACTCCTCGCGCCGTGGGTCGGGGGCGTATCGGCAGGACAGCTCGAGCTCGTTCGGGTCGCGGAGTACACCTTCCGTGCGCAGGTCGCCGAGCATTGGCGTGAGGGAAGGGTCTTCCTGCTCGGCGATGCCGCCCATCTGACGCCACCATTCATCGGACAGGGCCTGTGTGCTGGGCTTCGCGACGCGATGAACCTCTCCTGGAAGCTCGCCGGTGTGCTCGACAACCGGTTTCCCGACGGCGTGCTCGACAGCTACGAAGCGGAGCGCAAACCGCATGTGCGAGCGCTGATCGGCCTGGCCAGGCTGGTCGGCGTTCTGATGACGCGCGGTGGCCGCGCAGGACTCGTGCTCAGGCGGATGGCGGCACCGCGGCTGCACCACGCTCCCGGTCTGCGCCAGCGACTCCTGGACGGTGAGACCCCGCGGCTGTCTCGCTCGGCGCTCGTGGTGCGCCAACCCCTCCAGCGCCTGCCCGGTCGGCTCTGCCCGAACGTGCCGTTGGTCGACGGGTCGACGTTCGACGACGCGGGCGACGGGCGCTTCGTCCTCGTGACGCGACAGCCGCTGGACGACGCACGCCGGGACCAGCTGGCCAGCTTGGGGGTCCGGCTCGTCGAGGTTGCCGCCTCATCACCGTTGGGGCGCTGGCTTGCCAGCGGCCGTGCGAGCGCAGCCCTCGTGCGTCCGGACCACACGGTGATGTGCGCGGGCCGACGGGCAGATCTGGTCCTCGACGAGGCTGTGCGGCGGTGGGACCACTGGTCGCCGGAGCGGGTCCGGCCGGCCCTCGGCGTGCTCTAGGACCAGGTACGCCGCCCGCTCAGCGCGTGCGGGACTCCTCGGGCTCGCGGGTGTCGGCGGCCCGCGAGACGGGCGTGCTCGGCGACTCCGCCTCCGGGGAGGCCTCGCCCAGCCCGTAGCCGTAGCCGTAGCCGTAGCGGGAAGAGCCGACGCCCCGCCGCTGCGGGATCATGTTCAGCACGACGCCGAGCGGGCGCGCGTCGACCGCGTGCAGCCGCTCCACCGCTCCGCCGGCCTGCTCCTTGGTGGTCTTGCCGTAGCGGATCACCAGAATGGCGCCGTCGGTCTGGGCCGCCACGAGAGCGGCGTCGGTGACCGGCAGCAGGGGCGGTGCGTCGAAGATGATCACGTCGTAACGCTCGCGCAGCTGGGCGATCAGGTCGGTCATCGCGTGCGACTGGAGCAGCTCGGCGGGGTTCGGCGGCTTCGCGCCCGACGTGATCACGTCCAGGCCGGACTGGGCGTGCCGCTGCACCGCGTCGTCGATGCCGACGGTCCCGACCAGCAGCGTGGTCAGACCGACGTTGCTCTCCAGCCCGAGCAGCTGTGCCACCTGGGGCTGGCGCAGGTCGGCGTCGACCAGGAGGGCGCGTCGGCCGGCCTGGGCGAGCGCCAGCGCGACGTTGGTCGCGGTGATCGACTTGCCCTCGTTCGGCACCGAGCTGGTGACCACGAAGGCCTTGCTCTTGTGGTCGACCTCCACGAACTGGAGGTTCGTGCGGAAGACCCGGAAGGCCTCGGCCCGAGGCGCGTTGCGCGGGAGAGACGCGATCAGCGGCGTGTCGGGCACCTCGGCGTCGAACGGCAGCGCCGAGAGCACGGGCGTGTCCACGAGCTCCGGCACGTCGGAGACGGACTTCACCGAGGTGTCCATGATCTCCCGGAGCACGGCGAGGCCGAAGCCGAGCAGCAGGCCGAGCACGAAGCCGAGGCCGAGGTTGCGCACCGGCTTCGGGGTCGTGGGCGAACCCGGGAGGCGCGGCGGGTCGACGACCGTGGCCTTGAGCAGCGGGGTGTTGGCGCCCGGCGGCGTCTCCAGCTCGGCGACGAAGCTCTGCACCTGCTCGACCACGGCGGTGTCGATCCGCTGGGCCTCCGAGGCGCTCGGGTCGGTCACCGACACCTTGAGCAGCACCGTGTCGGGCACGACGGAGGCGCTGATCTTGCTGCTCAGCTCGGTGGGGCTCATCGACAGGTTCAGCGTGTCGACGACCCGCTGGGCGAGTTCGACCCCGGTCACCATGTCGGCGTACGACGACACGCGCTGCTGGGAGAACAGCCCGCCCTGGTAGGCGTCGCTGGAGTTGCTCGGCGTCGTGGAGATGAAGAGCTTCGCGGTCGAGACGTACTGCGGTGTGGCCTGCGCGGTGAGGGCGGCCGCGAGGCCGACACACACTGCGACGGATCCGACGATCAGCAGCCAGCGCCGCCGCGCGATGCTCAGGTAGTCACGCAGTTCCACGATTCGAGATCCCCTGTCGTGTTCGTCCGGGGTGCCGAGTCTGCCCGGGCACGAGTGGACAGCGTAGTTCAGGACGCTTCGGACAATGCGGCGGCGTCGATTTGGTCCCAACTGTCGCAGGAGTCACCGAAGATGTGTAAGGTCGGCCGGGAACGCGCCTGATGTCCGAAACCCACATGGGGGATACATGAAGCTGATCTCGGCAGCCATTGCCGCACTCGCCCTGGCCTTCAGCGGTCTGCTGGTCCCCAGCACCGCCACCGCTTCCACGCCTTACCCCGGCTCGGTCGCCACCAACTGTGCGGTCGCGGTATCGCCGAGGCCCGCGCGCAACCACCGCATCAAGATGTACTTCAGCGTGCAGGCGGGCAACGCCACCCCGACCGGCAACGTGCGTCTGCGTCTGTACAAGCGCACCGCGACCGGCTCGTTCAAGGCCATCCGCACCCCGCTGGTCCTCATCACCGGCAGTTCCCAGAAGTACGTCTTCAGGCACCTCGGTCGTGGCGCCTACCGCGTGAACTACCGGTTCAAGCCGACCGCCGAGTCGGTCTTCAAGCCCTGCGCGTCGGCCACGTTGAGGGTTCGGGTCGCGGGCTGACGCTCGTCACCACGTAGACCAACCAAGTTCTTGCCACAGCGCTACCGCACGCCCCGAGACACCCCTCCGATCCGTTGGGGGAGGTGGCTCGGGGCGTTCGGCGTCCTGCTGGTCGCCCTCGCCGCGTACGCCGCGTGGTCGGCCTTCCAGGTCCGCGATGACCTGCAGGCCGCGCAGAAGAGCGCCGGCGTCGTGGAGAGCGCGCTGCTGCGCGGCGACCAGTCGGCCGCCGACCGCGCGATGCAGCAGTTCACGCAGCAGGCCGACGCGGCGCACGCACGGTCCGACGGCCCGTTGTGGCGGATCGGCGAGATCCTGCCGTTCGTCGGCGACGACGCGACCGCGGTGCGCCTGGTGGCGCGGGCGGCATCGGAGGTGGGTCGAGAGGCGCACCGGACGCTGTTCAGCGGCAGCGACGTCGATCTCCTGCACCAGTTGACGCCGCACGACTCCCGCGTCGACGTGGCCGCCGTACGCCGGCTCGAGCCGACCGTGTCCAGCCTCGACGGCACGCTGACCAGCGCGACCACGTCGCTGTCCGACGTCCACCCCGCCGACCTCACGTCGTGGGTGCGGCCGTCGTACGAGCACTTCGCCGATCGGCTCGGCACGCTGCAACGGGCCATGGCCCAGGCGGACAAGGCGATCCCGGTGCTGCCCGAGGTGCTGGGGGCGGACAAGCCGCGCACCTACCTACTAAGGTTCAACAACAACGCCGAGATCCGCGCCTCGGGCGGCATGCCCGGCGCCTGGGCCCTGGTCCGAGCCGACCAAGGACGGATCAGCATGGTTCGGCAGGGCACGGCGGGCGATTTCCCTGAGTTCCCTTCGCCCGTGCTGCCCCTGACCGAGGCGGAGAAGAAGATCTACGACGTCCACCCGGGCGTCTACTTCCAGGACACCGGGTTCATCCCCGACTTCCCGCGCAACGCCGACCTCGTCCACGCGATGTGGAACCAGCGCTTTCCCGACCAGCACATCGACGGCGTGCTCGAGGTCGACACGGTCACGCTGGCCTACCTGCTCAAGGCGACCGGTCCGATCCAGGTGCCCGGCGGGCCGGCGCTCACCTCGGCCAACGCGGTCCAGGAGCTGCTCAACGGCACCTACCAGCGCATCCCCGACCCGGCCCAGCAGAACGTCTACTTCGCAGCGGTGGCGGACACCGTGTTCAAGAAGCTCACGACCGGCGGTGGATCGCCCTCGGAGCTGCTGAGTGCGCTCGCCTCGGCGGCGAACCAGGGGCGCGTGCACGTGCACCTCTTCGACCCTGCGCTGCAGAGGCAGATCAACGGCACGGCCGTGGCCGGGCAGATGGACTTCAGCCAGAGCCGCAATGCCCAGATCGGCATCTACCTCAACGACGCCACCGGCTCGAAGATGTCGTACTACCTGAGCAGCACGATGAAGACCCAGGCCGCGAGCTGTGCCCAGGGCGTCCAGACGCTGCGTACGTCGGCGACCTTCTCCGAGGCAGACCTCGACCCGGCGAAGCTCGACCCCTCGATCACGGGCCCAGGCGACTACGGCACTCCCAAGGGCGAGCAGCTCGTGCTGGTGCGGATCTACGGCCCCGTCGGCGGCACCTTCGGCCCGTTCACCTTCGACGGCGAGGAGACGCCGGTCGACCTCGCGACGGACCGGGGTCGCCCGGTCGCGGTCACGGTGGTCCAGCTCAAACCGGGGCAGACCGTGCACGTGCAGTGGACCACGAAGACGGCCCGCGGACAGGCCGGTGACGCGACCCAGCAGTTGACTCCGGACCTGACCGCCAAGCCGTACACGACGACGATCCCGACGGCCTGCGGCTGAGGAGGTGCCCCCGTGCCCTGTGTGACTGGTTGGAGCGGTGTACGGGTTCGTCCGGACCGGTGGTCGTTTGCTGGTGAGCGGGCACTGCCGGGCGAAGCGTCACGTAGGGTGGGCTGTGTCAGATGTTGTCTCGGGTGGGGGACGTGCAGATGTTGAACGACACGCCTCTGGTGTTGTCGCTGAGACCGTGGCGGCCCCTGCTGGTCGGAGGGTTCGACGCCTTCGCGTGGGTGAGCTCCTTCGTGGTGATGGCCGCCGTCACCCACCTCGCCGGGATCGGTGAGCCGGACAACATCGGTCGCGCGATGGTCGCCGGCGGTCTGTGCGCTGCGGCCCATGTGGCGCTGGCGCTGCCCTTCCGGCTGCACCAGGGACGCGCGGCCATCGGAGGCTTCGAAGACGTCGTCCTCATGTCCGCTGTCGCGGTCTCCGTCGGCGCCGTCTCGATCGCGATGCAGTTCACGACGGGGCCGTACTACCGCACCGTCGTCGCGGTGGCCTCGCCGCTGCTCGCCATCCTGATCATGCTCTGGGGTCGCACGCTGGCGCGGTTCGTCCGCGACCGGTCCCTGCGGCTGCGACGGCAGCCGCGGCCGGACACCGAGCCGGTCGTCGTCGTCGGTGCCGGGGAGGCCGCGACCCAGCTGGTGCGAGCGATGTTCGCCGATCCGCGTAGCCACTGGCGGCCGGTGGCGCTGGTCGACGACGACCCGTGGAAGCGGCACCGCAAGATGCGCGGCGTCTCGGTCGTCGGTCGGACCAGCGACGTCGTCGCCGTGGCGCGCGAGCGTGGAGTCAGCACGGTCGTGGTCGCGATCCCGAGCGCGACCAAGGAGTTCATCCAGAGCCTGGTCGACCTGACCCGGGGCACGAACCTCGACCTCAAGGTGCTGCCCAAGGCCGACGACCTGCTCCAGCCAGGCCGGGTCGGCATCACCGACATCCGCGACATCGAGCTCACCGACCTGCTCGGCCGGCACCAGATCGACACCGATATCGACTCCATCGCCGGCTACCTGACCGGCAAGCGGATCCTCGTGACCGGCGCCGGCGGGTCGATCGGCTCGGAGCTGTGCCGCCAGGTCGCCCGCTTCGACCCGGCCGAGCTGATCATGCTCGACCGCGACGAGTCGGCGCTGCACGCCGTACAGCTGTCGATCTACGGCCAGGCCATGCTCGACTCCGACGACGTCGTGCTCGCCGACATCCGCGACTCGCTCTACATCGACTCGCTCTTCGAGCAGCGCAAGCCCGAGGTGGTGTTCCACGCCGCGGCGCTCAAGCACCTGCCGATGCTCGAGCAGTACCCCGGCGAGGCGATCAAGACCAACGTCTGGGGCACGCTGAGCATTCTCGAAGCGGCCAAGGCGCACGGCGTCGAGCGCTTCGTCAACATCTCCACCGACAAGGCCGCGAACCCCTGCAACGTCCTGGGCTACTCCAAGCGGCTGGCCGAAGGTCTCACCGCGGCCGTTGCGGCCGAAGCCGATGGCACCTACCTCTCAGTTCGCTTCGGCAACGTCCTGGGGAGCCGCGGCTCGGTCCTGACCGCGTTCACCGCCCAGATCGCGAAGGGGGGCCCGGTCACGGTCACGCATCCCGAGGTCACGCGCTTCTTCATGACCGTGCAGGAGGCGGTGCAGCTCGTGATCCAGGCGGCAGCGATCGGCCGGGACGGCGAGGCGCTCGTGCTCGACATGGGCGAGCCGGTCTCGATCGACTCGGTCGCGCGTCAGTTGATCGAGCTCTCCGGCAAGGACATTGAGATCGTCTACACCGGCCTCCGCGACGGCGAGAAGCTGCACGAGGAGCTCTGGGGCGACGGCGAGCCCGACCTGCGACCCGCACACCCACGGGTCTCGCACACCCCTGTCCCGGCCTACGACCCGGTGGAGGCGCGTGAGCTCGACCCGTGGGCAGAGCACGAGCAGGTCCTGAAGTCGTTCAGAGAGTCTGTCGTCCCGCTCCGCCCAAGAGGTGCCTCGCGGTTCGACGACCAGCTGGGGCGTGCGCGGGCATGACGTTCAAGGTGCTGCTCTCGCCTCCCGACGTTGGCGAGCTCGAGCAGGAGTACATCCTGCGGGCGATGCAGTCAGGCTGGGTCGCCCCGGCCGGGCCGGACCTCGAGGCGTTCGAGACGGAGGTCGCTGCGCGCGTCGGCCGGAGTCATGCGGTGGCCCTTGCCTCTGGCACCGCGGCGCTCCATCTGGCTCTCCTGTCGTGGGGAGTCGGCCCTGGTGACGTCGTGCCGGTCTCCACGCTGACCTTCGCCGCCACTGTGAACGCCATCCGGTACGTCGGTGCGACGCCGTACTTCATCGACTCAGACCCGCAGACGGGCAACATGGATCCCGCCCTGCTCGAGCAAGCGCTCGTGGACATCACGGCCCGTGGCGGCAAGGTGCCCGTCGTGATCCCGGTGGACATCTTCGGCAAGGTGGCCGACTACGAGGCGATCGCCAAGGTGGTCGCACCGTACGACGGCATCCGGATCCTCAGCGACGCCGCGGAGGCGATGGGCTCGACCCGCGACGGACGCGCGGCCGGCAGCTTCGGCGACGCGGCGGTGCTGTCCTTCAACGGCAACAAGATCATGACCACCTCGGGCGGGGGCATGTTGGTCACAGACGACGCGGGTCTCGCCGCCCATGCGCGCAAACTGTCGACCCAAGCACGGGAGCCAGTCGCGCATTACGAGCACACCGAAGTCGGCTACAACTACCGGCTGTCCAACATCTTGGCCGCGCTCGGCCGCGCGCAGCTTTCCCGGCTCGACGCCATGATCGAGCGGCGGCGCGCGCTGCGGCAGCGCTATCGCGATCTCTTCGCTGAAGCGACTGGGGTGGAAGTCCTCGGCGGTGACGATGCGGACGCCGAGGACAACTGCTGGCTCACGGTCATCACGGTCGACCCGCAGGTCGCCGGATGGCGAGCCGCCGACCTCGGCGCGCACCTGGCCGGAGTCGGCGTGGAGACCCGGCCGGTCTGGAAGCCGATGCACCTGCAACCGGTCAACGCCGGTCTGCCGGGCTCGCTGAACGGCTCGGCTGAGCGGCTCTTCGCCCAGGGTCTGACGCTGCCGTCCGGTTCCGGGCTCACTGATGGCCAGTTCGCCGAGATCGCCGGGGCGATCACGGGGTGGCGGTCGTGACCTACGACCGGATCAAGCGGGTCATCGACGTCGTGGTCGCCGTCGTCGCGCTCGGCCTCACGGCACCTCTGCAGGCTGTCCTTGCACTACTGGTACGCGCCAAGCTCGGCTCGCCGGTGCTGTTCCGCCAGCAGCGGCCCGGCAAGGACGAGAAGCTGTTCGAGCTGGTCAAGTTCCGCACGATGAAGCCGATCAACTCCGACGCCGGGTTGGTCTCCGACAAGCAGCGCCTCATCCCGCTGGGCCGATTCCTCCGCTCCACCAGCCTCGACGAGCTCCCGACCCTGTGGAACGTGCTCAAGGGCGACATGAGCCTGGTCGGTCCCCGCCCGCTTCTGGTGCAATACCTCGACCGCTACTCACCCGAGCAGCGCCGCCGTCACGAGGTCCGTCCGGGCGTCACCGGGCTCGCCCAGGTGAGCGGCCGCAACGCGCTCTCGTGGGATGAGAAGCTGGCGCTGGACACGGCGTACGTCGGTCGGCGCAGCCTGCGTCTCGACGCGTCGATCGTGCTCCGTACGGTGTCGAGCGTTCTGCGCCGCCACGGCATCGCTGCCGAGGGTGAGGCGACCATGCCCGAGTTCATGGGGAGTGGCCGATGAGCAGTCCTCGGCCGCTCGTCATCGCCGGCGCCGGAGGGTTCGGTCGTGAGGTCATCGACGTGGTCGATGCCATCAACGACACCGCCTTAGAGCCGGTCTGGGTCGTAATGGGCGTGGTCGATGACTCTCCCAGCGACGTGAACCTCGAACGCCTGAAGAAGCGAGGTACGCCCTACCTGGGGACGGTCGATCTCCACCTGAGCGAGTCCTCCGCAGCCCATTACGTGGTGGGGATCGGATCACCGCAGGTGCGGCGGAGGATCGCCGAGAGGTTCGACGGGGCAGGCCGGAGGGCCGCCACGCTGGTCCACCCCGCTGCCACGACAGGATTCGATGTTCGGATCGGCGAGGGTTCCATCATCTGCGCCGGAGTCCGGCTGACCACGAACATCCGCCTGGGTCGTCACGTGCACCTCAATCCGAACGTCACCGTCGGTCACGACACGGACCTGGGCGACTTCGTGAGCATGAACCCCGCGAGCTCGGTGTCCGGCGACTGCGTGGTCGAGGACGGCGTGCTGATCGGTGTGGCCGCGGTCGTGCTCAACCAGCTGCGCGTCGGCGCTGGTGCGGTCGTGGGTGGAAGCGCCTGCGTCGTGAAGGACGTCCCGCAGAGCGCGACGGTGAAGGGCGTGCCTGCGAGATGAAGCGAGTGATGCTCGTCTACGGGACGCGACCCGAAGCCATCAAGATGGCGCCGCTCGTCAAGGCGCTCGATGACCACTCCGGTCTCGAGCCAGTCGTCGTCGTGACTGGTCAGCACCGAGAGATGCTCGACCAGGTCAACCACTTGTTCGACATCAAGCCCGAGCACGACCTGGACCTGATGGTGCCCGGTTCCACGCTCACCGCCCTTGCCGCCCGTGCTTTGGCCGCGCTCGGTGACGTCATTCGGCATGAGGCGCCGGATGCTGTCGTTGTGCAGGGTGACACCACTTCGGCGATGGTGGCGGCGCTTGCCTCTTTCTACAACGAGGTGCCGGTCGTGCACCTCGAAGCCGGTCTGCGCACTGGCAACATGTCGGCGCCCTTCCCCGAAGAAGGCAACCGTCGTCTCGTGGGGCCGTTGGCTGCGCTGCACCTGGCGCCGACACCCACGTCTCGTGACAACCTGCTGGCCGAGAACATCTCACCGGAGGCGATCGCCGTCACCGGCAACACCGTGATCGATGCGCTGCACACGGCCGTTTCGGTCCCAACGCGCTTCAGTGACCCGGTAATAGCCGATCTGGTGCGTTCGGGAGAGCGTTTCGTCCTGGTGACCGCTCATCGGCGTGAGTCCTGGGACCGTCCGATGACGCAGGCGATGCGCGGCCTTCGCAGTGTCGCTGATCGGCACGCAAACACGCGGTTCGTCGTGCCGATGCACCGCAACCCTGTCGTGCGTGCCGTGATCGAGCCTGCCCTTCGGGATGCCCCAAACGTCGTCCTCACCGAGCCGATGGACTATCACGAGTTCACCCATGCCATGGGTGGTGCTCACGTGCTCCTGACCGACTCCGGGGGCGTGCAGGAGGAAGCGCCCAGCCTCGGCAAGCCGGTGCTGGTGATGCGTGAGACCACAGAGCGCCCCGAGGCCGTCGAGGCCGGCACCGTCCGCCTGGTGGGCACGGAAGAAGCCGCGGTGCGCGACGCCCTCAACCTGTTGCTGGAGGACGACACGACGTACGCCGAGATGGCCAACGCCCGGAACCCATACGGCGACGGGCACGCCGCTTTCCGGGGGGTGGCTGCGATCTCGCACATGTTCGGCTTAGGTGAGCGCGCGCCTGACTTCGATCCCCTCAACGCGGAAAGGAACTGACCGTGTTCGACAACGGAATCGCCGTCCTCGGCCTTGGCTACATCGGCCTGCCGACCAGCGCTGCGATTGCCATGAGGGGGGTCTTGGTCAAGGGCGTGGACGTGAACCCGGCCACCGTCGAGGCCATTAACGAGGGCCGGGTGCCCATCGTGGAGCCAGACCTCGACGTGGCGGTGGCCGGCGCGCACGCGCGCGGCAAGCTGGTGGCCTCGCTCGAGGTCCCGGAAGCCGACGCGTTCCTGATCGCCGTCCCAACACCGTTCCTCGAGGGCAAGCAGCCCGATCTGTCCTACGTCAAGGCAGCGGCAGAGGCGATCGCGCCCAAGCTGCGCGGCGGCGAGGTCGTCATTCTCGAGTCCACCTCACCTCCGGGAACTACGCGCAAGGTGAGCGAGTGGATCGCGCGCGTTCGACCCGACCTGAAGCTGCCCCACGAGGCGCCGGACGCGCCCGACGTGCACGTCGCGCACTGCCCGGAGCGCGTGCTGCCGGGCCGGATCATGATCGAGCTCGTGGCCAACGACCGCGTCGTCGGGGGCTTGACGCCCGAATGCGCCCGACGTGCGGCCGACGTGTACGCGTTGTTCTGCCGGGGGGAGATCCTCTTCACCGACGCGGAGAGCGCGGAGATGGCGAAGCTGGTCGAGAACTCCTTCCGGGATGTCAATATCGCCTTCGCCAACGAGCTGGCAGGTGTCTGCGAACAGTTGGACCTCGATGTCTGGGAGATCATTCGGCTCGCCAATCGTCACCCGCGAGTCAACGTCCTCACCCCAGGACCCGGCGTCGGCGGACACTGCATCGCCGTGGACCCCTGGTTCATCGTGGCGGCGGCGCCGCAGCACACCGATCTGATCCGCACGGCCCGCGAGATCAACGACGAGAGACCCGCCAAGGTCGTACAGACCATCATCGACTCCGCCCAGGGCACGAGCGGCCCGCTGGCGTGCCTAGGGCTCTCGTTCAAGGCGGACATCGACGATTTGCGGGAGAGCCCGGCGGTCGAGGTGGTCAGCGAGGTCGCCAGGGCTCTGAGCGATCGAAAGATCTTGGTTGTCGAACCCCACATAAGAGAGCTGCCTGCGGCCGTGAACCAGGAAAATGTCAGCCTCGTTCCGCTGTACCGGGCGCTTCGCGAGGCTGAGACGATCGTGCTGCTCGTGGACCATCGCGCGTTCCGAGGGATCAGCCTCGGCGAGCTATCCGGCAAGCAGCTGGTCGACACCCGCGGCATCTGGTCGCGCAAGCATTTCTGAGCAATCCACAGCGAAGGGCACCACGTGAAGCAGGTCGTTCAATCCGTCGGCGACGGGCAACTGCGCGTCGTCGAGGTTCCGGCTCCCACGAGCGGCGCTACCGAGGTGCTCGTCGCCACGACACGCTCCCTGCTGTCCACGGGCACCGAGAAGGCGGTCCGTGAGTTGGCCAGTGCCAGTCTGATCGACAAGGCGAAGGCGCGTCCCGACCTGGTCAAGCAGGTCCTCAAGAAGGCGCGTTCGGAAGGGTTGCGGAGCACCGTGGCTGCGGTCCGCACTCGTCTCGATGAGGACATGCCGCTCGGTTACAGCGCTGCCGGTGTCGTGCTCGAGGTGGGAGACGCTGTTGCCGGCCTTGCCCCGGGGATGCGCGTGGCGACGGCGTCAGCAGGCCATGCCGAGATGCAGGTGGTGCCAGGTCTCCTAGCAGTTCCCATCCCTGAAGGCGTCGGTGACGATGCCGCTGCCTTCGGCGCAGTCGCCGCCATCGCCATGCAGGGGCTGCGGCAGGCGGCGGTCGAGCCCGGAGGTTCCGTGTGCGTGGTGGGCCTTGGGCTCGTGGGTCAGCTCACGGCTCGACTTGCACTCGCGTCGGGGTACGACGTGATCGGCGTCGACCTTCGCGAATGGACGACTGACATGGTCACCGCCGAGGGTGGTCTCGGTCTGGTGGAGGCCGGCGAGCTGACGACCGACGCCATCCGCGATCGCACCAGGGGCCGGGGCGTCGATGCCGTGCTCGTGACCGCCTCTACGAAGTCCTCCGACCCGGTCATGCTGGCTGTGGATCGCGTACGAGACCGCGGTGTTGTAGTCGTGGTCGGCGATGTCGGTGTCGAGCTCTCGCGCACGCCCTTCTACCTGAAGGAGGTCGACCTGCGTTTCGCGCGCAGCTACGGCCCGGGCCGCTACGAGCGGACCTACGAGGAGTACGCCGTCGACTACCCGGTGGGTCAGGTCCGGTGGACCGAGGGGCGAAACATTGAGGCCTACCTCGACCTCGTGGCCCGAGGCCGCCTGCGCGTGGACGACCTCGTCACCCATACCTTCGGGATCGACGAGGCCGACAAGGCGTACACGACCATCGCAGAGGATGACCAGGCGCTCGCAGTCCAGTTCGCCTATGAGCCGGACGCAGTCAAACGAGAGGCCATTCAGCTCCGTCCTGCCACTGCGGTCCCCGGTGCCATCGGCCTTATCGGTGCCGGGAACTTCGCAAAGATGACTCTGGTACCTGCCATGAAGCAGGCGGGTCTTGCGGTGGCGGCCGTGACATCCAATGGCGGCCTCAGCGCTCGTCATTTGGCGGAGCGGCACGGCATCGCAACGGTTGCCGCTGACGTGGACGACCTCTTGGCGCGGGATGACATCGCCACAGTCTTCGTCCTGAGCCGACACGACAGCCACGCCGAATTGGTCAGCCGCGCGCTGGCTCGGGGCAAGAATGTGTTCGTCGAAAAGCCGCTTGCGCTCTCCGAGGCCGAGCTCGACATGGTGCTCGAGAGTCTCCAGCGGTCCGGTCGGGTGCTGTGGGGAGGTTTCAACCGCCGCCACAGCAGTGCGATCGTCGAAGCCAAGAAGGCATTGGGTCCGGACGGGGGACCGCTGGTTCTGAGCTACCGGGTGAGCGCTGGCCGTCTCCCCGAGACGCACTGGTACAAGGACCGTCGTCAAGGTGGCCGCCTGCTCGGAGAGGTCTGCCACTTCATCGACCTGGTCTCGTGGATCGTCGGCTCGCCGGCCAGCGAGGTCGTCGCCTTCGGCTCAGTGCGTGGTGAGGCCCTCCTCCAGGAGGACGTGGTTGTCACTCTCCGGTTCCCCGATGGGTCGATCGGAACGATCACGTATGCCGAGTACGGCCACGCTGGGACCACGAAGGAGCGACTGGAGGTCCTGGGGCGCGGCCGGTCCGTGCTCGTCGACGACTTCGTCCGGCTGGCCGTCGACGGCAAGGACGTGAAGCTAGGCCGTCAGGGCAAGGGGCATCGGGAGAACCTGGAGGCGTTCGCCTCGGCTATCGGTGGCGCGGATGGGACTGCGGACTTGCGCGCGACCTTGGCGAGCACTGCAACTGCACTCGCGGCGGCCGAGTCTCTGTTGACCGGGACCGTTGTCCGTCCGGACGTGCGTGTAGGGATGGAACCTTTCTGATGCCCTCTCTCGAGTCTCTGGCTCGCGACGTGCGTGCGTTGGGGAGTTCTGCTCCGTTGCGGGCCGCTTACGAGGCCTCGAAGCGGAGCGGGTTCCACAGCATCCTGTTCCGTGACGTTCGGCGCCGCAGGCACGCATCGGTTCAGATCGGCCTGGGCGGAGTGATCCCCCATTCTGACGTGGTGCGAAAGCGATGCCTGGAGGATGCCCGCGCAATCCTCGAGGAGGGGACACGCGTGTTCGGGCACCGCGTACCAACGGGCGTCCACGCTGGCTGGAACGTCGACCCTCTCACCGGCAGCGCGTGGCCCCTCAACGAGAAGTGGTGGCGGATCGACATCCGTTCGAGCGAGCGACTCTCGGACGTGAAGTGGGTCTGGGAGGCAGGTCGACACCGTGACCTTGTGATCCTTGCGCGCGCAGCCGTTCTGGAGCCAGACGCAGTCTGGCTGTCCGAGTTGGAGGCAATGCTCGAGGGCTGGCTGGAGCAGTGCCCGCCCGAACGTGGAGTCAACTGGTACTCCAGCCTCGAGCTGGCCCTCCGGGCCATCGCGTGGGCGCAAGTGCTCGAGCTCGTCGGTGAGCGACTGGACCCGCTCATCCGAGCAGGCATGGAGGCTCAATTGGTGGCCAGCGCCCGACACATCATGCTCGAGTTGCCATACACGGTCAGCAGCATGAAGAACAACCACCTCTTGGGTGATGGCCTCGGCCTGGTCGTCCTCGGCCGGCTGTTCCCCGCCCACCCGGCTGCGCAACGGTGGCGCCGAGTGGGTGACGCCCTTTTCCTCAAGCAGCTGAAGCGGCACATGCGGTCGGATGGTTCCATGATCGAGGACTCGCTCTCGTATCACCGGTTCGTGCTGGAGATGCTCACTGCCCGTGTGCTTCTCGGCGAGGCCCCCGGAGGTGTTGCTGAGGCCATGGAGGCCGCAGCGGAGAACCTGCGTCAACTGGGAGCACTTGACGGGCCCGTCCCCCAGTTCGGTGACTGGGACGAGGGCCGCGTCCTTGCCGATTCCGCACCCGCTGGCTCCGTCTCAGGGAGCTGCCGCGCCGGCCTAGCTCTTGCCGGATACGAGATCGAGCCGCTGGCTTGGGACGACCACGACGAAGTCGCCTGGTATGTCGCCCCCGATGTGAGACGCGGGCGTGAACTCCAACCTCTCGCCCGCGCGCGCACTGGCGGCTACTTCCAGGTCGTGGAGTGTCCTCCGTGGAAGGTCTGGTTCAAGCACGTCACGGGTCCGTCCCACCAGCACGCTGACCTGACTGCGATTTGGGTCCTCAAGGGGGGCGACTGGATCATCGAGGACCCAGGCACCGGCACCTACAACGGGCCGTTGGAGGTCAGGAACGGGCTGCGGACATCGTCCGCGCATCCTGTGTGGCGCCCGGCGGACGCGGACCAGCTCGTGCCTCACCGGGCTTTCCGGTGGTTGCAGTCTCCGAGGCTTCACAGCTCGGAGCCATTGCAGACCGAGGCGGGCACCTATCTGTTCGCTTGGCATGACGCCTTCGTAGAAACGCACGGGCGAGTGGGCCGGCTCGTGCGCATCAGTCAAGACGGCATCGCGGTCCATGACTTCGTTGAGCGCCCGAGCAACGGACGGCTGACCCTGCCGTTGGGACCCAGCGCAGAGGTGACGAGCATCGTCGGAATGGATGGTGCCGATGTGGTGGCAGGCAAGGCCCACCCCTTTGAAGGTTGGCGAAGCGAGACCTATGGGGTCTGGACGCCCTCCACGTGGCTCACTGCGGTGGTAGATGGTTCGGAGGTTGCCTGGGGTATCGGGGCGCCGACGGACGAGAAGCCCGCGGTGACATGGGGGACCGACATGGTGAGCGTCACGGTGAGCTCAGGCGATTTGGTGGCGAGCCGTGGCTGACAGCAAACGTGTGCTTGTCCTCAACCACTTCGCAGCGCCGCGGGGGCAAGCCGGCGGCACGCGCCACGTGGAGCTCTTCAGCAGGCTCGCTGGCTGGGAGTACCTCATCATCGCTAGCGATCTCAATCCCCAGACCGGGCGACGGGTTTCGGCGGAGCCTGGCTTCGCCGTCGTGCACGTGCCCGCCTACACCTCAAACGGGGTGCGTCGCATCCTCAACTGGGTCGCGTATGCCGCCCGAGCGACGATTCTGGGTTTGCGTCAAGAGCGCGTTGACGTCGTTTACGGCTCCTCACCGCATCTGCTGGCAGCCCTGGCAGCTTGGGTGATTGCGTTCATCAAGCGGGTGCCGTTCGTGATGGAGGTGCGCGATCTCTGGCCGCAGGTGCTCCTCGACATGGGCCAGCTGAGCGAGTCGTCGCCGGTATTCCGTCTGCTGACCAGGCTCGAACACTTCCTCTATGGCCGGGCCAGAGCCATCGTCGTGATGGCAGAGGGGTCGCGCAGTGTCCTCGTAGCACGAGGAATCCCCGAGGCGAAAATCCACTACATCCCCAACGGGGCGGACCCCGAGGACTTCGTGGCATCTGCGTCCCGTGAGGCGCTTCGCGAACGTTACGGCTTCGGGCGGTTCACCGCGATATACGCGGGAGCGCATGGCCCAGCGAACGGTTTGGATTTTCTCTTGGACGCCGCTGATGCACTCGCGGATCGCGAGCTCGATATTGTGCTTGTCGGCGGCGGCGTTCAGAAGGATTCGCTGATGGCTCGGGCAGCTCGCGAAGGATTGGACAACGTTAGGTTCCTCGACCCCGTGCCGAAGACTGAGATTCCAGATCTTCTTGCTGCGGCCGACCTTGGACTGCACGTCCTCGCAGACGTCGATCTCTTCCGCAGTGCAGTGAGCCCGAACAAGGTGTTCGACTACATGGCCGCAGCCCTTCCCGTATTGACGAATAGCCCAGGCTCTGTGAGCGATCTTGTGACCTGCATCGGGTGCGGTGTTTGCTGCGGTCCTGACGAGATCGGGCGAGCAATCGCGCAGCTTCTCGACCGCGCGCAGGATGATGGCGACGAGATGGGCGGTTTGGGTCGTTCATGGGTTTCGAACTTCCGGTCACGCACGAAGATGAGTAGTGACCTCGCGGCCGTGCTAAGTGGGCTTGTTCGATGACGGCTCAGCAACCTCAACTCGAGCGGCGTATCACGATCGACGTCACCAACCAGCGCGCGGGTGGAGGGCTCCAGGTAGCACTTTCTACGCTAGAAGCGATTGGTGACGACGTCGCGGTTCGATTGGTATGCCTCAACAGTGGGCCGCTGGAGAAAGTCGGCAGATCACGAGGCTGGCAGGTGGTGGTCCGCAGAGATTCAAGGATGTTGCGAGCTCTTCGCCAACTCGCGCCGAAATTTCTCCGCAATCGGGACATCGATGCTTCGGTTGTCTACACGGTCTTCGGCCCCCCTATGCGGGGGCCGCGGATCGACACGACCATTGTAGGAGTCGCCTACTCAAACCTCTTCTATCCTGAACTCAACTTCTGGCGTAACGAGAACTTGGGTCGTCGCCTTGCTCGCAGGGTGCGGGACAGCCTCCGACTGCGCGCGATCCTCAAGGCAGACGCCCTAGTATTCGAAACGGAGGCGACTCGGTCGCGGGCCGTTCAGCAGCATCCTCAACTGAAGTCCCGAAGCACGATGGTGATGCCGCCAGCGCCCCGAGCGGAGTTCGACGGAATAGGCATGGGTAGGGTGCGCCACCCCCGTGCAGTGCCACAGATTCTCCTTGCGAGTTCTTGGCATCCCAACAAGAACTTGGAGATGGTGCCATATGTAGCCGCGGCGATGCGGGACATGGGCGCCCAGGGAATCTTCGCGCTTACCCTCGTGCCGCAGTCCGATGGAGCCCGCAGACTCTCCGAACTGGCTCGCGACCTGGGCGTAGAGGAGCGGATAAAGTTCATCGGACGGATCAATCCTCACGAAATGACCGCCGCGGTCGGAGCATCCGACTGCATCCTCCTGATCAGTGAGCTCGAGAGCTTCAGCAACAACGTGATCGAAGCCCTCGCCGCAGGAGTACCGCTTGTTGTGTCTGATCGCGATTGGGCTCGGTCCGCCGCGGGTGCGGCGGCGCTGTATTGCGATCCAACCAGTGCCCCTTCTGTCGCAAGAGCTGTGATGCGGGCGACCTCCGACGTCTCGTTGCGCGAGAGCTTGGCCACCGAGGGCCGAGAGGTCCTAAAGAGAAACTTCTTAGCGCCCGATCGCCGCGCGGAAGCGATCCTGCAATTCTGTTGGGCCAGCATGAGGGAGCAGTGCCGGTGAATACCATGAGAGCCGACGCCATTGCAGTGTACGAGTTCATGATGCAGGCCGTCTTCTCATTGCCGCGCCTCCGGATCTGCAATGCGTTGAAGGCCTCATATATGCGGCTTCTTGGAGCGCGGGTTGGAGTTCGACCTGTCTTCTATCCCGGGATTTGGATCATGCCACTCAAGGGGCTGGTAATTGGAGACGACGTTGACCTCGCCCGGGGTGTGCTCATCACCACAAGCGGTGGAGTAAGTATCGGCGACCGCACGTTGGTCGGCTATGGCGCGAGAATCCTCTCAAGCAATCACCGAGTAGGTTCGAATGGCGGTGTCTTTGGAAACGGGCACAGGCATGAAGCTGTGCGCATCGGATCCGACGTGTGGATTGGCGCCGGCGCAACGATATTGCCCGGAGTCGAGATAGGTGACGGTGCAGTGATCGCAGCCGGCGCAGTCGTCACTCGAGATGTTGGATCCCGCACCACGGTCGCGGGGGTTCCCGCAAGGTGTGTTGCCGCTAGGCTAAGGAAGAGTGAGTGAGTTGACCCGAGTGGCGATCGTAATTGTCCACTACGGTGACATAAGACGGACAGTGGCGTTAGCGAACGACCTGGCGCAAGCCCCTGAATCGCACCGCGAGTACGGGTTCTGTATCGTCGCTAACGATTTGAGCGAACGTCCAACGCATCTAGCTCCCAACTTCAGGTGGATGAAGCCTGATACGAACCTCGGATACGGGGGCGCGGCGAACCTCGCCGTGGACGACGGCGACTTTGATTACTTGATACTCCTGAACAACGACTTATCGATCGACTGGGTGGCCATTGAACGGCTGTTGCTGACGATCGAGAGCGATCGTTACCTCGCAGTCGTTGCTCCACGGATCGTCGGCTACGACGGAATCTTTCGATCGGGGCCAGGCAGACTATCAGCGGTAACAAAGTCCCCCATCCGGCTCGAGGACCCGGGGCAGCGCATTGTTCACTGTGACTGGGTCACAGGTGCGGCAATGGTGATTAGGCTCCGGAATTGCCCCTCCCCGCCGTTTGACTCTTCGTACTTCCTAGGTTCCGAGGATCTCGACCTGTGCATCCGTGCCAAGGAATTTGGACTGCACGTCGCCTGTGTTGGATCGGCGGTCGCCAGGCATGAGGTTTCCGCAAGTATCGGGACGGCCTGGGCCTACTACGGCCCGCGAAACCGTTTATGGCTGGTGCGGAAGAATTGGGGCAGGGGACCACGCTGGTGGTTGACTGCCGCCTTCGTCGCGATCAAAGTCGGCCGCTTCGGCATATCTAGTCTTGTCCGAGGCAGGCCACCAAGGCTTGTTCGGTGGCAGGTCAAGGGCTTCCTTGACGGCATGAGGCCGCCACCATCCACCGCCAGTGGACCGCTGCCTGGCGAACCGATTGCCTTCGAGGAGGCCAACTGGTGACGGCTGCGTCCACATCGCGGCGGTTCATCGGCGTAGCCGTTGTGAACGGCCTCCAAACTGCGATCAATCTTGCAACGGGTATCTTGTCAGCGCGGGTACTCGATGCAGCGGGCCGCGGGGAGTATGCATCCGTAGCCGTATATGCCACAGTCATTGGAACCTTGTTGCCGGCGGGTGTTCCGCAAGCGCTTGTCACATGGCGCGGGCGACTTTCTTCCGTGAAGGGCGGGCTTTGGGGCTACGTCATAATGGTGGTTCCACTGGGCGGGGGAATTCTGCTGTTCCTGCATCTTCTCGGAATCGTGCGAACGTCCGGGATAGCGCCGCTCGCTGGCGGCTCGATGATGGTAATCGGGGGCACATACGCCGCCGTATCAACAGGGCTGTACCAACGTGCGCAGGATTTCGGTTTGGGATTTCGGACAATCAGGCTGGCGCCAGCGCTATTTCTCGTGGCCTACATGACTGTATTTGCCATCACTGGAGTCCATAACGCAAGCCTATGGCTACTTCTTTCAGGACTCTGCATGGTGGTTCCTTCTACTTGCATTCTTGTGATTGTCCTGAGACGAGCGCTTAGTCAGTCTGACGCCCCGTCCCCTCTCTTCGTGGGCCGATCTTTCATTCCGATTGCGGCTCGCGCATCGCTCATAGTGCTGACAGCGCAGGTATTCTTCCGGATTGACTCCATGGTTGCTGCGAGCCGGCTTGGCTTCCGAGAGCTCGGGTACTACGCGGTCGCGTTCGGCGCCCAGGCCGCCTTGGTATCTGTCGCGACTGTGGGTGCACTCCTAGTGCACGCTGACCTCGCAACGTGCGAAACGGGTCTGGAACGGATGCGCCAAGTCATGCTTGCTGAGCGCCGCACACTCGCCCTGGTGCTCGGACTGAGCGTGCCCGCGGTAGTTGCGGGCCCGCTTATCATCCCTCTTGTATATGGGGCGGGCTTCAGTGACGCGGTCACGGTGACGCAGGTTCTTTGTCTTGGTGCTGTTCCCATCGCCCTTGATTACGTCTATCTACATGGAATCATGGTTCTCGGCCTGGAGCGCCGGCTCATCGGCATACAACTCGCTCTGGGAGCGGTGGGCTTCGCGATCTATACCGCTGTCCCAGCCAGCGGAACCGGACTCCCGCTCGCGACCAGTGCCGTGGGTATCTTCTCAGTTTCATGTCTAATCAAGCGGTCAATTCTTCTGCGAACGATCAGCGGTCAGATTGCACGGGATGGCAGGGCCCGAACTCGTGGGATGGACCCCTCAAGTAGGACCGCATCGTGAGTGCTGCTATCTTCGTCGTTACTGCGCCACCTTGGCCCGTCCGGAGTGGGGTGCAGACCAAATTGGCATCCTTGCTGGAAGCCGCGGAAGTGGAAGTGCACGTCATTTCGCCAGCGCCATTTCGCCCGCCTTCGCATCACATCGTCTGTCACGTAGTAGGTACGCCCGGTTCGGTACCTCAAGTCATGAGGGCAATGATAGGCAAGCTGAAGGGATTGTTGCCCAGCCAGTCGCGAGTTGATGCGGCTTCCATTCTGTCTGAAATCGATGACGTGTTGGCGCACAGCATGGGTACGGTGCATGTTCACCTCGACACGATTGCCTTGGCGCACCTCGCAGCGCCCGTGAGAGGACTGCTCAGAAGCCGCGATAGGACCGGGCGCGTCTTGTGTTCGCTGAACGACAGCTACTCGTTCTTGAAATCCGAGGCGGGCGTGGACCATGGATGGTCCGGTCTCGCGCGTCGGTTTATCGAGTTCAATGAGCGTCGTTTTCTTCCCGATTCCGATCTGGTCGACGTGGTCAGTGCCACTGACGTGGGATGGCTGGCGAAGGTCGCGCCTAGAGCAAACACCCGCATCGTTCCCCTGGGCATACGTCCCGAGTGGGTGGCCGGCGGGTTTACGGAATCCTCGGAATTGTACGACCTGCTCTTGTTCTCCGGTGGGCCGGGTGTCAATACTTTCGTCGACGTGGGTCTGCCGCGGCTGCGTCAATGCCGACCGGGGATAAAGGTCGCTATGATCGGTCCAGAGCCGCCGGTGAGGAGTCTCGCGAGCTACAGGGCGCTGGGTGTCGAGTATCTCGGGTTTGTCGATGACGTGGCCGCAGCGGTAAGGCAGTCCAAAGTCGTGCTGGCGCCGTCCCAACAGCGTTGCGGCTTATCGAACCGCGCGATGCTCGCTTTTTCAAACGCCCGATGCGTCGTCGGCGGGCGCTGCTTGATGAACTTTCAGGGAGCTCGAGCGGGACGGGACTTTCTGATGTCGAACTCGACGAATGGAATGGTGGACCTCGTCCTAGTTGCTTTAGCAGACGACCGCTTGAGGGCAGGTATTGGAAGATCGGCACAGATCTACGCGGGGTCACTCCCGTCGAGCGAAGAAGTGGCCAAATGGTATTGGGACGACATCAAGGTCGGATGCTATGACGAATAGGTCGATTCGCGTACCGCGAGCGCATCTAGCCGCGCTTATTGGTTGCATTTCACTCGTGTCGTATTTCATCGCCTCCCCCCGCAGCGGATCGGGCATGCTCGGCGCCGGCCTACTCGCCGCGGGTTGCGTCATTGCGGCAACCGGCCTCAATAGATTCTTATCGATCGGCGGGATTACGATGGTCATTGGACTATTCGCTTTCTTGGCCAAATGGCTCATCAATCTTCCTCCGGCCTCGCCTCGTGTGACCTCGTACGACAACGATGTGGCTATCTCGGTCGCTGGCTTGTTCTTCTTCTCGTTCTTTGCCGCCTGGCGGTTCTCCGTAACTTCCCCTCCTCGGATTCAACGCCGGGCAGTGACGGCCCCTCATCTATCGGGGGGCAAGTTCGGGCTCTTGGCGGTCACTGCTGTTCTCATGATCGGCCTGCGGAGGTGGCTCGCGGAGACTTACTCAATTGGGGTGCCGGGGGTCGTGCCGCAGACACCAGGCGGATTTGGGCGGTTGTTCGGAGGGCTGTACTACGTCAGTGTCTATTTTCCGCTGGGTTTGGCCCTGATGTTGTTGGTCACTCGTCAGCGCTCGTGGTTGAGGCCCTCGGTTGTGGCCCTCGTGTTGGTGGGCTACGCCTGGGTTGGTGCGAGTATTGGTTCTAGGGGCGCCGCAGTGTTGGCAGGCGGGATCTACGTGCTCGGAATCGTGTGGAGCGCCCAGCCGACCGCTGGTGGCGGGAGCCGAAGGAGTCATGGAGACTGGCTTGCGGCGGTCGGCGCCCTAAGTGGCGTCCTTTACGGAGTTGGCTACGCGCTCAGGCAGCGCGCGTCCGGTTACTCGGCAAGCGGCGATTCATTGGCTTTCATCGCGGGCCGAGTCGGCGGGCTCGATTATCTGTCGCCCGCTGTTGTTGCCGTGCGGCGATTCGGAATGAGCCACGACTTCTTAGAACAGTCGACTTGGAACCACTTTCTGAACGTGACGGTCTATCACTTGCCAACCACTGCGACGAACGGTTCAGCGGCAACTCTGCCGGGCTGGATGTTTGGCGTGGGTGGCGCAGCGTGGGTTGTCGGATCCGGGGTGTTCGCAGGTGTGCTCGGAGGGATCTTGGATTCGTCTCGCTCCACCCGGGGCTCGGACGCCGTCTCCAAGTTGCGTCTCGCAGGCGCTGTTCTGGCTTGGTCAATCCTATTGCTTGAAGGAAACCTCTCAGGTGCTGTGTATGTCGCAGGAATGTTCGCAGCATTAGCGTTGTCTGCGGCTCCGCTCGTGAGCGAGCGTCGCCCTAATGATTTACCCGCGGTCGATTTGCCCACTCAGTTTGAGGTCGCGAAGCCGAGCGAGGCTGTCAGCCTCCAAGTGGCCCGATAGGACTTCCGCGGCCTCTCTGATGGTGTGCTCGGGCCAATCCCACCATGCAAGCTCTTCAAGTTGAGAAATGACATCTGCGTTGAATCGGAAACGGATTACGCGGGCCGGGACTCCTCCGACTACTGCGTAACTAGGGACGTCTTGGGCAACCAGCGATCCCGCCGCCACTACCGCGCCGTTGCCGATTCGTGCGCCTGAAAGGATCGTCGCCCGCGCTCCCACCCAAACATCCGAACCGATTATGGTGTCCCGCGATTCCGCTGGAAACCCGTCATGCCACGCGCCTGGAATATTGAGAATGATCCGAAGAGGAAAGGTCGTAAGCCGATCCGTTGGATGTTCTCCACCTAAGACTATCGTCGAATCTGGGGAGATCGACGTGTAGTTCCCAACGCAGAGAGAGCAGTTCTCGTGAGGATGGTCGATGATCGTTGGAACGCCGTAGGAAGCGACCCCGTACTTGAGTCTGCCGGCCGCCTTGAGGCCTTCGAACCGCTCGAGGCGCTCGCCGCGCGAGATTCTTCGCCAGACCCGTCGGGCGGTATGCAATTTGGTCATTGTCCGTCCGATGGACATTCCTGAAGTCACACTTCCTCCGTGAGAGTTCGTACGAGACCCAGCCTCGTGGAGCGGGGTGGTGCCGCGCAATCTCTTGGTAGCACCGTTCGGTCACGGGGTGTCGAGTGTTGGTACCAAAATGCCACGTGGTGGCTGATCTCAGGCCGGAGCCTGCCCCGCCGCGACTCCCGGTACCCCGATCCGGATCAAAGCCATCATTCGGAGCCCACACCCGTGTGGGCTTCGTCCCGCTCCTGCGCTGGATAGGGTCATTCTCTGTGAAGGTCTTGGTCAGCGGAGGGGCTGGATACATAGGTTCAACGACGGCGCGTGCGCTGGAGAGTGCCGGACACGTGCCGGTGGTCCTTGACTCTCTGCTCTCCGGACCGAGGGCATATGTCCGCGATCGCGCGTTTTATGAGGGGGACGTTGCAGACCGGGCGCTGCTTCGTCGGGTTGTCGACGACCATCCGGACCTTGGTGCCACGATCCACATGGCGGCGCGCATTGTGGTGCCGGAGTCAGTCAACCTGCCCTACGAATACTACCGGGACAATGTTGCCAAGTCGTTGGAGCTGTTCGATGAACTGGTGGCGCTCGGTAAGCCCCGTGTCTTGTTCTCGTCGTCGGCTTCGCTCTACGCCTTCACCAACTCCTTCGAGGTTGACGAGGAGTCTGCGCTGGCGCCGGCGTCGCCATACGCCAGGACAAAGTTGATGATGGAGATGGCTCTGCAAGACATGGCGCGGGCCACCGACCTGCGCGCGGTTATTTTGCGGTACTTCAATCCGATCGGCTCTGACCCCGAGTTGCAGTCCGGGGTGCACCTCAAGGAGCCTTCCCACGTGCTAGGTCAACTCGTTCGCGCTGCGAAGGGGCAGCAGGAAGCATTCACCATCACGGGGGTCGACCACCCGACTCGTGACGGAACCGGTCTGCGGGACTACATCCACGTCTGGGATCTCGCCAAGGCGCATGTCGCGGCAGTTGAGCAGTTCGACGATGTTCTGGGGAAGGTCGGCGAACCGAGTGTCGTGATGAATGTCGGCACCGGTGAGGGAGTGACCGTGCGTGAACTGGTCGCGGCATTTGAGCGCGTCTATGGCTCGCCCGTGCCCGTGCGGGAAGCACCGCCGCGGGAGGGAGATGCGGTGGGCGCCTACGCGAACGTTGACCGCATCCGGAAACTCCTCGGTTGGGAGGCCGAGTCGACCTTGGATGAGGCGATTGAGTCCGCGCTCGATTGGTCGGCGAAGCGGCGTGACGTGCTCGGGTACGAGTGAGCTAGTTGATCATGCCGGCGCCGACGGTGACGCCGGTGGCCTCGTCGACGAGGATGAACGACCCGGTGGTGCGGTTCTTGGAGTAGGAGTCGCAGAGCAGCGGCACGGTGGTGCGCAGCTGGACGCGACCGATCTCGTTGAGGCCGAGCTCGCCGGTCTCCTGGTCGCGGTGCAGGGTGTTGACGTCGAGGCGGTACTGGATGTCCTTGATCAGCGCCCGGCCCATGCGGGTGGTGTGCTTGATCGCGAGTTTCTGGCGCGGGCGCAGCGGCTCGTTGGTCATCCAGCAGATCATCGCGTCGATGTCCTGGCTGGGCGTGGGGGCGTTCTTGACCCGGGCGATCATGTCGCCGCGGGAGACGTCGACGTCGTCCTCGAGACGCACGGTCACCGACATCGGCGGGAACGCCTCGGTGATCTCCTGGTCGAACAGGTCGATGCCGGCGATCCGGCTGGTCATGCCCGAGGGGAGTACGACGACCTCGTCGCCGGGCTTGAGCACGCCGCCGGCGAGCTGGCCGGCGTATCCGCGGTAGTCGTGGAAGTCGTCGGACTTGGGCCGGATGACGTACTGCACCGGGAAGCGGGCGTCGACCAGGTCGCGGTCGGAGGCGACGTGGACGTGCTCGAGGTGGTGCATGAGGCTC
>DATAKN010000122.1:0-6008 GCA_036261595.1 Marmoricola sp.
CGTCGCGCCAGCCGGGGAACCGGCGCCAGTCCGGCTCGACCAGCTCGGTGCGTCGGTACGGGTAGGGCTGCGCGTCGTCGAGCCTGATCGACGTCTCGATGCTCATGGAGTCCTCCTGGCCGTGGTCACGGCACGTCCGGCCGCGCGTGTCGGTTGTGTGACCCGCGTCGCTGATGCCAGAGTAGGAGAAGTCATTCGGCTTTGCCACCTCGCCACGAGATCTTTTCCGGCGCAGACGGCAATTTTGTGGAAGGAATGCTCCGTGACGCCCGTGCACACCGTCGGTGATCCGGTCGGCACCCACCGGGTTCTCGCCCCCGCGGGTGCGCTGCCGCAGACCGCCGCCCGGCTCGACACCCGCTTCGAGCTCTGGTCCGACGAGGTCCGGGTGCGCGTCGAGCGGCTGAACCTCGACGCTGCTTCGTACCGGCAGCTCTCCGAGAAGCACTCCGGTGACGGTGCGGCCGTCCGCGAGGAGGTGCTCGCGATCGTCCGCGACCGCGGCAAGATGCACAACCCGGTCACCGGCTCCGGCGGCATGCTGATCGGCACCGTGGAAGAGGTCGGCGCGGAGTCACCGCTCGGGCTGAGCGTCGGTCAGCGCGTCGCCACCCTCGTCTCGCTGACGTTGACGCCGCTGGTCATCGAGGACGGCCTGGCCCGGTGGGACGGCCGGTCCGAGCAGGTGCCGGCCGAGGGCTACGCCATCCTGTTCGGTCGCAGCATCGCCGCACCGCTGCCCGAGGACCTCCCTGCGGAGCTCGGCCTGGCCGTGATGGACGTCTGCGGGGCCCCTGCGCTGACCCGGCGCGTGGTCGACGGCTACCCGCAACCGGTCGTCACGGTGATCGGCGGGGCCGGGAAGTCGGGTTCGCTCAGCCTCGCGGCCGCACGCCGCGCCGGAGCGACCCGCACCATCGGCGTGGTGCCCCACGACGCCGAGGCAGCACTGCTGCGCGAGGCCGGTCTGGCCGACGAGGTCGTGGTCGCCGACGCCCGGGACCCGCTCGCTCTGCGCGCGGCGGTCGAGGGCGCCGGTGGCCCGGCCGACGTGACCGTCGTGTGCGTCGACGTGCCCGGCTGTGAGCCCGGCGCCATTCTCGCGACGGCTCCTCGGGGCACGGTCGTGTTCTTCTCCATGGCGACGTCGTTCAGTGCCGCCGCGCTCGGCGCCGAGGGCCTGGCGGCCGACGTGGAGATGCTGATCGGCAACGGCTACGTGCCCGGGCATGCGGACTGGGCGCTCGACCTGCTACGAACGGAGCCGGGAGTACGTCGGATCTTCGAGGAGCGTGTGTGACCACCCTGTTGCTGCGTGGCGGGACCATCCACACCCCGGCCGGTGATGCCACGGCGACGGCGCTGGCCGCCGAGGACGGTCGGGTGGTCTATGTCGGCGGGGACGACGGCGCCGCCGCGTACGACGGTGCGGACGTCGTCGTCGACCTGCACGGTGCGCTCGCAGCACCGGCGTTCACCGACGCCCACGTCCACAGCGTCCTCACCGGCTTCCAGCTGACTCGGGTCGACCTCCGTGGCACCGCCACCCTCACCGAGGCGCTCGACCTGGTCGCGCGCCAGGCGAGGGTCCAGCCCGACGGCGTCGTCGTGGCGACGGGGTGGGAAGAGCACTCCTGGCCCGAGGGCCGTCCGCCGACGGCCGCGGAGATCGAGCGTGCCGCGCCAGGGCGGCTGGTGCTGCTCGAGCGGCGCGACTGCCACTCCTCGGTGATCTCGCCGGCCCTCGAGCAGGCGGTGCCGGGGCTGCCCGGCATCGACGGATACGACCCGTCCGGCCGCGTCGACCGCGACGCCCGACAGGCGGTCAGTGAGAAGCTCGGCGAGCTGATCGGCCCCGAGCAGCGTCTCGTCGCGGCTCGAGCGGCCACGCAGGCGATGGCCGCCAGCGGGATCGCCGGTTTCCACGAGGCCGCGGCGCCGCACATCGGGCCGGCGTACGAGCTGGAGCTGGTGCGGCACGCGGCCGCCCGTGAGGGCCTGCACCCGACGTTCTACTGGGGGTCGCGTGACTTCGACGCCGCCCGCGAGCTCGGCGTGGCGGGGCTGGCCGGCGACCTCAACGCCGACGGCGCCATCGGCTCCCGCACGGCAGCGCTGTCCCACGACTACGACGACCAGCCCGGCAACCGCGGGCACGCGCTCGTGACGCCCGAGGACATCGCCGACCACCTGGTCGCCTGCACGCGTGCGGGCCTGCAGGGCGGGTTCCACTGCATCGGCGAGGCCGCCCTCGAGACCGTCGCCGAGGGCCTGGTCCTGGCTGAGAAGCAGCTCGGCCGCGACGCCCTGCGCGCCGCCCGCCACCGCCTGGAGCACGTCGAGATGCCTCCGCGACGGTTGCTGGAGCTGATGGCCGACCTGGGTGTGGTGGCCAGCATGCAACCGCTCTTCGACGACCTCTGGGGTGGTCCCGACCTCATGTACGCCGAGCGCCTCGGGGAGCGCTGGCGGGGGATGAACCCGGTCGGCTCCATGGGCCGGCTGGGCGTGCTGATGGCGTTCGGGTCGGACTCGCCGGTGTCGCCGATCAACCCGTGGGCCGGCGTACGCGCCGCGGCACAGCACCGCGACCCCGAGGAACGTCTGGACGCTCGCGCGGCGTTCTCCGCGCACACCCGCGGCGGCTGGTACGCCGCGCGGGTGGACGACGCGGGAGTCCTCGCGCCGGGACAGGCCGCGCACGTCGCGGTCTGGGACTGCCCGGCGGGGCTCGTCGGTGATCTTCCCGACCTCGAGCCGGGCTTGCCGCTCCCGGCTCTCAGGCACTTGTTCGTCGACGGCGTGCTGTCAGGAGAAGACCGATGACCACCTCCAAGCTGGGGCTGGACGCCGCCGACGTACGCCGCGCCCGCAGCCTCGCCCGCAAGGTCGGGCGACCGATCGTGAAGCTCGCGCAGCAGCACACGACCGTCTCGGTCGAGCGAGCCACGCTCCGGATGGCCGGCCTGGCCGGCGCCGACTCCGAGGGGACCCCGTGGGTCAACCGGCTGCTCGACGTGGTGCGTGCCGACGTCGGCCTCGAGCACGGCGTGGCCTTGCCGGTGTGGGACGCCCTGGTCCGTGGTGACGCCGAGGACCTGCTCACCCTGGCCCAGAAGGCCGCCGCGGGGTCGGTCACGTTCCGGCTCCCCGAGGGCCGCGACGCGACGCGCGCTCGCGCGGCCGCGCGCAAGCAGGTCGGCGCCGGCGTACGCCGCATCGACGCCCGGCGCCGCGAGCGGGAGCGGTTGGTCAAGAGGGTCGGCGACGCCCCCCGCACGCCGTGGATCTACCTGATCGTGGCGACCGGGGACATCTACGAGGACATCCCGCAGGCCCAGGCCGCGGCGCGCGAGGGCGCGGACGTGATCGCGGTGATCCGCTCCACCGGGCAGTCCCTGCTGGACTACGTCCCCGAGGGCGCGACGCGGGAGGGGTTCGCCGGCACCTACGCCACCCAGGAGAACTTCCGGCTGATGCGTGCCGCCCTCGACGAGACCAGTCGCGAGCTCGGCCGGTACGTGCGGCTGACCAACTACGCCTCCGGGCTCTGCATGCCCGAGATCGCCACGCTCGCCGGGCTGGAGCGGCTCGACATGATGCTGAACGACTCGATGTACGGGATCCTGTTCCGCGACATCAACCCGGTCCGCACCTTCGTCGACCAGCGGTTCAGCCGACAGGTCCATGCCCGGGCGGGCATCATCATCAACACCGGTGAGGACAACTACCTCACCACCGACGACGCGATCGATGCCGCGCACACGGTCACGACGAGCCAGCTGCTCAACGAGTACTTCGCCAAGGAGGCGGGTCTCGAGGACTGGCAGCTCGGGCTGGGACACGCCTTCGAGATCGACCCCGAGGTGCCGGACTCGTTCCGCCTGGAGCTCGCCCACGCGATGCTCGCCCGCGAGCTCTTCCCGCGCGCCCCGCTGAAGTGGATGCCGCCGACGCGGCACATGACCGGGGACATCTTCCGCGGCTACCTGCTCGACGGCTTCTTCAACCTCGTCGGCGCGCTCACCGGTCAGGGCATCTTGCTGGTCGGGATGATGACCGAGGCCGTGGTGACTCCGTGGCTGTCCGACCGCGACCTGGCTCTGCAGAACGTCCGCTACGTGATGAACGCCGCCGGCAACCTGCACGAGGACTTTCGCCCGGAGCCCGGCGGGTTCATCCACCGCCGTGCCGAGCAGGTGCTGGGGGAGAGCATCGATCTCCTCGAGCGGATCCTCGACCACACTGCATCCGATTCGGGGGCGGGCCTGCTCGGGGCGATCGCCGACGGCACCTTCGGCCTGATGAAGCGCCCCGCCGACGCCGGGCGCGGGCTGGACGGTGTCGCCCGCAAGGCGGCCGCCTACTACAACCCCGCGACCGAGATCCTGGAGGGCTGATGGTGTCGACACGCTCAACCGCCGCGGGCGCAGGCTCGACCACCGCGATCGGCTCGGCCGACGGGAAGCGGCTGCTGCGCCCGTACGGCGACACCACCGGCGACGGCATGGTCCAGGTCTCCTTCACCCTGCCGATGCCGCACTCCAAGGTGGCCGAGGGTGCGGCGGCGCAACTGGCCAACAAGATGGGCATCGACCCGGCGCTGGTCGTGCACGCGAAGCCGATGGGGCCGGACTTCACCTTCTTCGTGGTCTACGGCCCCGTGCACCACCTCGTCGACCCGTCCGTGGTCGAGGTGGTCGAGCGTGACTACCCGCTGCTGACCCCGAAGGAGGTCAATGCGGCCGTCCGGAAGGGCCTTCGCCGCCGCCTGGTCGTCGTCGGCGGCTGCATCGGCACCGATGCGCACACGGTCGGCATCGACGCGATCCTGAACATCAAGGGCTTTGCGGGGGAGAAGGGTTTGGAGTACTACCGCGAGCTGAAGGTGGTCAACCTCGGTGCTCAGGTCTCCGTCCCGGACCTGGTGGCGCGTGCCCTCGACGAGAAGGCCGACGCGGTGATGGTGTCCCAGGTAGTCACCCAGCGCGACGCCCACCTGCTCAACACCCGCGAGATGTCGGCCGCCTTCCGCGAGGCGTTCCCGCCCGAACGCCGGCCGCTGCTGGTCGTGGGCGGCCCTCGGTTCGACGAGACCATGGCCGCCGAGCTCGGCGTCGACCGGTTGTTCACCCGGGGCACGACGCCCGGTGAGGTGGCCAGCTACCTGGTGCACCGCCTGGTGACCGAGAGGAAGGCCGCCCGATGAGCCGAACCCCCGCCTGCCAGCCCGGCCTGCGGATCAGCCACCGTCGCTACGTCCCGTACTCGCACGCGCACTATGCCGGCAACCTCGTCGACGGCGCCTACTCGCTGGGCCTGTTCGGCGACGTCGCGACCGAGCTGTGCATCACCACCGACGAGGACGAGGGCCTGTTCGCGTCGTACGCCGACGTGCAGTTCCTGGCACCTGTGCGCGCCGGCGACGTCCTGGAGATCACGGCCGAGCTCGTCCGGGTCGGCACCCGGTCACGCGTCATCGAATTCACCGCGACCGTCGTCGGTCGCGGTGCGCCGGAGGCAGGTGTGTCGGCCGCTCGCATGCTCACCGAGCCGGTCATCGCCACGACCGCGACGGGCACCTGCGTCGTCCCGTCCTGATCCGTCCAGACCGCTCCGGCGTGTCGAGGTGCGACACGCCGTTGCTCTCAGAATTCATTCATCCAATGTTCGTGTTGGGATCACCTCCCTGACCAGCACATTCATGCCATCTGCGCAGGTCAGGGGCCGCTTGACAGAGCGGCTTCGAGTGAGTTGATATGCGCTGGTTCCTCCAGGCAGATCGTCTCTTCCACGCGTCTCGACATGATGGGAAAAACCTCACCGACCGCCGCGGTGCGGGTGGACCCTGACGGCTGAGTCGGGATCGCGTCGACCAGACGGGAGAACACGGGGGGAGTGCGGCACCAGTAGACAACGGTCGCCCGATGACAGCCAGTCACCGTGCGGGCGGTCCGAAGGTCTCGTTCCTCCCCCCGCCGCCGCCAGCTGCCGGCCCCATCCGTGCA
>DATAKN010000095.1:0-4758 GCA_036261595.1 Marmoricola sp.
CGTCGGTGTCGCTGCGGTGCTTGTCGGCGACCCAGGAGCCGTCGGCGGCCAGGTGCACCGTGCCGCCCCAGGTCTCCGATTCCCAGTCGATCATCGCCACCACGTCCTTTCCCTCAGACACTCGATGCACCCGGGAGGCGGCGTGGCCGCTGCGTGAGGACTACGTCCGTTCGGTACCCATTTGCGGGGTTGTTCATACAACGCGTGGTATGTGTCGTGGTTACGGCTCGTGTTCCTGCCCGGCGCATCGAATCCGGTGACGCGGGGTACCCGTCGCGAGCCGCGGGTCGGGCTTCCGGCTCGTGCCACCTCCCACCGGCGAGTCAACGAGGAGAACCATGGTCACCCGGGAACAAGCCCTGGCAGCGTCGTCGCCCCTCCTGGCCGTGGTCGTGGGACAGGCACTCCTGAGTGGCCTCACGGCTCCCGGCTCGAGCATGCTGAACCGCGGTGACGCCTTGTTGCACCGTCTCTTCGACGGTTCCACCGCTCGCGTGCGAGGGCTCGGCCGGGCGCAGTAGATCCCGGGCGAGGCGGACCCGCGCATCGCGGGTCAGTCCTCGCCGTCGGCGTCACGACGGTGGGTGTCCTCGACCCACGATCCGTCCGCCGCCAGGTGCACGGTGCCGCCCCAGGTCTCGGAGTCCCAGTCGATCATCGTCACCACGTCCCATCTCTCGGTCGCTCGATGCACCCAAGAGGCTGCACCCGGGATCGCAGTACATGAGGAGACGCCTTCGTTGTCGTCTCCGATCGGCGGGACCGGCCTCGGTCTGAGCACGTTCGGCTAGCGGGGTGCCGATGCCTCGGCCCCGCAGGTGGGCACGCCGTCGGGCGCCAGCGGACAGCTTCCGCACGCGGCCGACACGCATCGTCCGGGGAGGTCGGGCACCGCCAGGCGACCAGCGCGGACAAGGTGGTCCACCGTGGCCTCGACCAGATCGCGGGGCAGACCGGTGGCGGCGACGATGCCCTGGACCGAGGGGATGCCCGCCGCGGCTGCGTCCAGCACGGCCCGCACGGGCCCGCGGGCCTCCCGTTCCGTTCGCGCGCTCATGTCAGCAGCCGCCCGACCTGGAAGACGGCCACCGCCAGCGACCAGGCCACGGTGAGCTGGAGGGCCAGGCCGAACAGGGTCCAGCGCAGACCGATCTCGCGTCGCTGCGTCGTCAGCGTCGCCAGGCACGGAGTGTAGGCGAGGAGGAACACCAGGAAGGCCCACGCCGCGGCGGAAGGATGACCGCCCGACGCGTGGCTGACATCGGACCGGAGCTCGGCGGAGAGCTGCTTCGGCGTCGAGACGCCGTCCGTGGCCGCGTAGGTCTGGGCCCACGAGGAGATCACCGCCTCCTTGGCGACGAATCCGACGACCAGTGCGCTGGACACCTCCCAGCGGCCGAAGCCGGCGGGGCCGAACACCGGTGCGGCGGTCTGCGCGGCGGCGGCGTACAGGCTGTCGTCGGCCGGTACGTCGCCGAACCGCGCGTCGCCGTGAACCGGGATCGCCTGCAGCAGCCACAGAACGCTGACCGTGGCGACGATGATGCCTCCGGCGGTCCTGAGGAAGTCCTTGAGCCGCACCCACGTGGACTGCGTCAGCAGGCTCAGTGCCGGCCGCTGGTACGCCGGCAGGTCCAGCATCAGCGGGGTGTCCCCGATGCGCTGCCACAGCGTCGAGCGCAGGAGCAGGCCGACGAGGACGACGAGGGCGATCGACACGACGTACATCGCGAACACGACCAGGCCCGCATGCGCGGGGAAGAACGTGGTCCCGATCAGCACGTAGACCGTCAGCCGGGCGCTGCAGGAGGTGAACGGCACGAGCAATGCAGTGAGCACGCGCTGACGGGCGTCCGGGAGCACGCGGGTCGCCATGATCGCGGGCACGTTGCAGCCGTAGCCCACGATCAGCGGCAGGAACGCCTTGGCCGGCAGTCCGATGAACCGCATCGCCCGGCTGGTCACCACGGCTGCCCGCGCCATGTAGCCGGAGTCCTCGAGGATCGCGAGCAGGACGAACATCACCGCCATCAGCGGGACGAACGTGAGCAGCATCCCCACGCCCGCCAGCAGGCCGTCGACCATGAAGCCGCGGACCCAGGTGTGCTCGAGACCGACCCACCCCAGGACCGTGGTCAGCCCGTCGGCGACCGGGCCGGAGAGCAGCCGGCCGAGGGCGTCCTGGAGCGGCGCGACGAGCGACGTGGTCGCCTGGAAGACCAGGAACATCGTCGCCAGGAAGAGCACTGGTCCCGTGACGGGGGACATCGCCCACCGGTCGACCCGGTCCGACCAGGTGCGCCGGGGCTCCGGCGGGTGGCTGGCTGCGCGGTCGACGGCTGCCAGCACCCAGGCGAACCGTTCGTCGGCCGCCTCGAGCTCGTCACCGGCCGTGGTCGCGACGGGTCGGGCGCTCTGGACCGGCCCGTCCAGCACCCGCAGGACTGCGACGGCGAGCGCTGTCGTACCGGCCCGCTGCCGAGGATTCACCTCGACCACCGGTACGCCGAGCGCCCGGCTCAGCGCGTCGGTGTCGACGTGGACGCCGCGGCGCCGGGCGACGTCGGTCATGGTCAACGCGACCACGACGCGGTAGGGCTGCTCGCGGAGCTGCGCCACGAAGTAGAGGCTGCGCGACAGGTGGGCGGCGTCGACGGCCACCACCACCACGGCGGGTCGATCCTCCTCCGGCTCCTCGAGCAGCAGCGTGCGAGCCAGCTGCTCGTCGGGCGAGTCCGGGTCGAGGCTGTAGGTCCCGGGAAGGTCGATGAGGGCGAGGTCGGGTCCCGCGTCGTGCCGGGTGCGCCACAGCCCGCGGACGACCTCGACCGTCGTACCGGGCCAGTTGCCGGCGACGTGGCGCGCGCCGCTCAGCGCGTTGAACAGCGTGGACTTGCCGACGTTCGGTGCCCCGGCCAGAGCGACGACCGGGAGCCCCTCCTCCCCGTCGCTCACCGAGACGGCGTGGCAGGAGGGAACCAGCGGTGAGGTGATCCGGCGTTCGCTCATGTCGCCGGTCCGGCGGTGGTCGGCGGCCGCACGGGCAGTGCCGCCAGCACCGACCGGTCGAGTGCCAGCCGGATGTCCCCGATCGCCACGACGCGACCGCCCCCGGGAGTCCGCACGAGTGCCCGGACCTCGCAGCCCGCACGCAGGCCCAGCTCGGCCAGCTGACGGGCGCGCGCGGTCGGCAGTCGCGGCTGGTCCAGGACTGCGCGGATGCCGAGCGGGAGGTCCGCCAGCGTGCCGGCGCCGACACTCATGCGGCCACGGTACTGGCGCCCGGACCTCGGTGGGGTGTGTCCTTGGCTACTCCGCCGCGGGCCGGAATGACCACCGGGCGACCCTGCGCGCGGGCATGCTGTGCGGGTGATGCACCTGCGGATCTCCCTGCCGACCGAGCTCGCCGATGCCGTGCTCCGGGTGCTTCAGGACGACCCCGCGGTCAGCAGCCTCACCCATGTGCGCGGCGCGAGTGTGAAGCCGCCGGGCGACGTGATCGAGGCCGACGTCGCTCGCGAGGCGACCAACGACGTCGTGGACCGGCTCCGGGAGCTGCGCGTCCAGGAGTGCGGGTCGGTGAGCGTCGAGCGCGTCGGCGCCTGGATGTCGCGAAGCGGGTACGACGCCGCGCGGCTCACCCCCGGCAGCGGGGCGGACTCCGTGGTCTGGGCCGACGTGGCGCACCGGGCCTACGAGGAGTCGGAGCTGAACTGGACCTACGCCTCGTTCATGACGCTGGCCACCATGATCGCGGGCATCGCGATCGTCCTGGACTCCCAGATCCTCGTCATCGGCGCGATGGTGCTGGGGCCGGAGTTCGGTCCGATCTCGGCTCTCGGCGTCGCCCTGGTGCGGCGCCGGGGAACGCTGTTCCGGCTCGCCGGACGCACGCTCGTCCTCGGCTTCGTCATCGCGATCGCGGTCACCACCCTCGCTGCCCTGGTCGGCCGGGCCCTCGGGTGGGTGCAGGTCTCGGCGGTCACGGCGGACCGGCCGGCGACCGGGTTCATCTACACCCCGGACAAGTGGTCGTTCATCGTCGCGATCATCGCCGCCGCAGCAGGGGTGCTGTCGCTCACCTCGGCCCGGGTGGGCGGGCTGTCGGGCGTCTTCATCTCCGTGACCACCGTGCCTGCGGCGGGGAACATCGCGCTCGCCCTGGCCTTCGGTGTGGGCTCGGAGATCCGGGGCAGCTCACTGCAGCTGCTGGTGAACGTGTCGGGGATGGTCCTCGCCGGATGGTTCACGCTGACCGTCCAGCAGGTCGTGTGGAGCCGCGTCTCGGCGTACCGGGCCCGGCTGCTGGCGCGGCGCGCCCGCGCCTGAAGCGAATCTCCAGGGGAAGAGCGGGTACGGCACGTGGCAGGGTCGCGCACGGGCCGCGCCCGGAGGAGATCGACATGACGCACACACATGAGCACGACGTCCGGCGTCACGACGAGACCGAGGTCGTGGCGAGGGACGGGGCCTACGAGAAGTTCGGCGGCACGAACGCGGGCGCAGGGTTCTTCGGCTGGCTCGTCGCCGTGGCGGTCACCGCTCTGCTGACCGGCATCGTCGGAGCGGTCGCCGCAGCAGTGGGCGACGCCCAGAACGTCACCCAGAACGACGCCGAGCGAGCAGCCGGCACCGTCGGGCTGGTGTCCGCGATCGTGCTGATCGCGGTGCTGGTGATCGGCTACTACGCCGGCGGGTACGTCGCCGGCCGGATGTCTCGCTTCGACGGAGCCCGACAGGGCGTCTGGGTCTGGGTGA
>DATAKN010000113.1:0-16107 GCA_036261595.1 Marmoricola sp.
CGTCGGGGTCGCCAGCACCTCGCCACCGGCGAGCGCGCCCATGCCGGACTCGATCTGCGTCGCACTGTCCTCGACCGGGACCAGCACGTGGTAGGTCACCGGCTCGTCGATCTCCTCGTGGAGGCCGCGCACCTGCGCGGCGTCCTGGGCGCTCAGCACCTGCTCGACCAGCAGGACCACGTCGTACTCACCCATCACGCCTCCTGCTCACTGTGGACTTCTTCCTCGAACACTCTAGTGAGGTCGTAGCTGACGGGTTCCTCGAGTTGCCCGTAACCGCAACTCTCGGGGTCGCGGTCGAGTCGCCAGCGCTTGAACTGGGCGGTGTGCCGGAACCGGCGGCCCTCCATGTGCTCGTAACCGACCTCCAGCACCCGCTCGGGACGCAGCGGCGTGAAGGACAGGTCCTTGCCTGCGCTCCACCGGCTCTGGGTCCCGGGAACTCGGTCGGGGTTCGCGATCGCCCATTCCTTCCAGGCGCCCCACGGATGGTCGTCCAGGTCGCACTCCAGCGGCCGGAGCTCCTCGAGCAGCTCGGCCCGACGGCTCTCGGTGAACGAGGCTGCGACGCCGACGTGCTGGAGGGTGTCGCCGTCGTACAGGCCGAGCAGCATCGAGCCGAGCAGGGGGCGCTCGGGCGTGGAGTTCTTGTGCAGCCGGTAGCCGGCCAGCACGACGTCGGCGGTGCGGGCGTGCTTGATCTTGAGCATGGTGCGGGCGTTCTGCTGGTACGGCGCGGCCATCGGCTTGGCCACCACGCCGTCGAGCCCGGCGCCCTCGAACTGCTCGAACCACTCCGCGGCAACAGCCGGGTCGAGCGTCGTACGGGTGAGGTGCACGCGGCCGCCGATCCCGTCGAGGGTCAGGTGGTCGAGCGCCTGCTCCAGCCGGGCCCGCCGCTCGGCGAACGGCCGCCCGCTGAGATCCTCGTCGTCGAGGGCCAGGGCGTCGAAGGCCACGAAGCCGGCCGGTGTCTGCTCGGCGAGCAGCGCGATCCGCGACGCGGCGGGATGGATCCGCTCCTGCAGCGTCTCGAACTCCAGCCGCGGACCGATCGCCACGAACAACTCGCCGTCGAGCACGCAGCGCTCGGGCAGCTGCGCCTTGATCGCCTCGACGACCTCGGGGAAGTAGCGGGTCAGCGGCTTGGTGTTGCGCGAGGTGATCTCGACCTCGTCGCCGTCGCGGAACACGATCGCGCGGAACCCGTCCCACTTCGGCTCGAAGCTCAGCCCTCCGTCGAACTTCGACGGGTCGGGGATGCCCTTGACCGACTTGGCGAGCATCGGCTGGACGGGCGGCATCACGGGCAGGTCCATGCTGCGAGCGTAGTGGGGCGGCCCGTCCGGTCAGCCGACCTTGGGGGTGCGCTCGGCGAGTGCGGCGCCGCCGCCGATCCCGGCAACCGTGAGCACGAGCAGCACGACGGTGCCGCCGAGCGCCGGCCACTCGAGGTAGGGGTGGCCGAGCGCGCCGAAGACCGAGAGCCGGTTGACCCAGTCCGGCCAGCCGTAGAGCGTGACCAGCAGGCCCAGCAGGTACGACGTGCCCAGGTAGATCGACAGCACGATCACCGCGAACCCGTTGCGCAGGACCGCCACGGCCACGACGGCGACGCCGGCCACCGCGGCACCGAGGAGGGCAGATCCGACGACCACCCGGCCGACGCCGGGCCACGAGACGTCGGCGCCGGTCCCGGACACACCGGCCACGAGTCCGACGAAGGCGGCCACGGTGAGGACGACGGCGCCCACGACCGTGGCGAGCGCACGCTCCACGACCAGCCGCGTCCAGGACACCGGACCGGCCAGCATCGCCTCGACCCGCCCTTGCTCCACGTCGGCCACCCAGCCCGACGCCTGGCTCACGACGTACGCCGCGACCACGGGCGCGACGAGGTCGCTGATGAACGCCAGGTACGCCGTCTCCGGCGACACGTCGAGCCCGCCGGTCAGGCCGCTCATCATCGATTCGAAGGCACTCCACACATCCATGACCGTGCTGAGCAGCGACCCCCACAGCGCGGCCATCCCGGCCAGCGGCAGCGACCAGGCGAGCAGGCCGAGCCGTCCGCGCAGCAACTGTGCGGTCCAGACGTGGCGCAGGAAGGGGTGGCCGACCTTGGCCGGCCGGTTCGGCCGCGACCGCCGCGTGGGTGCCCAGAACGGTGCGGCGTAGTCCCGCCTCGAGAACGTCCAGGCCGCCGCCGCCACCAGGGCCGTGGCCATGACCAGGAGCGCGGCCGTCGCACCGACGTCGAAGCCCTGACCCGGCACCAACGCGCGGGACGCGTTGACGTAGTGGAACGGCGAGACGTACCGGACCACGCCGAACCCCCCGATCTCGTCGGCGAGGTTGGTGACGACGTAGAGAAGGGCGAGGACCAGCGAGGTGATCCCGCCGGCCGCCCGGGAGGTGCCGACCAGCTGCGACACCAGGAGTCCCAGGGCGAAGGCGACCATCGCCCCGAGACCACCCACGGCAAGCGTCACCAGCGATCCGACCAGGTGCGGGCCCCCGCCGGCGGTCATCGACACGGCCGTCCCCAGACCGAGCCCGAACGCGATCACGGCCATGACCACGGCGAACCCCGCGGTCATGTCGATGACCGTCGCGACGCGTGAGCGCCCGGTTGCCAGCACCTCCTCGAGCGCGTGCCGCTCCTCGGCCCCTCGGATCGCGCGGGCACCCTGCACACCGGCGTACACGCTGAGGAAGAAGGAGAAGAAGATCAGGTTGTGGTAGGTCAGGTAGCCGCCGAGCGTGTCGAGCCGGTCAGCGGGCCACCGGAGCACGCGCATCGCCTCCACGCCTGGCTGGACGCTCCGGGCGAGGGCGTCGGGGCCGCCGGGGAAGTTGTCCATCTCGTGCACGAGCGACAGGGCCGTGAAGTAGTTGGCCACCGAGCCGAAGAGGACCCACGCCGCAGCGCCCACCCGGTGTGAGCGCACGGTGTCGAGCACGAGCGGTGACCACCGGCTCCGGGCCGATGGCTCAGCGCTCGTCGAGTGGACCAGTGTCGAACTCAGAGAGGAACACCTCCTCCAGCGACAGCTCACGGCTGTCGAGCTCCTCGGCCCCGCACGCGACGAGCCACGCGAGCAGGGGGCCGACCGGGCCGTGGACCGTGCAGGTGACCCGCTCCCCGACGACCTGCGGGTCATCGACGCCGGGGAGACGGGCCAGCTCGTCGACGTCCCCGGGCTCACGGCACACAGCCTCCACCCGGTGGGCGCGTACGTCGCGGAGCTCCTCGAGCGTCCCGACCCGGAGCAGGTGCCCGGCCCGGATCAGGCCGATCCGGTGGCAGATCAGCTCCACCTCGGGGAGCACGTGCGAGGACAGCAGCACGGTGGCACCGGACGCGACCGAGTCCGCGACGAGAGCTCGGAACTCGCGTTGCATGAGGGGGTCCAGACCCAGGGTCGGCTCGTCGAGGAGCAGCAGGTCGGGACGGTGCATGAACGCCTGGACCAGGCCCACCTTCTGCTTGTTGCCGTGCGACAGGTCGTCGTAGCGCTGCCGCAGGTCCAGGTCGAGGCGCTCGGCCAGTCCGGTGATCGCTGTCGGCTCCACGTTGCCGCGGAGACCCGCGAGCAGGCCGAGCACCCGCCCTGCGGACATGCCCGGGTAGCGGGGGAGCTCGCCGGGGAGGTACCCGATCCGACGCTTCAGCGCGAGGCTGTCGCGGCGGGCGTCGAGCCCGAGCACGGTGGCGGATCCCCGGTTCGGCCGGATCAGGTCCATCAGGAGCCGGATCGTGGTGGTCTTGCCGGCGCCGTTGGCCCCGATGAAGCCGAACACCTCGCCCCGGCGTACGTCGAGGTCCAGGTCGAACAGCCCCCGGCCGGATCCGTAGTCGCGGGTCAGGCCGCGGCAGGAGATCGCCGACTCCGGAAGGGTCGGTGCCCTCGTCCCGGCCGCGGAGCCGGACCCGGAACCGGGCACGGGAACCTGCGCCGGATCGCGCGTCCTCATGGCTCCACCGTGCTCCGTGCCCCTGGCGTCCGGTCAGAGTCGAAGGTCACGGAGGGGCACCGTTCCGGCGGACCGGAGGACCGCCCCTATGCTCGCGTCATGAGCATCAGCGAGCTGCTGCGTCTCCCGGAGGGCCCGGTCGACCTGTCGGCGATCGACAGCCACGGCAAGCCGGGGTTCGAGGGCGGCAAGGCGGACGGCAAGAAGGCGCTCGGGGGGCTGGGGGAGGAGCTCGCCGACCTTCAGGAGCGCCTGTTCGCCCAGGCCTACACCGGCGCTGCGCGACAGCGGGTGCTGCTGGTGCTCCAGGGCATGGACACCTCGGGCAAGGGCGGCGTGCTCAGCCACACGGTCGGGCTGCTGAACGTCGCCGGCCTGGCGCTGAAGTCGTTCAAGAAGCCGACGGACGAGGAGCGCGCCCATGACTTCCTCTGGCGGATCGAGCAGGCGCTGCCGGGTCCGGGCGAGATCGGCATCTTCGACCGCTCGCACTACGAGGACGTGCTGGTCGTGAAGGTGCACCGTCTGGCGGACGCCGACGAGGTCGAGCGCCGGTACGACGCGATCAACGCCTTCGAGCGCAAGCTGACCGACACCGGCACGACCGTGATCAAGTGCATGCTGCACATCTCCGCCGACGAGCAGCGTGAGCGGCTCCTGGCTCGCCTGGACGACCCGACCAAGCAGTGGAAGTTCAAGCCCGGTGACGTCGACGAGCGCGGCTACTGGAGCGAGTACCAGGCGGCGTACGAGGTCGCGCTGTCGCGGTGCAACACCGCGAACGCGCCGTGGTACGTCGTACCGAGCGACCGCAAGTGGTACCGCAACTGGGCGATCGCACAGCTGCTTCTCGAGCACCTGGCCGCCCTGGACCTGCAGTGGCCGGCCCCGGACTACGACGTGGCCGCGCAGCGGGCCCGGCTCGGGTCCGCGTGAGCGGGCTCCCGACGGTCACCGCGACCCGGTACGTCGCGCCGCTGCGTGAGGGCGGTTCGCTGCCGGGTCTGGTCGAGGCCGATGATCTCGGCACCTACGTGTGCAAGTTCCGCGGGGCCGGACAGGGCCTGGGCGTCCTGGTCGCGGAGGTGATCGTGGGCGAGCTGGCGCGTGCCCTCGGCATCCGCACCCCTGACCTGGTCGCGATCGAGCTGGAGGATGCGATCGCCCGCTACGAGGCCGACGAGGAGGTGCAGGACCTGCTCAAGGCGAGTCTGGGGCTCAACCTGGGTGTGGACTTCCTGCCGGGCTCGTTCGGCTTCGACCCGTCGGTGCCGGTCGACGCCGAGACCGCCGGCCGGATCCTGTGGCTGGACGCGTTCGTGGCCAACGTCGACCGGAGCTGGCGCAACCCCAACCTGCTGGTCTGGCACGGCAACGTCTGGGCGATCGACCACGGGGCGTCGCTGTACTTCCACCACGCCTGGAGCGGCGGCGTCACCGACCCGGCTCGGTTCGCCGAGCAGCCCTGGTCCGTCGACGACCACGTGCTCCGGGCGCACGTCCACGCCGTCGCCGGTGTGGCCGACGAGCTCGCGGACGCCGTCACCGACGACCTGCTCGACCAGGTCACCGCACGAGTGCCCGACGACTGGCTGGTCGGCCCGGTGCCACCCGATGACCTGCGCGCGGCGTACCGGACGTTCCTGCGTGCCCGGCTGGACGGCTCGCGGTCGTGGCTGCCGAAGCGGAGCGCCGCATGAGTGGCGGCCGGATGCCCTACCAGTACGTCGTGCTGCGGTGCGTGCCACGCGTCGACCGCGAGGAGTTCGTCAACGTCGGCGTGGTCGCCTACTGCCAGGCCGCCGACTTCCTCCGGGCCGACTGCCACGTCGACGAGGAGCGGCTGCGGGCGCTCTCGCCGTCGGTCGACCTGGCCGCGGTCCGCCACGCGCTCGCCTTCGTGGAGGGCGTGTGCCGCGGTGATGCCGAGCTGGGCGATCCGGCGGCCGGTGACCTCGGCACCCGGTTCGGCTTCCTGAAGGCTCCACGTTCGACCGTGGTCCAGCCAGGCCCCGTGCACGGCGGGCTGACCGACGACCCAGCAGCGGAGTTGAGCCGGCTCCTCGACGTGCTGGTCCGCTGAGGAGGTACAGATGTCCCATCCGCAGGAGACGGCCGGGGTGCGCCGGTTCCCCGACGACCCGCACTCGTACTCCAGACCCGGTCGTGTCGCCGTGCGGCACCTGGAGCTGGATCTCGACGTGGACTTCGACGCCCGCCGACTGAGTGGCTCGGTGCGCCTGGACCTCGACCGGCACACCGCCGGCGCCACCGACCTGGTGCTGGACACCTGGCAGATCGAGGTCCTCGCCGTGACCGACGCCGACGGCGCCCCGCTGGGCCACGACGTCGGCCAGCACGACCCGATCCTGGGCTGCCCGCTGACGATCGCGATCGGCAGCGCCGACTCGGTCGTCGTGCGGTACCGGACGCACCCGGACGCCCGCGCCGTGCAGTGGCTCGACCCCGCCCAGACCAGCTCCGGGCAGCCGTTCCTGTTCACCCAGTCCGAGGCGATCCTGGCCCGCTCGTGGGTGCCGTTGCAGGACACCCCATCGGTGCGGTTCAGCTACGACGCGACGGTGAGGGTGCCGCCGCATCTGCTCGCGCTGATGAGCGCGGAGAACCCGGTGGAGCGCAACGACACGGGGACCTACCGGTTCTCGATGCCGCAGCCGGTGCCGTCGTACCTGATGGCGCTGGCGGTGGGCGACGTGGAGTTCCGCACTCTCGGCCCCCGCAGCGGCGTGTACGCCGAACCGAGCGTCGTCGAGCGGGCCGCCTGGGAGTTCGCCGACACCGAGCGGATGATGGCGGCCGTCGAACGGCTCTTCGGTCCCTATCGCTGGGACCGGTACGACCTGCTGGTCGCGCCGCCGAGCTTCCCGTTCGGGGGGATGGAGAACCCTCGTCTGACGTTCGTGACGCCGACCGTGATCGCCGGCGACCGGTCCCTGGTCTCGCTGGTGGCGCACGAGCTGGCGCACTCCTGGTCGGGCAACCTGGTCACGAACGCCAGTTGGAAGGACGTCTGGCTCAACGAGGGCTTCACCGTCTACCTCGAGACCCGGATCGACGAGGAGGTGTACGGCGAGGAGTTCGCGGCGATGATCCGGCACCTGTATCGCCAGGACCTCGACGGATCCGTCCAGAGTCTGGAGCCGCGCGACACGTGGCTCGAACAGGACGTCGCCGGGCGCGATCCGGACGAGGGCATCACCGACATCCCCTACGACAAGGGCGCGCTGTTCCTCACCATGCTCGAGCATGCGGTGGGGCGCTCGCGGTTCGACACGTTCCTGACCGCCTACTTCGACCGGTTCGCCTTCCAGCCGATGGACACTGCCACGTTCCTCCAGCACCTCCGTTCGGAGCTGCTGGAGCCGTCCGGGCTGTCCGCCGAGGATCTCGCGGTCGAGGCGTGGGTCCACGGTCCCGGCGTACCGGACAACGCGCCCGAGTGGCGGTCGGAGAGGTTCGCCGCGGTCGATCGTGAGGTCGAGGCACTGCTCGGCGGAAAGGCACCGGTCGACCTCGACACCTCCGAGTGGACGCCCCACGAGTGGGTCCATCTCATCCGCGCGCTGCCGCGCGACGCCGGTACGTCGATCCCGGCCGCGCTCGACGCCGCGTTCGGTCTCACCACGAGTCGCAACGACGAGATCCTGGCCGCCTGGCTGCCGTGTGCGGTGGAGACGGGTCTCGTCTTCGAGGATCCGCGCGTGGACGCTGCGGTCGCCGCCTTCCTCCGCCGTCAGGGCCGGTCGAAGTTCCTGCGTCCGGTCTACCGCGCGCTGGTCGCCACCGACCGCGGGAACACGCGGGCTCGCGAGATCTACGCCGAGGTCCGCCCGGGCTACCACCCGGTGGCTCGCGGTGTGGTGGACCGGATCCTGGCGGACACCTGAGTCAGCGGAGCGCCGCCACGACCTCCACCGCGCGCTCGAGATCCGCGGGACTCACGAAGTAGTGCGGCGAGGCGCGGACGACGGCCTCCAGCCCGCGCGCGGCCATGTCCAGCCGCGTCGAGGACGCGGAGCTCACCGTGACCGTGACCCGGTCCTCGGCGAGTCGGTCGCGGACCTGCTCGGGAGCCAGCCCCTCCACGGTGAACGTGACGATCCCCGACAGGTCCTCACCGACGTCGTGCACGGTCACGCCCTCGATCGACGCGAGCCCGTGGCGCAGATCGGCCGCACGGGAGCGGACGGTTCGCTCCACGGTGCGCAGGCCGAGGCCGACCAGCTGGTCGATCGCGACCTTCAGGCCGAGGCGGGCCGCGACGTCGTACTCCCAGAGCTCGAAGCGGCGGGCGCCAGGGACGAGCGCGTAGTCCTCCGCCTCCGTCCACGTCGCGCCACGCAGGTCGGCGGCGGCCGGTTCCAGGCCCTCCAGCACCTCTCGCCGGACGTAGAGGAAGCCCGTGCCCCGCGGTGCCCGCAGCCACTTGCGGCCGGTGGCGGAGAGCGCATCGACGCCGAGCTCGGCGACGTCCACGCGCAGTTGGCCGACCGACTGGCACGCGTCCAGGAGCACCAGCGCGCCGACCCGGTGCGTGAGCTCCACGATCTCCCGCACCGGGGCGACCTGCCCCGAGTTCGTGGGCACGTGCACCAGCGACACCATCCGCACCCGCTCGTCGAGCATCGACTCCAGTGCCGTGAGGTCGACCAGGCCGCGGCCGTCGTTGGGCACGACCTCGACCACGCAGCCGTCGAGACGGGCCCGCTGCAGCAGCGCGATCGCGTTGCTCGCGTACTCCGTGCCGCAGACCAGGACGCGGTCGCCCGGCGACCAGGGGAGCGCGGTCACGAACAGGTCCCACGCGCGCGTGGCGCTGTCGGTGAGCGCCACCAGGTCAGCCTCTGCGCCGATCAGTCGCCCCACCGAGGCCGGAACCGTCTCGAGGTCCTCGAGGCGTTCTGCGGCCGCCCGGTAGCCGCCCACCTCGGCCTCGCGACGCAGGTGCTCGACCACCTCGTCGACCACCGCGGTCGTCGGCAGGGACGAGCCGGCGCTGTCCAGGAAGACCTGGTCGAGACACCCTGGCGTCGCGGCACGTGCGGCCCCGAGGTCGATCTCCGCCTCGAACGTCGGGTCGGTTTCCAGGTCGGTCACGAGGCCATCGTGCCGCATCTGGATGTGAACATTCCCTGACGAATGTGACGCGGACTACAGAAGTGTCGGTGCACGTGCCTAGGGTCGGGAGACATGAACTCCACACTCGGGAACGTCGCCTGGGACCCGACCACCCTCACGCATCGCTACGACGAGGTCCGATCGCACACCGAGCGGCTGGCGGCGCCGCTGTCGCCGGAGGACCAGACGGTTCAGTCGATGCCGGACGTCTCGCCGACGAAGTGGCACCGGGCGCACGTCACCTGGTTCTTCGAGACGTTCGTGCTGGCCGAGCAGGAGGACGGTTTCTCCCCGTTCCAGGACCAGTACTGGTTCCTCTTCAACAGCTACTACGAGGCGGTCGGGCCGCGCTACGCGCGCCCGCAGCGCGGGCTGATCAGCCGACCCGGCGCCCACGACGTCGGCGTCTACCGCAGCAACGTCGACGACCGCATGCGCGACCTGATCGAGTCGCTCGACGGGGGCACGCTGGACAAGGTCACGCCGACGATCGAGCTCGGCTTCCACCACGAGCAGCAGCACCAGGAGCTGCTGCTGATGGACATCAAGCACGTGCTCTCGCTCAATCCGCTGCAGCCGGCGTACGTCGACCGGCCGCCGACCGCGTCATCGGCACCGGGTCCGGACAGCCTCGGCTGGGTCGACGTCGAGGGCGGGCTGGTCGAGATCGGGCACGAGGGGCCGGGGTTCAGCTTCGACAACGAGCTGCCCCGCCACCAGGTCTGGCTGGAGCCCTTCCGCCTCGCCGACCGGCTGGTGACCAACGGCGAGTGGCTCGACTTCATGGCCGACGGCGGCTACCGCCGCCATGAGCTCTGGCTCTCCGACGGCTGGGCCCGGATCAACGCCGAGGGCTGGGAAGCACCGTTCTACTGGTCGGAGATCGACGGGGTCTGGTTCGAGCACACCTTGCACGGCACCTGGCCGGTCGACCGCTCCCTGCCGGTCACCCACGTCAGCCACTACGAGGCCGACGCGTTCGCCACGTGGGCGGGCAAGCGGCTGCCCACCGAGGCGGAGTGGGAGCACGCCGTACGCCAGGACGGTCAGGGCGACGAGGTGTCGGGCAACCTGGCCAACACCGACACCTTCCACCCGGCCGCAGCGCCGGCGCCGGGGGCGAGCCCGGGCCGGATCCGGCAGGCCTACGGCGACTGCTGGGAGTGGACCAGCTCGTCCTACCTGCCGTATCCGGGGTTCCACCCGGCCGCCGGGGCGATCGGCGAGTACAACGGCAAGTTCATGTCCAACCAGATGGTCCTGCGTGGCGGCTGCGCCCTGACCCCGGCGGGCCACGCCCGCGCCAGCTACCGCAACTTCTTCCCGCCGGGCGCACGCTGGGCGATGTCCGGGGTGCGGCTCGCGGACGGTGGCGCACCGGCGACGGAGGTCGGCGCATGAGCGACCGTCCCGACCAGTCCTCGAGTGACGTCCGGGAGCCGGTGGTCTCGGTCCTGCTCGACCCTGACTGGGCCAGCGGCAGCCTCGTCGACGACGTGCGGCGCGGGCTCGCCTCGCACCCTCGCACGCTGCCGCCGAAGTGGCTCTACGACGACGCCGGCTCCGCGCTGTTCGACGAGATCACCCGGCTCCCGGAGTACTACCCCTTCGCGGCAGAGCAGGCGATCCTCGAGGCGCACGCCCAGGAGATCGCTGCGGCGAGCGGCGCCACCACGCTGGTCGAGCTGGGGAGCGGCACCAGCGACAAGACCCGCCTCCTGCTCGATGCCTTCACTGCGTCCGGCCAGCTGACCCGGTTCGCGCCGGTCGACGTGTCCGAGGGCACGCTGCGCGACGCCGCTGCCCGGATCGCCGGGCGCTATCCGGGGCTCGAGGTGGAGGCGGTGGTCGGCGACTTCACGCTGCACCTGGGTCAGCTCCCCCGGGGTGGGCGGCGGATGGTGGCCTTCCTCGGCGGCACGATCGGCAACCTCTACCTCGAGGAGCGGCGGGCGTTCCTCGGCGCGCTCGCCGACGTGCTGGAGCCGGGCGACTCCCTGCTGCTCGGCACCGACCTCGTCAAGAGCTCCGACCGGCTGATCGCTGCCTACGACGACGATGCCGGCGTGACGGCGGAGTTCGTGCTGAACGCGCTGCGGGTGCTCAACCGGCAGCTGGGTGCCGACTTCGACGTCGACGGGTTCTCCTACATCCCGTTCTGGGATCCCCACATGGAGCGCATGGACCTCCGGGTGCGCTCGGAGATGCCGCAGCGGGTGACCATCCCGGGCGCCGACCTCACCCTGGACCTCGCCAGCGGCGAGGAGATCCGGGTGGAGATCTCGACGAAGTTCCGGGTCAGCAAGATCGCCGCGGAGCTCGAGGCCGCCGGTCTCGGCGTCTCGCGAGTCTGGACCGACGACGCGGTCGACTTCGCGCTGACGCTGGCGATCAAGTCTTGAGTCTCAGCGCAGCTCACCAGGTTTCGACACGCTCGGTCTCGCCTTCGTCCCTCAGGCGAACTCGCTGATCAACCACCGACGATCTGAGCCGCTGACGCGTCTCAGATCAGACCGGCACGAGCTCTACCGCACCCACGGCGTAGCGGGCGAGCACGGTGCGCGCGACCTCGGGGTCCGCACCGAGCGGCTCGGACACCGCGACGGCCCCGGCCTCGAGGGCGAGCTCGGCGGCCCGGTCGGGCAAGAAGCCCGGGGCCAGGAACATCGACGCGACGGCGACGTGCCGGCGGCCCTCGGCTCGGAAGGCTCGGACGGCCTCGCCGGTGGCCGGGGGAGTGGCCGACGCGAAGGCGGCGGTGACCGGTAGACGGTGGTGCGTGCCCCAGACGCGTGCCAGCCGGGCGACGGCCTGGTTGGCCAGCGGGTCCGAGGAACCGGCTGCGGCCAGCACCAGTGCGTCCAGCTCGCGCACGCGCGCGGCGCTGAGCGCCTCACGCAGCCGCTTGTCGAGGACCCCCAGGAACGAGTGCTCGAGCCCGAGCACCTTGGTCGCCCGGATCTGCAGACCCGGGTGGCGCGCGGTCGCCTGGGCGATCACCTGGGGCACGTCGACGCGCGCGTGGAAGGCCTCGCTGAGCAGCAGGGGCACCACGACGATCTCCTCGAAGCGGGCCCGCACGAGCTTGTTCACCGCGGTCTCGAACGACGGCCGGACGTGGTCGAGGAACGCGACCTCGATCCGCAGGTCGGGCCGCATCCGGCGGGTCTCGGCGACGAGCGCCTCGATGGTCGCCTTCGACCGGGGGTCACGGCTCCCGTGGGCAAGGGCGATGAGGGCTGGGGCGGTCATGGACCGGCCTCCCTTCTCTTCGATCTCGCGGTGACGCCGTTGTCGGTGCGATGGATGGTGTGTCGCGGTGGTGGTTGCTCTGTTGCTGCTCGATGGTTACTGGTTGATGCCGCACTCGGTCTTGCTGGTCCCGGCCCAGCGCCCGCTGCGTGGGTCCCCGCCCGGTGCGACCCGTTGGGTGCAGGGCCAGCAGCCGATCGAGGGATAGCCGTCGTACTGGAGCGGGTTGACGAGGATGCCGTTCTCGGCGATGTAGCGCTCGACCTCCTCGTCGCTCCAGCGGGCGAGCGGTGAGACCTTCACCTTCTGCTTCTGCTCGTCCCACCCAACGACGGGGGCGATCACCCGGTTATGCGTCTCGGCGCGCCGAAGGCCGGTTGCCCAGGCGTCGTACCCGGCGAGCGCGTCGCGCAGCGGTGCGACCTTGCGCAGCGCGCAGCACAGGTCAGGGTCTCGTCGGTACAGCTCCGGGCCGTACGCCGCGTCCTGCTCGGCCACCGACTGCGCCGGGGTGATCGTCAGGAGGTTGACCGGGAGCGTGGCGGCGACGGCGTCACGAGTGCCGATCGTCTCGACGAAGTGGTAGCCGGTGTCGAGGAAGACCACGTCGATGCCGGGCGCGACCCGGGAGGCGAGGTGGGACAGGACCGCGTCACCCATGGACGAGGTGATGGCGAACCGCGGACCGAAAGTCGCGACCGCCCACTCGATGATGTCCTCGGCGGGAGCGAGCTCGAGCTCGGCGCCGACGTGCAGCACGATTTCCTTGAGCTCCTCGGTGCTGCGGCCCTGCGTCAGCGACCCGCGCCACGCACGCGCAGCGAGCGTCGTCGGGGCGGTCACGGCCGGGCTCCTGCGCCGGAGGGCCGGGACACCTGACCGATCATCGACACCGTGAAGGCACGCAGGCACGACCGGCACTCCCACGCCGCGCGGTGCCCCTCGGCCTCGACGGGTGGTTCCTGAGGTCCGAGCTTGCGAGCCTCGAAGGGTGGTTCCTGAGGTGCGAGCTTGCGAGCCTCGAAGGGCCAGAGGTTCTCCTCCCCGCAGTACGGGCAGTGGAAGGGGACCGCGCGCTCGCTCACCTCGTGCCCTCCAGGCTCTCCTCGCCGCGCAGCAGCACCTCGTCGGCCCGGACGGTCCACGCGGCGAAGCTCTCACCCGGCTCGCGGTCCGCGAGGTAGTTCTGCACCACCACCGTGATGTAGTCGTCGAGGCCGGCACTGGTCACCTTGTGAGCCCGCAGCTTCTTGCCGAAGCCGTTGGTCAGGCCGATGCCGCCGCCGAGGTGGACCTGGAAGCCCTCGACCTGGTTGCCGTCGTCGTCCAGGACGAGCTGTCCCTTCAGGCCGATGTCGGCCACCTGGGTGCGGGCGCAGGCGTTCGGGCACCCGTTGACGTTCACCGAGATCGGCGTGTCCAGGTCGGGGAACCGCCGCTCCAGCTCGCCGACCAGGTCGATGGCCCGCTGCTTGGTGTCGACGATCGCGAGCTTGCAGAACTCGATGCCCGTGCAGGCCATCGTCGACCGGCGCCAGTTCGACGGACGGGCCTGGAGACCGAGCGCGTCGAGCGCGCGGACGACGTCCTCCACCTTGTCCTCGTCGACGCCGATCACGACCAGCTTCTGGTACGCCGTCAGGCGCACTCCGGCCGCGCCGTACTGCTCGACCAGGTCACCGAGCCCGGTCAGCGTGGCGCCGTTGATCCGCCCCACGGTCGGCGCGGCACCGATGTAGAACCGGCCGTCCTTCTGGCGGTGCACGCCGATGTGGTCACCACTGCGAGCCGCGACCTGCGGCGACTCGGCATCCATGAGCCGCCGGTAGAGGTACTCGGTCTCGAGCACCTCACGGAAGCGCTCCACACCCCAATCGGCCACCAGGAACTTCAGCCGGGCCCGCGACCGGAGCCGGCGGTAGCCGTAGTCACGGAAGATCGCGACCACGCCCTCCCAGACGTCGGCGACCTCGTGCAGGGGGATCCAGACGCCCAGCTTCTGCGCCAGCATCGGGTTCGTGGACAGGCCACCGCCGACCCAGAGGTCGAAGCCGGGCCCGTGCTCGGGGTCGTCGATACCGACGAAGGAGACGTCGTTGATCTCGGGAGCACCGTCGAGGCTCGGGTGACCACTCACCGACGTCTTGAACTTCCGCGGGAGGTTGGAGTACTCCGGGTTGCCGATGTAGCGGCGCTTGATCTCCTCCAGCGCAGGTGTGCCGTCGACGATCTCGTCGGCCGCAACGCCGGCCACGGGGGAGCCGAGGAATCCCCGCGGGCAGTCGCCGCAGGCCTCGAGCGTGGACAGCCCGACCGCGTCGAGGCGGTCCCAGATCTCCGGGACGTCCTCGATCGCGATCCAGTGGTACTGGATGTTCTGCCGGTCGGTGATGTCCGCCGTCCCACGTGCGAAGTCGGTGGAGATGCCGCCGAGCGTGCGCAGCTGGCGAGCGCCGAGGAGGGCGCCGTCGCTGCGGACGCGCATCATGAAGTACGAGTCGTCGAGCTCGTCCTCGCTCAGTGCGGCGGTCTTGCCGCCGTCGAAGCCGGGCGCGCGCTGGGTGTAGAGGCCCATCCAGCGGAACCGGCCGCGCAGGTCGGCTGGGTCGATCGACTCGAAGCCACGCCGCGAGTACAGGTCGAGCACGCGGGCGCGGACGTTGAGGGGGTTGTCGTCCTTCTTGGACTGCTCGTTCTTGTTCAGCGGCTCGAGGTAGCCGAGGGCCCACTGGCCCTCGCCGCGTTTGGGACGCGCTCGGCCGGAGCGGCCGACCCGGCCCTCGGTGGAGATGGGGGAGGTGATCGTCATCGTCTGTGTCCTGGAGGTGTGTGGCCTGCGGACGACGGGTGACAGCGTTGTCGCCCGGGCCGGGGCCGGTGGCAGAGGCATCAGGCGTGACGACACATCATGCTGCGCGTGCGACCGAGGTCGACGTGACGTCGCGTCACGAGCCAGGTCGACGTGGCAGCGCTGATCATGCGAGCAAGTCTCAGGTTCCGGACACGGCATCCACAAACTGGAATCTCATGTCATGAGACGCCTGTCCGGCATTTGGTACCCGCCGAATCGACCGGAGGGTCCGTCGCGGCCGGGCCTAGGCTGAGCCCATGAGCGACGTGAATTCCTCGAATCCCGCGGCGAACGGCGCCGAAACCATCGCCAAGACCGCCTCCGCCGCGTACGACGCGGCGCTCGAGGTGATCGCCTCCGTGGAGCCGCGTGTGGCGCAGGCCACACGCCAGGAGCTCGCCGACCAGCGGGCGTCGCTCAAGCTGATCGCCTCGGAGAACTACGCCTCGCCGGCCGTGCTGCTCACGATGGGGACCTGGTTCTCCGACAAGTACGCCGAGGGCACCGTCGGCCACCGTTTCTACGCCGGCTGCCAGAACGTCGACACGGTGGAGTCGCTGGCTGCCGAGCACGCGCGGGAGCTTTTCGGCGCGCCGTACGCCTACGCGCAGCCGCATTCCGGCATCGACGCCAACCTGGTCGCGTTCTGGTCGATCCTGGCGCACCGGGTCGAGACGCCCACGCTCGAGCGCCTCGGCGCCAAGAACGTCAACGAGCTGTCCGAGGCCGACTGGGAGCAGCTGCGTCACGAGTTCGGCAACCAGCGGCTGCTCGGCATGTCGCTGGACGCCGGCGGTCACCTCACCCACGGCTTCCGCCCGAACATCAGCGGCAAGATGTTCCACCAGCAGCAGTACGGCACCGACCCGGAGACCGGGCTGCTCGAC
>DATAKN010000116.1:0-59914 GCA_036261595.1 Marmoricola sp.
ACTTGCTCACGGACAGTTCAGAACTCATGACTCCTTGCTTCCCGCTCGCTGCACGGCCACCTTGATCGGCGCGGCAGGAGCTTCCTTCATGGGCACGGTGACCTCGAGGACACCGGCGTCGTAACGGGCTTGGACGTCAGCAGCACTGGCGCCCTCGGGGAGGCGGATGCTCCGGGTGAAGGAGCCGTACCGGACTTCGCTGTGTCCGTTGTCGTGCTCCTCCTCGCGGCGCTCGCCGTGGATGGTGAGGACGTCTCCGTCCACGCTGACCTCGATGTCCTTCTCCGGGTCGACACCCGGGAGGTCAGCGCGCACGACGTACGCGCCGTCACGGGTGAAGCTCTCGACCGGGATGTAGTGGATCAGGTCCGACAGACTCGAAGGCCGGTTGAGGTCCAGCCACCGGAAGAACCCGGAGATCGGGCTCTCGGTGGCGCGTTCCACCGTCGTCATCTCTCATGCCTTTCTCTGTGGGGGCTGGCCGACGCGACCCGGCCAGCGGGCTACTTCCACCGTCTCTCCACGTCGTGCCGGAGAGCAGAGGCAGAGGTCCCTTTCGGGGAGTGAGGACCTTCTGCCCTTCAGCGACGCCACGCGTCGTGGTCACGCTGAGACGGCGGGCGCGCACGTCCGCCGAAGGGAGTGCCCCGATGGAGCAGCGGACGACGAGCACCCCCGTCGCACCGCGTGGACTCACCTCGCTGGAGGCGCGCGAACGGCTCGCGCAAGACGGCCCGAACGTGATGCCTCGGGTCAAGCAGCGCAGCCTGGTCCGGGAGTTCGTGCGCCAGCTGACCCATCTGCTGGCGCTGCTCCTGTGGGTCGCGGTGGTGCTGGCGTTGCTCGCAGGCATGCCGGCCCTCGCGGTCGCGATCGCCGTGATCGTGGTCCTGAACGCGGCCTTCGCCTTCTGGCAGGAGTACCGCGCCGACCGGTCCGCGGAGCGACTCCGCCGGCTGCTGCCGACCGCAACGCGCGTGCTGCGCGACGGCGTCCCGGTCACGGTGGACGCAGCCGACCTCGTCGTCGGGGACGTCGTACTGCTCTCGGCCGGGGACCGCGTCGCGGCCGACCTCGAGGTGCACGTCGCGCACGAGCTGGGCTGCGACGAGTCGATGGTCACCGGGGAGAGCGGAACCGTTCCTCGGTCCACTGGGAACCGCTTGATGGCAGGCACCTTCGTGGTCCAGGGCGAGGGCGAGGCCACGGTGGCCGCGACCGGCGCGAACACCACGCTCGCGGGGATCTCCGCCCTGGCCCAGTCGGCCAGCCGCACCGCGAGTCCACTGTCCGTGCAGCTGGCTCGGGTCGTCCGGGTGGTCGCGGTGATCGCCGCCACCACCGGCATCCTGCTCGGTCTCGGTGCGCTCGGGCTGGGGCTGTCGGCGACGGAGGCGTTCCTCTTCGGCATCGGCGTCTCGGTGGCGCTCGTCCCGGAGGGGCTGCTCCCCACCGTCACCCTGTCGCTGGCCCGCGGCGCGCAGCTGATGGCGGATCGCAACGCACTCGTACGCCGGCTGGACGCCGTGGAGACCCTCGGCGCCACGACGTTCGTCTGCACCGACAAGACCGGCACGCTCACCCAGAACCGGATGTCGGTGCGCGAGGTCGCCACGCCGTACGGCGGAATCACGGTCAGCGGAACCGGCTACCAGCCAGAGGGCACCGTGGTCGGGTCCGACGCGGCGATCGAAGCGGCCCGTCAGCTGGCGCGCGCGGCGCTGGCCTGCGTCACCGGCCGAGCCGTCCGGCGGGGTGACGACTGGGTCGCCGAGGGTGACCCGATGGAGGCCGCGCTGCACACCCTGGCAAGGCGACTCAGGGTGAGCGACGAGCACAGCAGGACCGCTCGACGGCGGCCCTACACCTCGGATCGGCTGATGAGCTCGTGCCGGGAGGGCGAGGAGGTCTTCGTGATCGGCGCCCCCGAGCGGGTGTTCGACCGCTGCGTCTCCGTGCCTTCGTCCGCGCACGCCGAGCTTGCCGCGATGGTCGCCGCCGGGCGACGCGTGCTCGCCGTGGCCACCAGGACATGGCAGGACGGCCGACCGTCCGCAGACTGGGAGTCGGCCCTGTCCTACGTCGGACTGGTGGCTCTGGAGGATCCTCCCCGTGAGGACGTCACGGAGGCACTGGAGGCCTGTCGCCGGGCAGACATCAAGGTCGCCATGATCACCGGCGACCATCCGCGTACGGCGGAGGCGATCGGCCGCGAGGTCGGCCTGCTGCGCCCCGGCGGGCTCGTCGTCGAGGGCACCGGGCTGCCCGCCGATGACGGTGAGCTCGCCAGGCTGCTCGAGCACGAGGACGGTGTGGTGGTGGCCCGCGTGACGCCCGCGGACAAGTTCCGGATCGCCCGTGTGCTGCACGAGCGGGGCCACGTCGTGGCGATGACCGGCGACGGAGTCAACGACGCCCCTGCGCTGCGTGAGGCCGATGTCGGCGTGGCCATGGGCGCGAGCGGCAGTGACGTCGCACGTGAGGCGGCCGACGTGGTTCTCCTCGACGATCACTTCGGCACGATCGTCGCGGCGATCGAGCTCGGTCGAGCGACGTTCCAGAACGTCCGCCGGTTCCTGACCTACCACCTCACCGACAACATCGCCGAGCTCACGCCGTTCGTGCTGTGGGCCCTGACCGCCGGCCGCTTCCCACTGGCGATCGGCGTCCTGCAGGTGCTGGCACTGGACATCGGCACGGACATGCTTCCAGCTCTTGCCCTGGGCGCCGAGCCCGCGAACCCGCGGGTGATGGCAGGGCGCCGGGCTGACGCCGTCGTGGACCGTGCACTCCTGGTCCGCGCCTTCGGCATCCTCGGGGCGACCGAGGCACTGGTGTCCATGGTGGCCTTCACGGTCGTGCTGCACACCGGCGGCTGGACCTGGGGCAGCGATCCCTCCGACCGTTTGCTCGCCCTCGCCTCCGGCACGGCGTTCGCGGCGATCTCTGTCGGTCAGATGGCGAACGCCTTCGCGTGCCGCAGCAGCAGCCGTCCCGTCTGGCGGCTGCAGCTGGGCAGCAACCGGCTCGTCCTGGCCGCCGTCGGTGCCGAGGTGATGCTGCTCGCGGTGTTCCTCGGACTGCCTCCGGTGCGCGAACAGCTCGGCGGCTCATGGCCTTCGGGCACGGGCTGGGCGCTCGCCGTCACAGCCGGCGTGGCCGTGGTCGCGGTCGACGGGCTGGTCAAGGTGTGGCGTGTGAGGCACCGGCAGGAGTCGGACCGAGCAGGTCGGGTACGGCTCCCCCGTGACTGACACCACCCACAGCCGTGCGATGACATCACACCACGAGGTGGGCCGATGACCCCGGACGCCGGGGCCGGATCTGGCCGCGGCGGCGCGCTCGGGACTCCGGGTCAGCTGCCCGACGAGGCCCCGCCCTCCGCGGACCAGGAGGCCAACCAGGTCGTGAGCGGGGGCGGCGTCGTCGGCCCGGACGACGATCCCGACGGCGAACACGAAGCGCGCGAGGCCGCGGATTCCACCGGACCGGGATCGGAGTGACCGCCCGGCTCCGTGCCCGGAATGCGCGCCGCCAAGTCAGCTGACCTGCAGCACCGCGGCCCCGACCAGGTCGCCGCGGGCCAGATCGTCGAGCGCACGGTCGGCCTCGTCGAACGAGTACACGCGCGTGCGGGGCCGGATGTCGAGCGCCGCCGCCAGGGCCAGCAGCTCCTCACCGTCACGGCGGGTGTTCGCCGTGACACTGGTCAGGGTGCGCTCACGGAACAGGTGCCGCTGGTAGTCCAGGCCCGGTACGTCGCTGAGGTGGATGCCGGCGACCGCCAGCGTGCCGCCCTGGTCGAGGGCTTCGAGCGCCGGGAGGACGAGGTCGCCCACCGGGGCGAAGAGGATCGCGGAGTCCAGCGGGACGGGTGGTGCGTCGTACGCGTCGCCGGCCGAGGCCGCGCCGAGCTCGAGCGCCAGCCGCTGCGCCTCCTCGCCGCGGGTCAGCACGTGCACCTGTGCGCCTTGCGCGATCGCAAGCTGAGCGGTCAGGTGGGCACTCGCACCGAAGCCGTACAGGCCGAGGCGGCCGCCAGGCGGGACCGCCGCTCGGCGCAGGGCGCGGTAGCCGATGATGCCCGAGCAGAGCAGAGGCGCGGCCTCCTGGGCTGAGAACCCGTCGGGGAGGCGGTAGGCGAAGGCCTCGGGGACCACGGCGTACTCGGCGAAGCCACCGTCGGCGTCCCAGCCGGTGTACTCCGAGGCGCGGCACAGGTTCTCACGTCCGGACCTGCACTCCCGGCAGTGGCCGCACGTTCGCCGCAGCCAGGCGATGCCGACCCGGTCTCCGATCTGGAACCGCGCAGCCGAGGCACCGCGGTCGACGACCTCGCCGACCACCTCGTGACCGGGCACCCTGGCGGGCGCTCGCGGGGCCAGGTCGGCATCGGCCAGGTGCAGGTCGGTGCGGCAGACCCCGCACACCTCCACCTTGACCAGCACCTCGTCCGGGGCGCAGTCGGGCACCGCACGCTCCACCGCGGCCAGCCGGTCCGGCGTCCCGGAGCGTCCCGAGACCGCCCACGCGCGCATCACTGCGACGCTCGCCCCTTCGGGGCCTCGGGCGCGGCCTTCTCGTTCTCCTCCTGGACCTTCTCGTGGTAGGCCTCGGCGGCGAGGTAGCGCATCAGCCCTCCCTCGATGTCCCCGGCGCGGGAGCCCCGAGCGTGCGGGTGTCCAGCAGCCTCGGTCGCTTCCTTGGCCGTGGCGGCGTTCTCGATCCTCTGGCGGTCAGTCACGGTTCCACCTCCGTCCGGTTACTCCGAGCCTCGGCGACGCAGCCGTCGTACGGAAGAGCCGAAGGGCCTTCGGGAACGAGGTCAAAAGCCGTGACACGGACACCCCGGACACCGCCAGAGACCGTCGTCCCGCAGCTGCGGGCTTTGGTCCCTGACGGTCGCTCCGCCGCCGGAGAAGAGTGGGAGGAGAACCCTGGAGGCGAGGCACATGACCGCGTTGTATCCCGTGCACGTCGACGCGCACATCGACCCGGAGCTCAGCCGCTGGCAGTGGTTGTTCAAGTGGCTGCTGGCCATCCCGCACTACGTCGTGCTCGCGTTCTTGTGGATCGCCTTCGTGGTGACCAGTGTCGTGGCGTTCTTCGCGATCCTCTTCACCGGCCAGTACCCGCGCAGCATCTTCGACTTCAATGTCGGCGTGCTGCGCTGGACCTGGCGGGTGTCGTACTACTCCTACGGGGCACTGGGGACCGACCGGTACCCGCCGTTCTCGCTCGAGGAGGTCCCCGACTATCCGGCCCACCTGGCGATCGACTACCCCGAGCACCTGTCGCGCGGCCTGGTCCTGGTCAAGTGGTGGCTGCTCGCGATCCCGCACTACCTGGTCGTGGGCCTGTTCCTCGGGGGCGTGGGCTGGGCTGCCAGCGACGCCACCAACTCGGACAACACGTGGACCGGCGGCGCGGGGCTGATCTCGCTGCTGGTGCTCTTCGCCGCGGTCGTCCTGCTCTTCGACGGCCGCTACCCCCGGTCGATCTTCGACCTCGTGCTCGGGCTGAACCGCTGGGTGCTCCGGGTCGCGGCGTACGCCGCCCTCATGACCGACCAGTACCCACCGTTCCGCCTCGACCAGGGCGGTGACGACCCATCGATGCTGCACGCCGCCACGGGCATGCCCCCGTCCGGCCTCGCGGCAGGGCCAACGGCCGGCCCTGCGGCGACCTCGTGGCCCGCGGATCCGGCTGGGCCGGCCCCCGTGGCGCGTGCAAGCACACCCGTTGCGTCCGGCGTCCCGACGACGGCTCCCGCGCCGTCGCACCGCTGGACGGCCGGGCGGGTCGTCGCCCTGGTCGCCGGCAGCGTGCTGCTGCTGGTCGGGTTCGGTCTCGGTCTCGGCGGCGGAGCGCTGGCCTTCGTCGACCAGACCCAGCGCGACGATGCGGGCTTCCTCATGAGCGACCACACGCAACTGGCCACCTCGACGTACGCGATCACCTCGAAGAACGTGGTCGTCGAGTCCGGCGCACCCACCGACCTGCCAGAACGGCTGATCGGCGACGTCAAGGTCACGGTGCACACAGGCGCGACGGTCCCGGTGTTCATCGGGATCGCATCCACCGACGACGTCCGGACCTACCTCGGCGGCGTCGAGCGCGCGACCGTCACCGACATCACCGACCACCCCGTCTACGACCTGAGCGGTGGGACCGCCCCGGCCACTCCCCCGGCCGCGCAGGACATCTGGGTGGCCCGGGCCACCGGCACCGGCGACCAGCAGTTGGTCTGGCCGGTCGAGCACGGCGACTGGACGCTGGTCATGATGAACGCCGACGGGACCCCTCAGGTCGTCGGCGACGTCGCCGTGGGCGCGACGGTGCCGGCTCTGGACTGGCTGGTCCCGACGTTGCTGGTCGCGGCAGCAGTCCTGCTCACCGCGGGCGTCCTGCTCCTCCTCGTGGCCTTCCGCCGCGGCCGGACACAGGCCCCGGCGAGCGGCGTCTGACCCCGCGCAGGCAGTGCGTCCGCTGTCTGCGCCGCCGTACGACCAGGACGAACTGGCAGCAGCAGACCCGGCCGCACATGTCAGGCCGCCTGCCAGAAGCCGGTTGCCTCGACCCGGAGCGAGCCGAGCTGCATGCCGCACCTGGGACAGTGGTCACCAGAGCAGCGGTCCAGGTCCTGCCCGCACACGCAGGCCGTCGAGGTGTCGATGCGCGGCCTCACCGGCTGGGCCGGGGCCGGCTGCTGGACCGGGTTCATGGTGATCACCTTGACTTCAAGCGGACCATCCGCTGGCCTTCCATTCCACGTGGTTCGCCCACCGCTGTCCGGTGTCGGACAGCCTTACCTGACTTGACAATCGCCCTGACCGACTCGGGGCCTTGGTCCCTCGGGCTCCACGACCGGGGGACCACCGCGCCCGGGTGCGTGGCTTCGGAACGCTGCCGCCAGACCAACCATCCGACGTGGCCGTCGGGCACCTCGACCGACGCCGCATGCCATCCGGCACTCCCCCGGCTCCCCCACAGGGCCGGCCCGGCCAGCAGCCTCGGGTCGTAGGCGAGCGGGTCGCCGAGGGCCTTGCTCACGGCCTCCTTCGACGACCAGAGGCTGCTCAGTCCGTCCGGTTCCTCGAGCAGGCGAGCGAGGTGCCCGAGCTCCTCATGGGTGCAGATCGCGCGCGCGAAGCGCTCGTCCAGGCGCTCCACCCGCTCCAGGTCCACGCCGACGGACGTATGGTGGCCGGCCACCAGGGCGAAGGGGAACCGGTACGACCGCGACACATGTGGCGCACCGTCGGGTTTCCAGGCACGCGCGTGGGACCGGAGCTCGTCGTCGGACCAGCCGCGCTCTCGCGCGTCCAGCAGCCAGCACCGGGGAACCGTGTTCACTGGCGGATCACCGGTGCACCTACCCACCGAGTCCGGGGAGGGAGCGTCTCGCCACGCATCACCACCGACCGCATGCCGAGGTGTGTGTGCTCACCCAGCTCGGTGTCGGGAAGGATGGCGCTCCGCGGCCCGATCGAGGACCCCTGCCGCATGCGTGACGGGCCGATCTGCATGACGCGGTCCTGGAACAGGTGCGTCTCGACCACGGCGTGCCGGTTGACGGCGCAGCCGTCGTCGAGGGTGATCTGGTCGAACTCGGTCAGCGCCATCGATCCCACGTGAACGTCGTGGCCGACCCGTGCGCCCATGGCCCGCAGGTACCAGCTCATCAGTGGCGTGCCGAGGAAGCTCATCAACAACCAGCCACCGGCCACGACCTCCTGCAGGCTGTTGATGATCTCGTCGCGCCAGACGAACGTCGACCAGTACGGGTGGGAGTCGGCCCGGTAGCGCCCGATCAGCGCCCACTTGGCAGCGATCGTGGCCAGCGCACCGACGAGGCCGGCGGCGAAGAGCACCACCGGGGTGGCCAGCACCATCGGGAGGAGCGCGTGCCGCCCCACCCGCAGGAGGACCAGGTACACCGAGAACGCGAGCAGCATCGTGATCATGGTGGGAAGGAGGATCCGCACCACCTCGAAGGAGGCACGCGCCACCCGCAGCCGGAAGGGCGGGGCGTAGGTCCGCGCCACGTCGGCGGCCACCCGGGGGCGCGGGAACTCGATCGCGGGGGCTCCGAACCAGGACGTGTCGTCCGGGACGTCGTACGGCGCCACGGTCTGGAGGCCCACGAGGCAGTCGTTGCCGATCGTGGTCCCGCCCCGAATGATGGCGCCGTTCCCCATGAAGGAACGATCACCGATCCGGATCGGTGACAGCTCCAGCCACCCGTGCCGCCGCCGGCCGGTGGCGTAGCTGACGTCGTCGGTGGAGAAGCACAGCTCGCCGACCTCCACGAGGCGGTTGAGCCCGGCCGAGGTGGAGAACTCGGTCCCCTTCCCGATGCGCATGCCGGCCAGTCGCAGCCAGGGGCGCACGAAGACCGACGCGAACAGCGGGAACAGCTCCTCGTTCGCCCGGGCCATCAGGTGACCCGCCCACCAGTGGCCGAACCCGACGCGGCCGTTGACCTCGTGCAGTCCCGGCTTCACCAGGACGTTGGCGATCCGGACGCAGGCGGCCACCACCAGGGCGTCGACGATGACGAAGGAGGCCGCCAGCGCGGGCAGCAGGGCCAGCACCACGGGGACGTCCTGCATCGCGGCGTTGCCGTGCAACAGCCACGTCAGAGCAGCCAACGTGGGCAGCGCGGCGACGAGCGGCAGGACGGTGTCCAGGGCCAGCGCAGCGGCGTACGCGAGCTTCCAGCGCCGGGGCGGACGCCGCTCGACCGGCGGCAGCGGGGGCCACAGCTCGCCGGCGTCGCCGACGTGGCAGGCCGGGTTGCCGGCCCACCGTTCCCCCGCCGGTACGTCGGTCAGGACCACGCTCCCGGGCTCGATCTCGGCGCCCTCGCCGACCACCACGCCCGGCATCAGGGCCACGCGCTGGCCGACGCGCGCGTGGGCGCCGATGGTGATCGTGCCGACGATGACCTCGGTGCCCTCGATCACGGTTCCGAGCATGTCGACCTCGTCCTCGACGGTCGCGCCCGCGCCGATGCTGGCCATCCCGGTGACCGGGGGCACCGTGTCGAGGCTTGCGGCGAGGTGCACGTCGAGGCCGGACATGCGTGCGAAGCGCGCCGCCCACGGCGTCCCGGCGAACGACTCGACGTGGAGCGCGTCCCCGAGTCGCTCGACGAACCAGAGCCGGCGGCCGATCGAGCTGTGTCGGGAGTAGCGCCCCGGAGTCAACCTCGGGAGCAGGAGCCGGCGCACGCAGACCAGGATCAGCATGCGTCCCGGGATGCTGGCGAACAGCAGCCAGATCGGGAGGAGGACCAGGTACGACGCACGCGGCACGTAGCGCGAGCCGACCACGTCGTCGTACACCAGCAGGTCGACCAGCCACGGCACGGCGAGCATGACCACGATCGACATGGCACCGCCGGTGACCAGCCACGCACTGAGGTGCGAGAGCAGCCGACGTGGGCGCGGGTCGGGCGTCTCGCGCGAGCTCACCGCCTCGCTCGCGTACCGGTCGAGCAGCCTCGCGAAGTCGTCGAGCCGCTTGTGCCGGTAGACGTCTGCGACGGCGAGGCCCGGGAAGTCGTCACGGAGGACGGAGACCAGCTTGGCCGCGGCGACAGACGAGCCACCGCACTCGAAGAAGTCACTGTCGGCACCGAAGCCCAGCGGCCCGAGCTGTTCGCGCCAGCAGTCAGCCACCAGCCGCTGGCTGCCCGTCAGGGCGTCAGCCCCGCCCGATGCCGGCGGGGGCCAGGGCAGCGCGGACCGGTCGACCTTGCCCGAGGTCTTGAGCGGCAGCGCGTCCAGGACGACGACGGCAGGGGCGAGCCCGCCGGACAGCCGACCGGACACGTGCCGGCGCACCTGGCCGGCGTCGACGCGGTCGCCGACGACGTACCCGACGAGCACCGGGTTGCCGGCGTCGGTACGCCGCACGGTGCTCGCCGCGAGCCGGACGCCCGGGACCTCCAGCAGGGCGGCGTCGACCTCGCCGAGCTCGATCCGGCGGCCGCCGAGCTTGATCTGGTCGTCCTGCCGACCGAGGTACTGATATCCCCCGGGCGTCTGCCGCACCATGTCGCCCGACCGGTACGCGCGCAGCCAACCCAGTGCGGGCATCGGGGCGAACTTGGCGGCGTCCAGCTCCGGGTCGAGGTAGCGTCCCAGCCCAACGCCGCCGATCACGAGCTCACCCTCCTCGCCGTCCGGCACCGGCCGCCCGTCCTCGTCGACCACGGCCGTCTGCCATCCGGCCAGGGGCCAGCCGATGGTGAGCTCCTCGCCGGGCAGCACCCGGCAGGCGGTCGTGACCACCGTCGCCTCCGTCGGCCCGTAGGTGTTCCACGTCTCGCATTGAGTGGCGAGGCGCTGGCCCAGGTCGGGCGGAAGCGCCTCCCCACCGAGGATGAGCAGGCGCAGTCCGGCGACCACGTCGGGCTCCCACATCGCCGCGAGGGTGGGCACGGTGGAGACGACAGAGACCTGCCGGCTGCGCAGCCACCCGCCCAGGTCGACCCCCGAGCGGACCACCTCGCGCGGCGCCGGCACCAACGCAGCCCCATGGGCCCACGCCGTCCACATCTCCTCGCAGCTCGCGTCGAACGCGACCGACAACCCGGCCAGCACCCGGTCGCGCTCCGTCACGGTCCACAGCAGCTCCTCGGCCCGGACGAACGCCACCGCCGACCCGTGGGACACGGCGACGCCCTTGGGCTCGCCGGTGGAGCCGGAGGTGAAGATCACCCAGGCGTCGTCGGAACGCCTCGTCTCTCGCCCGTTCCACCCCGGCGCGTGGCCGGTCGGCGCCACGGTGCGCTCACCCACGACGGCGCACACCTTGGCGTTGTGGAACACCGCCTCGGCGCGGTCGTCGGGGTCCTCGGCATCGACCGGCACGTACGCCGCACCCGAGCGCAGCACACCGACGATGGCGACGTACAGGTCGGTGGTGCCACTCGGCACACGCACGCCGACCCGGTCGCCTGGCCCGACGCCCAGCCTGCGGAGCTGGTCGGCCAGTTCCCGGGTGGCCAGGTCGAAGGCCTCGTAGCTCATCGTCTCGGCATCCGTGATGAGGGCGGGGCGTTGACGATGCCGGAGGAAGGCGTCCTCGATCAGCTCGACGAGGGTCTCGGGTTGTCCGTCCGGTGCGGACGAGATGCGCATGTTGCGCACCGATGCAGCGGTCATGTCGCCGAACGTAAGGACGAATTCTTACCGCTGACTGAGGGAACCGGCAGTTTCAGAGGGTGATTAGCCGTTCCTCACCAACATCTCAGGACCCTACGCGAAGCGCGCCTCCAACGCCCTGCACGGACGCTCACCGCTCCAGGCGCTACAGCGCGGCGGCGTTCAGCTCGTCGAGCCGACCGGTTGCCTCGACGTACTCCTCGACCCAGCGCTCGATCACGGCGCCGGTCTTCTCCACCTTGGTGAGCTGGCCGACGACCTGGCCGACCGGGTTGAAGGCGACGTCCACGGTCTGGTCGGGGAACTTGTGCGTCGCTGCCACCGCCATCCCCGAGACCATGTACTGCAGCGGCATCCCCAGCGGCTCGGGATTGCCGGGCGTCTGCCAGGCCTCGGTCCAGTCGTTCTTCAGCATCCGGCACGGCTTGCCGGTGAACGACCGACTCCGCACGGTGTCGCGGCTGGTCGCCTTCACGTAGGCCTGCTGTTGCACGGCGGTGTTCTCGGCCTCCTCGACCATGAGCCACTGGGAACCGGTCCAGGCGCCCTGGCAGCCGAGCGCGAGCGCCGCGGCGATCTGCTGGCCGCTGCCGATGCCACCCGCGGCGAGCACGGGCACCGGCGCGACCTCCTTGACGACCTGGGGCCAGAGGACGATCGAGCCGACCTCACCGCAGTGGCCGCCCCCTTCGCCACCCTGGGCGATGATGATGTCCACGCCAGCGTCCGCGTGCTTGCGCGCCTGCGACGGCGAGCCGCACAGAGCCGCGACCTTGCGGCCGCTGGCGTGGATGTGCTCGATCATGTCCGCCGGCGGCGTGCCGAGGGCGTTGGCGATCAAGGTCATCTTCGGGTGCCGCAGTGCGACCTCGACCTGCGGAGTGGCTGTTGCCTCGGTCCAGCCGAGGAGCTGCAGGGTGTCCTGGTCGGTGCTCCCGTCCACCGGTACGCCGTGGTCAGCCAGCAGCTTGCGGCCGAAGTCGAGGTGCTCCTGCGGGACCATCTTCCGCAGCATCTCGGCGAGCTCCTCCCCCGACATGTCGGAGTCCATGCCCTCGTACTTGTTCGGGATGACGATGTCCACGCCGTACGGCCGGTCGCCGATGTTCTCGTCGATCCAGTTCAGCTCGATCTCGAGCTGCTCCGGGCTGAAGCCGACCGCGCCCAGGACGCCGAACCCGCCCGCCTTGGCGACCGCCACCACCACGTCGCGGCAGTGCGTGAAGGCGAAGATCGGGAACTCGATGCCGAGCTCGTCACAGACAGGGGTGCGCATGGGGACTCCTCGTGCTTCGCGAAAACTGGAACACGTTCTACTCTAGCGCTCGTCGGCCGTCCCGGGGAGTCCTGGCTCAGATCAGGTGGGGCAACGGCTGCTGGTCCCCCGTGCTGGTGTCGATCAGCACGGCCCGGGAACCGATCGCCACCAGCGGCAGCACGTCGTTGACCAGGTGCGCGACGGTCGCGAGGTGGGCGAGGTGCAGCCGCGGCGCGAGCGTGACGTGCGGCGTCCACTCGCCGGGTCGGTAGTGCACGTGCAGCTCCGCGCCCGTTGCGGCGACCGCGTCGACAACGGCGTGCTGGCGCGGCTCGAGGTCCGGGGTGAGCGCGGGCGCCAGCCAGCAGCGGCTACGGCGGAACAACCCGAGCGCGTCCAGGTGCAGCCGCGCCGGTGGCCGAGCCGGGAGCGCAGAGAGGGCTCCCACGACCGCACCCCGGTCCCAGTCGCGCAGCACCGCGTAGGTCAGGTGCGGCACGTGCTGACCGTGGGTGTGCGAGGCCAGGGACGGCACACCCGCCTCCTCGAGGCGTGCCCAGAGCCGGCGTACGACCCCGTCGGCCGGTGGATCGAGCAGGAGGCAGACGGCGAGGGCCATGCCCGATTCTCGCCCCGTACGCCGAGTCGCGGCCCAAGCGGTCAGGAGACCGCGTGCAGGTGCGGGTGGTGGGCGTCGTGACGCTCGAGCGCCGCGGTGAGCAGCAGCAGGACGGCGCACACGAGGAACGGGACCACGAAGGCTCCGGTCGAGCCGCCCAGCACCTGCTCCAGGCCGGCTCCCGACCGCCCGCGCTCGACCAGGGCCGCCCCCAGCTGCGTCGCGCCGGCCGCGAGCACGAGCACGCCGGCGAGGAAGGCCCGGTGCAACCCGAGGAGGCCGGACGGCACCACGACCGCGAACATCGTGATGGTGCCGACGGGCCCCGCGTCACGCGGGTAGGCACCGGCCGCATCGGCCAGCAGCAGCACGCCGGCCACGAGCAGCGCCCACGGCAGGACCCGCCCAGCGACCGCGGGTTGCCGCAACGCGAGCACCGTGAGCGCGCCCATCGGGACGGCCCAGGCCCCGACGAGGCCGATCCCCTGCCAGCCGCCCGGGTCGGCGAGGGTCTCGCCGGCGATGAACAGCGCCCCGAAGAGACCGAGCGCGGCGACGAGCCCGACCGCCAGCACCCGGGCGAGCCGGGTCATGGTCAGGCCTTCGACGTCTCGCGGTCGAAGTGCTCGATGTAGGCGTCAGGTCCCGGGAAGACCAGGGCCTCGTGGCCCGAGTCCGACCAGCGCACGACGTACGGCGGCGTCCCGTCGGCGTGCCGCACCTCGAGGATCTCCGCGTCGCGGTCCGGCTCACCGACGTGGTGGCCGTGGATGACGAGTCGATCTCCTGTCTTGGCGAACATCGCGCTCACCGGTCCTTTCGTCCTCGACGCACCGCTGGCGCGCCCTCCGTTTCCACTCTCGCCGCTGCGGGCCGCCCAGCGGAGTGCCATAGGTCCCCGCTCGCAGGGTCGTTCCGACTCGACCGTTCGTTCGGACGGATTCGCTCCGGTGGACAATCAGCGCGTGGAGTGGTCGTGGTGGACCTGGCTCGTCGCCGTCGGCGGCGGGCTGCTGCTGGTGTGGCTCGCACTGGTGGTGGCGCTCTGGGTGTCCCGTCCCGACGACGTACGGATCCGGGACGCGCTGCGGCTCCTCCCCGACGTCGTCCGACTCCTGCACCGGCTCGCGGCGGACCGGTCGGTACCCGGTGGGGTCCGGGTCCGGCTGTGGCTGCTGCTCGGTTACCTGGCGCTGCCGTTCGACCTGGTGCCCGACTTCATCCCGGTGATCGGGTATGCCGACGATGCGGTCGTCGTCGCGCTCGCGCTGAGAGCGGTGACCCGGCACGCCGGGCCCGAGGCCCTCGACCGGCACTGGCCCGGCACGCCCGAGGGCCTGTCCGCCGTACGCCGGCTCGCGGGGCTCGGCGCCACCTGAGGGGTCGGCCGAGAAGGGGGGACCACGAGACCGTCCGCCGAAGGAACGACCGTCTGCGTGAGCCGGTCCCGATCTCGAGGTCCTCCCGTGACCCACATCTCACCCGCTCCGGGTCGAGGCGGACAGTGTCGTCGGTCACAGGACCGTGGCCCTGCGTCCCGATCCGGACATCTCACACCGACGGCACCGGCAGGACCGGACCCTGCGTCGACGCCGACGAGGACAGGTGGCGGTCGAACCACTCGACGGCTTCGCGGGCGACGCGCTCCAGCGCGCCCGGCTCCTCGAACAGGTGCGTGGCGCCCGGTACGACGACCAGCCGCGTCTCGCACTGCATCCGGGCCTGCGCCTCCTCGTTGAGCTCGAGCACGGTCGTGTCCGCGCCACCGACGATCAGCAACGTCGGCGCCTGGACCCAAGGCAGCCGCTCGCCGGCGAGGTCGGGGCGGCCCCCGCGAGAGACGACCGCAGCGACCTGGGCATCCGGCTCCGCCGCGGCCCAGAGGGCCGCACCGGCACCGGTGCTGGCCCCGAAGTAGCCCAGCCGACACCCTGCCGTCTCCGGCCGCGACATCACCCAGCGGGCCACGCGAGCCAGCCGGCCACCGAGCAGAGCCACGTCGAACACCAGGGCACGCCGCCCCTCCTCGTCCGGGGTGAGCAGGTCGAGCAGCAGGGTGCCCAGCCCGGCGGCACCGAGCTGGCGGGCGACGTACTGGTTGCGTGGACTGAGTCGGCTGCTGCCGCTGCCGTGGGCGAAGACCACCATGCCCCGTGAGCCCGGGGGAACCGCGAGGTGCCCGCGCAGGACCACGCCGGCGCCGAGCGAGATGTCGACCTCGGTGTCGACCGGTGCCTCGGCCTCCGCGCCTGTGCGCGGGACCGGGACCGGACCACGCGTCCGTTGCACAGGAGGAGCGGCGTCGAGCAGCGCCGCCACCTCGCCGTCCGTGGTCGAGCTGAAGTCGCGGTAGTACTCACCGACTGCCCGGAAGCCGAGCGGTGTCGCGACGCAGATCAGCTCGTCCGCGCTGAGCTCCTCGGCCCGGGTGCCCGCGGGCGCGACCGGCACCGCCAGCACGACCCTGCTGGCACCCAGACGGCGAGCCACCTCGCAGGCGACTCGTGCTGTCGAGCCCGTGGCGATGCCGTCGTCGACGATCACGGCGACGCGGCCGTGCAGCGGCACGCGAGGGTGCCGGCTGCGCAGCGACGCCACTCGGGCGGCGAGCACACCTCGTTCGCGCTCCTCCACGACCCGCAGCGCGTCCGCATCCACACCCAGACGCGCGCAGAGACGCTCGTCGACCACGCGGACGTCGCCCTCGCCGATCGCTCCCATCGCCAGCTCCGGCTGGAACGGTACGCCGAGCTTGCGCACCACGATCACGTCGAGCGGAGCGCCGAGGACCCGAGCGACCTCGGCCGCGACCGGCACCCCGCCACGCGGAAGGCCCAGGACGACCACGTCCTGACCTCCCAGATGTGCCAGACCGGCTGCCAGCCGGCGGCCTGCATCGACCCGGTTCGCGAACATCGTCATCGCCGACACCTCCGCCTCTCCCCCCAGCCTCGTCCTCCTCCGCGGACCTGCGAAGAGTCGGACGCAACTCGTGCGGAGGACTTTCGCCGCGCACAGGACGAACACCCGCGAAGGGGGCCGATCGGCGCTCCGCAAGGGTCCTTCGGCCCCTTGGGATCACAGCCGGCCTCCCGCACCCTTGAGGACATGACTGCCCGACCCGGGTGGGTCGACGCCGCGCACGCACGGGCGTCGGGACGCCGAAAGCTGCTGACCCTGGCCCTGGCCGGGGTCCTGTTCGTCGGCATCCTCACGCTGCGACTGCTCGGCGGCACGGTCAACGACGCGTACTCGATGTTCTACGCCCTGCCTGTGGCGCTGCTCGCGACCACGTTCGGCATGCGGGCCGGGTCGGCGGCCGGACTGCTCGGCGTCGGGCTGATCGGGGTCTGGACGACGGTCGACCACATCCATCTGACGCCCACCGGCTGGGCGTCGCGGGTGGTCCCGATCCTGCTCCTGGGCGTGCTCGTCGGCGAGGCGACCGACCGGCTGCGCGCCATGGAGGCGGACCGGCGCCGACTCGAGGCTGCCGCGCTGCTGCACCGGCAGGCGATCGAGATCAACGACTCCCTCGTGCAGGGCATGGCTGCTGCGAAGTGGTCCCTGGAGGCCGGCAGCGTCGACGTCGGCCTGCGCCTGCTCGACGACACGATCACGCGCGCCCACGACCTCGTCTCCGGGCTGATCCGGAGTGCCGACATGGGCGGGCACACCGAGGCGCTGCCGGACACCGTGTCCTCCTCCACGGTGCCGATCACGGAGTCCTGACGGCCGTTCGCCGGTTCCGCCGGGCCCTTCGGCCCTCCCGGATCCCCAGCTTCTCGGAGCATGGTGCAGGCATGAGCGTCCTGCTGATGACCGGCTTTCCCGGGTTCCTTGGTTCGGCCCTGCTTCCCCGCCTGCTCGCGCGGCGTACGCACGCCCGGGCACTGCTCCTGGTCCAGAGCCGACACCTCGACACCGCACGGCATCGGGTGCGGGAGATCGAGGCCGAGCATCCGTGCGTCCGCGGTCGCATCGACCTGGTCGAGGGCGACATCACGAAGTCGGGCCTCGGCATGGGCGAGGTGCCGCACGACGAACTCGCTTCGGTGACCGAGGTCTGGCATCTGGCCGCGGTCTACGACCTCGCCACGCCGGAGGGCGTGGCGCGGCGCGTGAACGTCGACGGCACCGCCCACGTGCTCGAGTTCTGTCGCTCGCGCGCGCACCTGGAGCGCCTGCACTACGTCAGCACGTGCTACGTCAGCGGTGCGTACGACGGCGTGTTCGCCGAGGACGATCTCGACGAGGGGCAGACCTTCCGCAACCACTACGAGGAGACGAAGTTCGAGGCCGAGATGCTGGTGCGCAAGGCGATGGCCGACGGCCTGCCCGCCACCGTCTACCGCCCTGGGATCGTGGTGGGCGACTCGACCACCGGCGCGACCCAGAAGTACGACGGCCCCTACTTCCTGGCCACCTTCCTGCGCCGGCAGCCGCCGATCGCGGTGATGCCGCTGGTCGCCTCGCCGGATGACGTCCGGTTCTGTCTCGTGCCACGCGACTTCGTCGTCGAAGCAATGGACGTCCTGTCCGCCACCGATGCCTCCCTGGGCAAGACCTACGCCCTGACCGACCCCCATCCCCCGACGGTTCGCGAGCTGGTCGACACGTTCGCCCGCGAGCTGAACCGGCGCGTGGTCTGGGTGCGGCTGCCGCTCGGACTCACCCGGCTCGTGGTCGACCGCATCCCCGGGATGGAACGCCTGCTCGGGCTCCCGGCCCAGTGCCTGGACTACCTGGCCTCTCCCACGCTCTACGACACCAGGAACACGACGGCGGATCTGATCGACAACGGCGTGGACTGTCCGCGGTTCGACGACTACGCCGCGCGGCTGCTCCGGTTCATGGAGAAGCACCCCGAGTTCGACGCGAAGGCGATGACCTGAGAGCCCACCGATGACCAGCCCTCCGACGCTCGTCGTCAACGTCAGTCTGACCGGCTCCGATCGGGACTTCGACACCCACGTCACGCTGCTCGAACGTCCCTTCCGGTTGCTGCGGATCGGCACCGGGGGCGACATCCGGGCCGCGGAGGACCTGGTACGGACGTGGGCGTCGGAGGCCGCGGTGATCGCGGTGACCGGCGCACGTGAGGCGCGCGCCGCCGGTCTGTACGACGGCGACCCGGCCGCGATCGAGCGGGTCAAGGCAGCCACGACCGATGTCCCGGTCACCGACGGCCACGCGCTGCACGACGTCCTCCAGGAGTGGGCGGTCCGTCACGTCGCGGCCGAGATGCCCGGCTACTTCGACAACGCCCGCACGCTCGTGCTCGGCGGCGCGAACCACGACCGCACGGTCCGGATCCTGCGTGAGTTCACCGACAACATCCAGTACGCCGATCCGCTGCTGCGGCTGCACGTGCCGGCGTTGCGCGACGCCAACCCGCTCGTCGACGCGGCCGTGACGATCGGCGCCTGGCCGCTCCACCTCGTACCCGGCGCCGTGAAGTCCGAGCTGCTGGCCCCCGGGCAGCAGCTCGCGCGCACGGTGGCGCGGCGGTCCGCCCGGGATGCCGACGTCGTGGTGGCGACGTACGACGAGCTCGCCGGATTCGGCCTCGACGAGCTCGCCGGCAAGACCCTGATCACCTCGGTCATCTCCGCCGACCGGCTCGCCGAGCTGGCCGGCCGGGGCGTGGACCTGGTGGTCGACAGCACGCCGCAGCCGTTCGACGTCACCGTGTCCGCCGCGATGCTCGAGGCGATGATGCTGGCCTCGGTCTCCGGGCCGCTGACCGACGACGACCTGCTCGAGATGATCGTGTCCGCCGGTCTCGCGCCCCGGGTGCTGCGGCCGAACGGACCGCACCGCAAGAGCCGGTTCGCGTTCGTGATCCACCCGCTGTCACAGAAGTACTTCGCCCAGGTCGAGCCGCTCGGCACGCTCAGCAAGGTCGCACCCGGGCTCTTCATGGACGCGGTGGAGAAGGCCATGGCCTACGCGCCGCCGTTCGTCTACAGCCACGTGACCGGTATCCGCTCCCCCACCGGTGCGGAGGCCGAGGGCTGGCTGATCACCGTCGGCGGCACGCCCAAGGAGCTGATGGCGCACAGCCCTGAGTTCACCTACGGCCGCCTGCTGGCCGCGGCGGACATCGCCCGCAAGCTCGGCGCGCAGGTGATGGGCCTCGGCGCGTTCACCAAGGTCGTCGGCGACGCGGGCGTCACCGTGGCCAAGCGAGCGCCACTGCCGGTCACCACGGGCAACAGCTACAGCGCATCCGCAGCCCTGTGGGCCGCCCACGAGGCGATGAACCGGCTCGGCCTCGCGGAGGTCGACGACGAGGGCCGGATCCACGGCCGCGCCATGGTCGTCGGCGCCACCGGCGCGATCGGGTCGGTGTGTGCCCGACTCCTGGCGCTGGCCAGCGACGAGCTCTGGCTGGTCTCCCCCGAGACCGCGAAGCTGCTGGCGCTGAAGGAGGACATCGAGCGTGGCGACCCGCGGGCCGTGGTCCGGGTCGCCGCCACCCCCGACGACCACCTCCCCGACATGGACCTGGTCGTGACCGCCACCTCCGGGGCCGGCAAGCGCGTGCTCGACATCATGGCGGTGAAGCCGGGGTGCGTGATCACCGACGTGGCCCGGCCGCTGGACTTGTCGGCTGCGGACGTGGCGCGGCGCCCCGACGTCCTGGTGATCGAGTCGGGCGAGATCGAGCTGCCCGGCGACGTGTCGATGCGCGACATCGGCCTGCCTCCCGGGGTGGTGTACGCGTGCCTGGCCGAGACCGTCGTGCTGGCGCTCGAGGGACGCTACGAGACCTTCACCGTCGGCCGCTGCATCGAGTGGGAGAAGGTCAAGGAGATCTACCGGCTCGGCCTCAAGCACGGCATGCGGCTCGCCGAGATCTCCGGCGTCAACGGGGTGTTCAGCGACGAGGACATCGCCCGGGTGCGGGAGCTGGCGCTGGAACGTCGGGCGGCCACGACGTCCTGAACGGTCGCGGTGTGCATGGGCCCGATGCGACCGGGTATCCGCGGCTCATGAGCCAACCGCCGCAGGAGCAGCAACCACCGGGGAGCCAGGCGGAGATGACGCCGCGGCCCGACTGTGGGGAGACCTCGTACGAGGGACACGGACGCCTCCGCGGGAAGGCGGCGGTGATCACCGGCGCCGACAGCGGGATCGGCCGGGCCGTCGCGATCGCCTTCGCGCGTGAGGGCGCCGACGTGCTGATCTCCTACCTGAACGAGCACGACGACGCGGCGGAGACCGCCCGGTACGTCGAGGAGGCCGGTCAGAAGGCCGTGCTGGTCGACGGTGACCTCTCCGACCCGCAGCACTGCCGCGACATCATCGCCCGCGCGGTGGAGGAGTTCGGGCGCGTGGACGTCCTGGTCAACAACGCGGCGTACCAGATGACGCGGGAGTCGCTGGAGGACATCCCCGACGAGGAGTGGGACCACACCGTCGCGACGAATTTCTCCGCGATGTTCCACCTCTGCAAGGCAGCGGTTCCGCACATGGCGCCCGGGTCCTCGATCATCGGCAGCTCGTCGGTGAACTCCGACAACCCGAACCCCACGCTTGCGCCGTACGCCGCGACCAAGGCGGCGATCGCCAACTTCTCGGCAAGCCTGGCCCAGATGCTCGGCGAGAAGGGGATCCGGGTGAACAGCGTCGCTCCCGGACCGGTCTGGACCCCGCTGATCCCCTCGACGATGCCCGCGGAGAAGGTGGCGTCGTTCGGGGAGAACACCCCGCTCGGGCGCCCCGGCCAGCCCGTGGAGCTGGCGCCGGTCTACGTGCTGCTCGCCTCCGACGAGGCGAGCTACGTCTCTGGAGCGCGCGTGGCGGTGACCGGGGGGCGTCCGATCCTCTGACCCGCCTCGCGCCGGGAGTGTCGTTCGCCGGAGCGGGGAAGGCCGTTCGGCCCTCCCCGGCCCGTCACGGCACGCGGGATGGTGCAGACATGAGGGTCGGCACGCGGTGCGCGCGCACAGGCGGCGGGCCCCGAGGGGGTGCGCCCGGTGTTCACACGACGACGTGACGCGACGTACGTTCGGGACCTGCCGGCGTTCCGCCGGATCGTCCCCTACCTGATGCGGACCCGGACCGAGGCGGCCGTCTACTTCCCTCAGCGGATCGAGGTCGACGAGCTCCTCGCGTGGCTCGACGAGGTCAACGCCGACCGCTCCGAGGAGGACCGGCTGACGCTGTTCCACGTGCTGGTCACCGCGATCGCGCGAGCGATGAAGCTGCGCCCGGAGCTCAACCGGTTCGTCGTCGGACGGCGGACCTACCAGCACGACGAGATCAGCATCGCCTTCGTGGTGAAGACCGCGATGGCCGAGGACGCGCCGGAGACGGAGGTCCGTCTGGTCTTCACGGGCGAGGAGACGGTCGAGCAGGTGCGCGACCGGGTGGAGTCCGCGGTTGCCCGCAAGCGCGCGACCCTGGGCGGCAAGGACGACCAGCTGGTCGAGCTGTTCGCGCCGTGGCCGCGTCCCGTGCTCGACCTGATCGCGCGTCTGGTGGCGCGGTTGGACTATCACAACGCGCTGCCGTCCTTCCTGCAGGACGCGATCCCGCTCTACACCAGCGTCTACCTGGTCAACGTGGGCTCGATCGGCATCGACCCGCCGTTCCACCACCTGTACGAGTACGGCTCGGCGAGCGTGTTCGTGGCCATCGGCGCGATCCGCAAGGAACCCGTGGTCGACGAGCAGGGGGCGATCGTCGTACGCAGCTGCCTTCAGGCGGTGTACACGCTCGACGAGCGGGCGTCGGACGGCTTCTCCTTCGCCCGCACGGCCGAGGTGTTCCGCCGACTCGTCTCGCAGCCTGCGCTGCTGGCCCAGCCGCAGCTGACCGTCGACGACATCCTGGCCGGCTGGCCGCACGGAGCCTGAGCGGCGGCGCGAGGGCGGGCCATGGTCATGCGAGGCGAGGAGGTTGCCCGGTCACCGTTCAGCGTGGCCCGGTACGTCGACGTCCTGACCGAGCTCGGGATCGCCGCCATCGCGGTCGTCGCCTACCTGGCCGTCGGACGGATCACCGTGGACCGCACCGCCGAGGCCGTCACGAATGCCCACCACGTGATGCGGCTCGAGCAGGTGCTCGGGATGGACTGGGAGCACGCTTTCCAGGACGTCGTCACCGCCCTGCCGTGGTGGAGCGAGGTGGTCACGCAGTTCTACGTCTGGGGGTACTTCCCCACGCTCGTGCCCGTCGTCGTGTGGCTGTACCTGCGGCACCGTGACGCATATCGACCCCTGCGCAACGCGTTGGCGGCCTCGGGTGTCGTCGGGCTCGTTGTCTACGCGACCTTCCCCTGCGCCCCTCCGTGGATCGGCGGTAGCGGGTACACCGACACGGTGGCGCAGGGCCCGTTCTACGACGTCGCTCGACCGGGCGGGATCACCAACCACCTCGGGGCGATCCCGAGCTTCCACGTCGGCTGGGTGATTCTCGTGGCCGTGGCGGTGTACCGGGCCGCCCGGTCACCGCTGCTTCGCGGGATGGCGGTTGCGTGGCCCGTGGCGATGTCGTACGCCGTGATCGCGACCGGCAACCACTGGGTCCTCGACGTGCCGTCGGGTGCACTGCTCGCACTGATCGGTCTCGCGATCGCCTCGATGCTGCCGGCGTCCGGACCGGAGCGGCTCAGAGGTCTCCGGCAAGCATGGCGGCGACCTCCGCCGACGTCCACACCGGCCTGACGTCCGAGGGGTCACGCACGGCGACCCAGCCCGTGCCGGGCTCGAGCCGGCGTACGGGGCGGGCGGGGACGCCGGCCACGACGCTGTGGTCGGGGATCGTGCCGCGCACCACCGAGCCGGCGCCGACCACGACCTGGCGTCCGATCCGACTGCCGGGAAGGATCATCGCGCCGTGGCCGACCCACGTGCCCGAGCCGATCTCCACCGGCTGGTGCGCTCCGAGCTGCAGGCCGATCGGGGTCTCCGGGTCCTGGTACCCGTGGCTGGCGTCGGACACGAAGACGGACTGGCCGAACCACACGTCGTCGCCGAGGACGATCGACTCGTGCGCGGTCAGCGTGCTCCCGGCTCCGATCACGCAGCGGTCGCCGATGACGATGCCCCGGTCGGGGATGCCCGGGTCGTCGGGCGCGTAGCCCACGAGCAACGAGCACTGGCGCCCCACGAGCGTGTCCTCGCCGATGTGGATCGAGCGGGCGCCGTACAGGGTGGCCATCGGGAAGGTGATGAAGCTGCCGGCACCGAAGGTGCCGAACGACTCGGCGAGGTCCGTGCCGGGCTGGATCGCCCCGGCTCGGGCAACCCAGCGGTGGGCGGCGTGGACCAGCCGGTTCGTCAGGCGTCGCGGGTATCGCACGCGCGGAGGCTACCCCTCGCGCCCACCCGCGTCTTGGCGGTTGCCATGCTGATCACGAGTCGCCCGGCAATCTCCGAGTTCGAGCGCCGGGAACTGATCATGGTGAGCAGGCCGCGGGGCAGGGCGCCGAGTTCCTCAACCCCGGCTGGACGCAACGGCTGGACGCGTCGGCTCGACCGGCGGTCGGGCGGCGGAGCGTTCCATCCTTCGAGCCAGGACGGCGGCCCCGACATCGGCACGCTCCACGTGGGCGGCCTCTCCCCCGCCCGCGTCCACAGGACGCTCGGCTACGAGGCGTGGATCGGTGCGCTCGCCCAGCGCTGGTTCCGGAAGCGTCGGAAGGTCGGGGCCTGAGCCCGCACCCGCGCAGGGCAGGCGGACGTGCCCGTGCCCCGGCTGTCCTGGGTACAGCCGGGTGCGGGGCGGCAGGTTCAGTCGTCGGGTGGTGCCGGGTCGGGTGGGCTGAGGTCGGTGGTGCCGTGCCGGTCGGTGCGCCGGGTGTGTCCGTAGGGGTCGCGCCAGAGGAACACCCCGGGGGCGAGCATCGAGTAGGACCAGTTGCCGTGGGTCTTCAACCGGTGGTGCTTCACACACAAGCAGGCGAGATTCCAGGTGGCCGTGGGGCCGCCTTGCTCCCAGGGGGTGATGTGGTCGAGCTGGCAGGCCCTCGCGGGGCGGTGGCACCAGGGGAACACGCACTCGCGGTCACGCTGACGGACTTGCTCGGCCAATCGGTCCGAGGGCTGGTAGCCGGTGCAGACGATCGACTCGTTCAGGTCGATCACCGGTCGCACAGTGATCTTGGTGGTCTCGTCGCGCCGGCACCACGCGGCGACCTGCTCCGCGGTCAGCAACTGACCGCCCACGTTCTCGACGTGCACCGGTGCGTCCGGGTCCCCGGAGGCGAGCGCGGCTTCGGAGAGGTGCGCATACAAGACCACCTCACGTCCGGCGGCAGGCCCGGTGGTGGAGGTGCGAGCGCAGCGAGCCTCGAAACCACCCTCGGCAGGCTCGAACTCCAACGCCTGCTCCCCACGAGCGAGCATGCCCACCGCCAACGACCGGCGCACATCCAACGACTCGGTGTTGCCGAGCGCGGCGAGCTGTTCGGCACCACGACGGACGGCGTCTTCAAGGTCCAACGCATCAGCGAGGTCCATCTCCCCGTGCACCCGAGACGTGCCGGCGAACGACACCTGGTCGTGGTCGATGGTGAAGTACCGCTGCTCGGCAGACCGCTCCCGCTGCTCAGCCGCGGCTTCGGGCATGAACCGGGCGATCGCCTCATCCACCAACCGCTGGGTCTGCGCGGGACCGGTCTGGTGCGCGAACGGAGCGACCTGAGCATCCACGAAGGAGGCGGCTTCCGGTGAAAGGTGCAAGGTGTGTTCTGCGATCCGCTTGGCCCGCCACGGCGCCAACGACCCGGCCTGCACGCGTGCCCACACCTTCGGCAACCGGTGCGCAAGCTCCAACGCCAACCCGACCAGGTTCCTCCCCGCGTCCGCGGTCAGGCCAAGCGCGGTGGCGAACTCCAGCACCGCGAACTCACTCACCAGGGGTGCACCTTCACCGGCGATCGGGATCCCGGTGTCCTGACCCATCACCTTCGAACCGGACCACCAGGTCGCGGCGTCGTCGAGATCAGAGACCGTGTGCAGGTGCGCCCACTCCACGGCACTGGCCAGCACCTGCGCTTCAGCGGCGTTCGCCGCCGCTCGGGCGCCCCGCGCGACGGCGAGGATGCCGGTCGCGTCGGTGGTCTTCGTGCCCGAGTTCATGTGAGTGAATCTAGGCGGGACCACCGACAGAACTGAGCCGAGAGCCCCTGTTTTCAGGGGTTCTGGAGAATTTTCTCGAAGAGCTCTTGCACGCCCCGGCCACCGCCGGTGATGGTGCGCGACCAGCATGGGGCGACCGGGAGCCCAGCCGGTCGTCGCTGCCAACAACCCAACGCACGCAGACCGACGCCGACAGCAGAAGGCGACCCGCGCCGTACCCCTCGTCGCTGCCAACAACCCAACGCACGCAGACCGACGCCGACAGCAGAACGCGTCCCGCGCCGTATCCCTCGTCCCTGCCGAGAACCCGACGCACGCAGACCGACGCGGACAGCAGAACGCGACCAGGCACCCAGCCCGGTGTCGCCGCCCGCGCGGCGTCGTTGACACCCCGAGCGAGAACGCGTTCCATTCGGTCATGTCCTACGACCTCGTCATCCGCCGCGCCCGCTGGTTCGACGGCACCGGCGCCCCCTCGGCGCTCCGCGACCTCGGCATCTCCGGCGGCCGAGTGGCCGCGATCTCGGAGGCGCCCCTGGACACCACCGGATGCCCGGAGGTCGTCGATGCCGACGGTCGCTGGGTCATGCCGGGGATGGTCGACATCCACACGCACTACGACGTCGAGGTGCTGCGCGGCCCGGCGCTGTCCGAGTCGCTGCGACACGGTGTCACGACGATCCTCATCGGGTCGTGCTCGCTGTCGACGGTGCACGTCGACGCGGTCGACGCCGGCGACCTCTTCGGCCGGGTGGAGGCGATTCCTCGTGCACACGTGATCGACCACGTCGCAGAGGCCAAGGACTGGTCGTCCGCGGACGAGTACGTCGCGGCGCTCGAGCGGCTGCCCCTCGGCCCGAACCTGGCCGCGTTCATCGGGCACTCCGACATGCGCACCGCGACCATGGGCCTGGACCGAGCGACCCGCAAGGAGGTCCGACCCAGCGCGGCCGAGCAGCAGCGCATGGAGGACTGGCTGGTCGAGGCGCTCGACGCCGGCTTCGTCGGCATGTCCGCCCAGCAGCTGCTCTTCGACAAGCTCGACGGTGACCTCTGCCGCTCGCGCACGCTCCCCTCCACCTACGCCAAGGGCCGAGAGATGCGCCGGCTCCGCAAGATCCTGCGCGACCGCGGCCGCGTGATCCAGGCCGGTCCGGACGCGAGCCACCCGCACACGATCCTGACCCAGGCCCTGCACTCGATCGGCGCCGGTCGCCGTCGGCCGCTCAAGACCAGCCTGCTTTCAGCCGCCGACATCAAGGCGATCCCGTTCATCATCCACCTGATGCGCGGCCTGGCCGCCACGGTGAACCGCGCGGGCGCCGACTTCCGCTGGCAGCACCTGCCGGTGCCCTTCGAGGTGTACGCCGACGGCATCGACCTGGTGATCTTCGAGGAGTTCGGGGCGGGCGCGGCGGCGCTGCACCTGCAGGAGAAGATCGCCCGCGACGAGCTGATGCGCGACCCGGCGTACCGGGCCCGGTTCCGCAAGGACTACGAGTCGAAGTACGGGCCCCGCGTGTGGCACCGCGACTTCTTCGACGCCGAGATCGTCGAGTGCCCGGACGCCACCGTGATCGGCAAGTCGTTCGGCCAGGTCGGTCAGGAGCGCGGCGGCCAGCATCCGGTCGACGCGTTCCTCGACCTCGTGCTCGAGCACGGCACGGCGATCCGCTGGCGCACGACCATCTCCGGACACCGGCCGAAGGTGCTGCGCAAGATCGCCACCGAGCAGGGCGTGCAGATGGGCTTCTCCGACGCCGGCGCGCACCTGCGCAACATGGCCTTCTACAACTTCGGGCTGCGGCTGCTCAAGCACGTGCTCGACGCAGAGCGCGCCGGCGAGCCGTTCATGACCGTGGAGCATGCCGTGCATCGGCTCACCGGCGAGCTGGCCGACTGGTACGACCTGGACGCCGGACACCTGCGCCTCGGGGACCGGGCCGACCTGGTGCTGGTCGATCCGGCGCACCTCGACGACTCCGTCGAGGAGTACGCCGAAGCGCCCGTCGCCCAGTACGACGGCCTCTCGCGCATGGTCAACCGCAACGACGCCGCCGTGCCGCTGGTCGTGGTCGGCGGCCAGGTGGTCTGGCGCGACGGCGTACCGGCTCCCGTGCTGGGGCGCGAGCGCACGGGTCGCTTCCTGCGTGCTGGGCAGGTCGATCGCGATCCCCTGGCCCAGCCGCGTGGCGCTGCAGGCCAGTCGGGTCGCACCGTCACGGCGAAGGCGTCGCCGACGCCGCTGCCGGACTGATCTGCGCCGACGAGCTGGTCGCCGGGGCCGATGGCGACGAGGTCGGCCCGGCGGACGGCGACGTGCTCGGTGCCGCGGTGGTGGGCGCGGTGGTGGGTGATGCGGTGGCGGTCGGGGAGCTCGAGCGCGTCGGGTGCGACGACGGTGACTTGGAGGGACTCGACGACGCCGTGGTGGAGGGCGCGCTCGTGCTCGGACCAGCGGTCGGGCCGGTGCTCGCCTCGGGCAGCTGCGTGAGCAGCTGGCCGGCTGCGTCCAACACGCGCGCGGCATCTGCGTCCCTCAGCTGGCCCGCACGCCGAGCCTTCACGACCGCCGCCTTCAGAGCTCGCAGGTCGTCCCGGGCGGCACCCCAGTGGTGCGCGACCAGGTCGGCGTCGACCCGGTCGAGGAGGGTGCCGAGACGTGGCACCTGGTCAGCCGCGGACGGCGGCTCGCTGCCTCCACCACAGCCGCCCGCGAGCAGCGTCAGCGCGACCACCAACGCCGCCGTACGCCGGCTCATCGGTGGTGTCCCTGGATCGCGTCGTGGAGACCCGCGAGCGGCTGCTGGAGCCGTGACGGCACCCCGTCCGGCACCGGGCTGCCCGTGTCGTTGCCCGGGGAGCCGCTCCAGGGAGACGCCACCAGGAGCAGGACGACAGCGACCAGCGCGACGGCCGCGATCGCCCCGGCCCAGAGCCTGCGACGCGACGTGGTCCCGCGGACCGCCGAGATGCCGGCGCGCGAGAGTGTCGGGGTGTGCTCGGGCTCTCGCCCGAGGAGGTGGTCGTACCCGGGGTCGCCTTCCGCCCAGTCCGGGTCCGCGAGCTCGGCCGCCACCTCCGCCGCCGACGGACGCCGATCGGGCTCCCGGCGTGTCATCCGGGTGATCAGCGACCGCCAGGCGGGCGCCAGGTCCTCCGGGATGTCCGGGTCCCGGTGCAACCGGGCGATGGCGGTCTCGAACGCGGCACCGGTGAAGGCTCGTACGCCGGTGAGCGCCTCGAGCAGGACGAGGCCCAGCGAGTACACATCGGCTTCGGGACCGACCTCCTCCCCGGCCACCTGCTCGGGCGACAGGTACGCCGGCGAGCCGATCATGTCGCCCGTCTTCGTGTGGTGCTGCGCGGAGCCGACCAGACGCGCGATGCCGAAGTCAGCCAGCAGCACGCGCTCGCTGTCGTCACAGAGCAGCACGTTGCTCGGCTTGACGTCGCGGTGCACGATCCCCTGCCCGTGCGCGTAGGCGAGGGCTGTGGCCAGCTGCCGGCCGATCCGCTGCACCTCCGCAGGATCGAGAGCCTCCTGCGCGATCCGGGCCGACAGCGTCAGGCCGGAGACCAGCTCCATCACCAGGTACGGCTGCTCGTTGAGAATGCCCGCGTCGAGCAGGGTGATCAGGCCCGGGTGGTTCAGCGACGCCAGGGTGCGGGCCTCGTCCACGAACCGGCGGTGCTCGGCGGGTTCGGCGGTCTCCCTGACGAGCTTCACCGCCACCGGCCGCAGCAGCGTCTGGTCGGTCGCGCGGTAGACGTCGGCCATCCCGCCGCGGCCGATGATCTCCTACAGCGCATACCGGTCGTCGAGGACGAGGGCGTCGTCGGCGCTCACTCCCGCCTCCTCGGTCGATCGCGGCAGGGGGCCGCGCAGGGCATCCGGATAGTGCCCCGGCCCACGCGCACCAAACGTGCGGCTCGTCACGTCCCGCCGCATCCCGGCTCCCCTACGCGACCACCTCGCGGCGATCGTCCGGCAGCCGTCGCGTGAGCCCGGCACGGTCGAGCCGGTCGAGCAGTGGCAGCACGACGCGTCGGCTCGTGCCGAGCGCCTGGCGAGCAGCACTGGTCGTGAACGGCTGGTCCAGCTCACGCAGCCGTGCGACGGCCTCGTCCGCGGCGTCCGGGAGCAGCACGATCCCCGGGGCCACGCGCCACAGCAGGCCACTCCGGTCAGCCGCTCCGAGTGCCCGGTCGTCCAGGCGGAGCTCGCGGAGGCGGTCTGCCGTCGGCGCGGCGAACGGATCGGCGCGCAGCTCGCCACGCAGCACCTCCACGGCCTGCCGGACAGCATCGGGCAACGCACCACCCCCGGGCGCGACCACCCGGCCCTCGACGACGGAGAGCGGCGGGGGGATCAGAGCCCGGGCCAGTTCGGGTGACGGAAGGCCCAGCCGCGCCGCGAGAACGGCCAGCGGCACCGCCGGGTCCAGCGGATGCTGACGCGCGTGCTCCGACACGAGCACAGGCAGCCGCTCGGCGACCGCCCGCGCCACGCCGGGCGAGACCAGCCACGGTCCGGCCGTGAGGTGGTCGCCGTGCTCGAGAGGGATGCCGAGCTGGCGCAACCGGTCCTGGTGCAGGATCCCGCGACGGGTCAGTTCGTCGGCCAGTCGCGGCGTGCCGCGCGCGTCAGCGAGCTGACGGGCCCGGCGTACGGCCGCGCCCCGGCGCCGAAACCGGGGCGGGTCGGGGTCGAGCACGTCGACCCGCCACAGCGTGCGGCGGCCGGGGTCGCGGAGCAAGGCCCGGTCGCCGATCCGGAGCGGGAGCGGGCGGTCGAGCGTGAGCCGGGCGAGGTCGTCGCCGAGCGGCCGGCACCGTACGCCGACGTCCGCGGCCCCGACGTGCAGCACCGGCGCGAGCGGCGGAGCCCCTTCGCCCCTGAGGCGGACGTCCACGACCGTGGCGTGGTGCCAGGCACCCGGTGTGACGAGCACGCTCCCCCGGGCCACGTCGTCGACCCGACCGCTGAGGTTCAGCGCCACCCGGGCGACACCGCTGACTGCCGGCCGGTCGTGCCCGAGCGCCTGCACACCGCGCACCCGAAGCTCGGTGTCACCGTGCGCGAGGAGGTCCCCGACGCTCACGGTGCCGGCGGGCAGCGTCCCGGTGACGACAGTTCCGGCTCCGCGGACGGTGAAGCGACGGTCCACCCACAGCCGGACGTCGGCCCGCGGGTCCGGGTCCGGGAGCTCGAACAGCATGGCTGCCAGGGCGGCCCGGAGATCCTCCAGCCCGGCGCCGGTGCGGCCGCTGACCGGGATCACCGGAGCGCCCGCGAGCCCTGTGCGCGCGATCTCCGCGGCGGCCCGAGCCGCGGCCGGCGCGGGGTCGGCGAGGTCAGACCGGGTCACCGCGACCACGGCGTGCCGCACACCCAGGGCGTCGAGGGCCGCCAGGTGCTCAGCGGCCTGCGGCATCCACGGGTCGTCGGCGGCCACGACCAGGAGCGCGGCTGGCACCGGGCCCACGCCGGCGAGCATCGTGGTGACGAACCGCTCGTGGCCCGGGACGTCGACGAACGCGACCTCCCCGACGTCGGACCACGAGGTCCAGCAGTAGCCGAGCTCGATGGTCAGGCCCCGGCGGCGCTCCTCGTCGAGTCGGTCGGGGTCGGTCCCGGTGAGTGCCTTGACCAGGGTGGACTTGCCGTGGTCGACGTGTCCCGCGGTGGCGACGACGTGCATCAGCCGACCTGCGCGGCCCGGCGTACGGCGTCGGCCAGGACACCGTCCTCGGCCGGGTCGACGGCCAGCAGGTCCAGCAGCAGCCGGCCCCGGACCACGCGACCCACCACGGGCGGGTCGCCCGCGCGCAAGGGCGCGGCGAGGTGCTCGGGCAGCGCGACCGCCGCGCTCGGGAGCGACACCCCGGGAGCTCCACCACCGCCGACCGCCGCCGTGGAGTCCACCACCTCGGCCCCGAGCTCCGCCGGCAGGAGCGCAGCCATGGCGAGGGCACGACTGCGCAGGTCCTCCACCCGTCGGGCCAGCGCCGCGGGCACGGGGGCAGCCGGTCCGACGAGCGTCGCCTCGAGCGCCGCGAGGGTGAGCTTGTCGACGCGCAGCGCCCGCGCAAACGGATCGCGGCGCAGCCGCTCCACGAGCGCAGCCTCGCCGAGCAGCAGGCCACACTGCGGGCCGCCGAGCAGCTTGTCCCCCGACGCGGTCACCAGCTGCGCACCCGCGCGCAGCGCACTGGCGGCATCGGGTTCCCCCGGAAGCCGGGGGTGCGGCGCCAGCAAGCCGGAGCCGATGTCGACGACAAGGGGCCGACCGAGCCCCGCCAGCTCCTCAGCCGGCACGGACGAGGTGAACCCGGTGACCGTGAAGTTCGACGGGTGCACCTTGAGCACGAACGCCGTGTCGTCGTCCACCGCGGCGGCGTAGTCCTCGGCCCGGACCCGGTTCGTGGTGCCGACCTCCCGCAGCCGGGCACCCACGGACTCGAGGAGCTCGGGGATGCGGAACCCGTCGCCGATCTCGACCAGCTCGCCGCGGGCGATCACCACGGTGCGGCCCTGGCCGGCGAGCACGCGGGCGACCAGTGCGAGTGCAGCAGCGCCGTTGTTGACCACGTGCACCCCACCGGCGTCGGGCACGAGCGCAGCCAGCGCGGCCAGCGCCCCGGCCCCACGCCGGCCGCGCCGGCCGGTCGCCAGGTCCAGCTCGACGTCGGTCGCGCCGGCCGCAGTCGTGACGGCCTCGACCGCAGCGGCGGACAGCGGCGCCCGACCCAGGTTGGTGTGCACGAGCACGCCGGTTGCGTTGACGACCCGCCGCAGCGTGGTCGCCGACGGCGGCAGCGACGCGACCGCCTCGTCGGCCACGTCACCCGGCTGCACCTCACCGGCACGGCACCGGTCCTGCGCCCGGGCCACGGCCTGCTTGACCACGGCCGGGCCCAGCCGGGCCATCGCCTCCTGCAGCCGCGGGTCGGCCAGGAGGCGGTCGGTGCGGGGGGTGTCCCGTCGTGGATCCGGCACGCACCCTCCTGACCGACACCCGTGGGAAGACTGGCGGAGGCGGACGGGAATCGAACCCGCCTGGCCCAGGTGCTGGGCCACAACGGTTTTGAGGACCGCGTCCGTCACCAGACGAGAACCGCCTCCGCCGCAACCCTAGCCACCCACCCCCGCCCTAGATTGGCGACGTGACCGCCTCGCGCCCGAGCACCACCGACACCCTTCGCCTCACCCAGTACGCCGCGGGGGGCGGCTGCGCCTGCAAGGTGCCGCCCGGCGAGCTCGAGCGGGTGCTGGCCGGCCTCGGCCGGGGTCGGGCCGGCGGCGACCTCCTGGTCGGTCTCGAGCACGGTGACGACGCGGCCGCCGTACGCATCGACTCGGCGCCCGACGGCGCCGGCCGCGCTGTGATCGCCACCGCGGACTTCTTCACCCCGGTCGTCGACGACGCCTACACCTTCGGCCGGATCGCCGCGGCCAACGCCATGTCCGACGTCTACGCGATGGGCGGGACACCGGTGGTCGCAGTCAACCTGCTGGGCTGGCCGCGCGCGAAGATCCCCTTCGACGTCGCGGCCGAGGTGCTGCGCGGGGGCGACGACGCATGTGCCGAGGCCGGCACCTTCCTGGCCGGCGGCCACAGCATCGACGACCCGGAGCCGAAGTACGGGCTGGCCGTCACCGGCCTCGCCAACCCCGAGCGGCTGCTGCGCAACGCCGCCGCCGAGCCGGGCATGCCGCTCACCCTCACCAAGCCGCTGGGTCTGGGGGTCTTGAACAACCGCCACAAGGCGACCGGCGAGTGGTTCGACGAGGCGGTCGCGGTGATGACCACGCTCAACCGCGACGCCAGCGAGGGTGCCGTGAGCGCCGGGGTCCGCGCCGCCACCGACGTCACCGGCTTCGGCCTGCTCGGGCACCTGATGAAGATGATGCGGGCCAGCGGCACCACCGCCGTGGTGGACGCCGCCGCGGTCCCGTACGTCGACGGCGCGCGCCGGTCGCTGGCCCAGGGGCACGTGCCCGGCGGGAGCCGACGCAACCTCGAGTGGGTGCGGCCGCATGTCGAGTCCACGACCGACGAGGACGAGCTGCTGCTGCTTGCGGACGCGCAGACCTCCGGTGGGCTGCTGGTGGTCGGCGAGCTCCCCGGCCACCCGGTTGTCGGCGAGGTGGTCGCCGCCCGGGACCACGCGATCGTGGTCCGGTGACGGTCGGAACGATGGTGGACGACCACCCCGGCCGGCCGTAGGGTCGCAGAGCACAAGAGGTCGCAGGGCGCATGAGCCCGTGGCCGCGGGGTAACGCGCTTCCGACAGGGACACCGACCAGGAGGGCAGACATGGCAGGGTCGGGTTCACTGCTTCCCTGGCCGGTGCTGCGCCAGTTCGTCCAAGGGGACCTGCTCGGTCGGGGCCCGGCCGTCCGCTCCCGGCGTACCGACTCCGTCGAGCCGCGGACCACCACGGCCGACCGCGTCGCTCGCAGCGTCTGCCCCTACTGCGCCGTCGGCTGCGGTCAGAAGATCTTCGTCAAGGACGAGAAGATCGTGCAGATCGAGGGCGACCCCGACAGTCCGGTCAGCCGCGGACGGCTCTGCCCGAAGGGATCGGCGAGCAAGAACCTCGTGACCAGCGAGCTGCGGCAGACCAAGGTCCGCTACCGCCGTCCGTACGCCACCGAGTGGGAGGACCTCGAGCTCGACACGGCGATGGAGATGATCGCCGACCGGGTGCTCAAGACCCGCCGGGAGAGCTGGCAGGAGCTCGACGAGAAGGGCCGCAGGGTCCGGCGCACGATGGGGATCGCGAGTCTCGGCGGCGCCACGCTGGACAACGAGGAGAACTACCTCATCAAGAAGCTGTTCACCGCGATGGGCGCCATCCAGATCGAGAACCAGGCGCGGATTTGACACTCCGCCACCGTCCCCGGTCTGGGGACCAGCTTCGGGCGCGGCGGCGCCAGCGGGTTCACGCAGGACCTGGCCAACGCTGACTGCATCGTCATCCAGGGCTCGAACATGGCCGAGGCGCATCCGGTGGGCTTCCAGTGGGTGGTCGAGGCCAAGCAGCGGGGCGCCCGGGTCATCCACGTCGACCCGCGGTTCACGCGCACCAGTGCGCTCGCCGACACCTACGTGCCGATCCGGGTCGGCACCGACATCGCCTTCCTCGGCGGCATCATCAACCACGTCCTGCAGAACGACCTCTGCTTCCGCGAGTACGTCGTGAACTACACCAACGCCGCGACGATCCTCGGCGAGGACTTCCAGGACACCGACGACCTCGACGGCCTGTTCAGCGGCTTCGATCCGGAGACGCGCACCTACGACCCGTCCTCGTGGCAGTACGACACCAACTCCGAAGGCGGACCCAGGCACCCCTCGCAGGCGCAGGACCAGCACAACCACCACCGCCATCGTGAGACCGCCGCCGGGCTGCAGCACGAGGCCCACGGCATCCAGGTGCACGGCCACCCGCCGCGCGACGAGACGCTGCAGCACCCGCGCTGCGTCTACCAGGTGCTCAAGCGCCACTACGCCCGGTACACCCCGGAGATGGTCGAGCGCACCTGCGGGATCAGCCGGGCCGACTTCCTCGACGTGTGCGAGGCGTGGACGAAGAACTCCGGCCGGGAGCGCACCACCGCGCTGGTCTACAGCGTCGGCTGGACCCAGCACAGCGTCGGGGTGCAGTACATCCGCACCGGCGCGATCCTGCAACTGCTGCTGGGCAACATGGGGCGGCCGGGCGGCGGCATCATGGCGCTTCGCGGCCACGCCAGCATCCAGGGATCGACCGACATTCCAACCCTGTTCAACATCTTGCCGGGCTACCTGCCGATGCCGAATCCCGAGGAGCACCCCACGCTCGACGCGTGGATCGACGCCGTCCGGCACCCCGGGGCGAAGGGGTTCTGGTCCGCGGCACGCGCGTACGGCGTCAACCTGCTCAAGGCCTACTGGGGCGAGGCCGCCACGCCCGAGAACGACTTCTGCTTCGACTACCTGCCGAGGATCACCGGCGACCACGGCACCTACCGGTCGGTGCTGGACATGATCGACGGCAAGGTCAAGGGCTACTTCCTGCTCGGTCAGAATCCCGCCGTCGGGTCCGCGCACGGTCGGGCACAACGGCTCGGCATGGCCAATCTCGACTGGCTCGTCGTACGCGACCTGTTCGAGATCGAGAGCGCGACGTTCTGGAAGGACGCGCCGGAGATCGCGACCGGTGAGATCGTGCCCGAGGAGTGCGCCACCGAGGTCTTTCTCCTCCCGGCCGCGTCACACGCCGAGAAGGAGGGCACGTTCACCCAGACCCAGCGAATGCTGCAGTGGCGCGAAAAGGCGGTCGACCCGCCGGGCGACGCCCGCTCCGAGCTGTGGTTCTTCTACCACCTCGGCCGGCTGCTCCGGGAGCGCCTGGCCGACTCCGCGGACGAGCGCGACCGGCCGCTGCTCGACCTCAACTGGGACTACCCCGTCCACGGACGACACGACGAGCCGAGCGCCGAGGCGGTGCTGAAGGAGATCAACGGTTACGACGTCGCCACGGGTGGCCCGCTCTCGTCGTACACCGAGATGAAGGACGACGGCTCCACCCTGGGTGGCTGCTGGATCTACACCGGCGTGTACGCGGACGGCGTCAACCAGGCGGCGCGCCGCAAGTCGCGGCACGAGCAGTCCTACGTCGCGCCGGAGTGGGGCTGGGCCTGGCCGGCCAACCGGCGGATCCTCTACAACCGCGCCGCCGCCGACCCCGACGGCAAGCCCTGGAGCGAGCGCAAGGCCTACGTGTGGTGGGATCCCGACCTCGGCGAGGCCGGCGAGTGGACCGGCCTGGACGTGCCGGACTTCGAGAAGACCAAGCCGCCGTCGTACCGCTCCGCCGAGGACTCCCAGGGGGTCGAGGCCATCGAGGGGATCGACCCGTTCATCATGCAGGGCGACGGGAAGGGTGCGCTGTACGCGCCGCAGGGCCTCATCGACGGACCCATGCCGACCCACTACGAGCCGGTCGAGTCGCCGTTCCGCAACCCGCTCTACGGCCAGCAGGCGAACCCCACCCGCAAGGAGTACCGCCGCGACGACAACCCGATGAACCCCGCGCCACCCGAGGGCGGCGAGGACGTCTTCCCGTTCGTGTTCACCACGAGCCGGCTCACCGAGCACCACACCGCCGGCGGGATGAGCCGGTACGTCGAGCACCTCGCCGAGCTTCAGCCGGAGATGTTCGTCGAGGTCTCCCCCGAGCTGGCCGCCGAGCGTGGGCTGGAGCACATGGGGTGGTGCCACGTCGTCACGTCGCGCTCTGCGGTCGAGGGCCGGGTGCTGGTCACCGACCGGTTGCGCCCGCTCAAGGTGGAGGGCCGCACGGTCCACCAGGTGTGGCTCCCGTACCACTGGGGCACCGGGGGCCTGGTGAGCGGCGACTCGGCGAACGATCTCTTCGGCATCACCCTGGACCCCAACGTGCTGATCCAGGAGAGCAAGGTCGGCACGTGCGACGTACGCGCGGGCCACCGGCCGACCGGGACCGCGCTGCGGGAGTACGTCGCCGACTACGCGAGGCGCGCGGGGATCGTCGAGCACTACCCGACCGTCGTGACCGCCTCCGAGCAGGCCGTGGCCGCCTCGGCGGCCGTGGGCGCGGACGACCAGCAGGACCAGCCAGACGACGACAACGCAGAGGGCGAGGACCAGCAGTGACCGGTCGCAACACCCTGTTCGGTCCGGTGGACCCCACCGCCGACGCCGGCTACCGGAACGCCCCCCAGCGCAAGGGGTTCTTCACCGACACCAGCATCTGCATCGGCTGCAAGGCCTGCGAGGTCGCGTGCAAGGAGTGGAACGACGTCCCGGAGAACCTCTTCCAGATGCTCGGCACGTCGTACGACAACAGCCACTCGCTCAACGCCAACCAGTGGCGTCACGTCGCCTTCATCGAGAAGCCGGCGCCGACCACCGACCTCGGGATGCCGGCGGTGCGACCCGGGCTCGAGTCCGGGGAGGCGGAGGACGGCGAGAAACCCGACTTCCGCTGGCTGATGTCCTCCGACGTGTGCAAACACTGCACACACGCCGCCTGCCTCGACGTGTGCCCGACCGGCTCGCTGTTCCGCTCCGAGTTCGGCACCGTCGTGGTCCAGGACGACATCTGCAACGGCTGCGGCTACTGCGTGCCCGCCTGCCCGTTCGGGGTGATCGAGCGCCGCAAGGGTCCCGACGGCGCCAAGAACGTCGGCATCGCCCAGAAGTGCACGCTGTGCTACGACCGGCTCACCGACGGCCAACACCCGGCGTGCGCGCAGGCCTGCCCCACCGAGTCGATCCAGTTCGGCGACGTCGAGGAGCTGCGCGAGCGCGCGAACCAGCGGGTGGCGGCGCTGCACGAGCAGGGTGTGATGGACGCCCGGCTCTACGGCAACGACCCCGACGACGGCGTCGGAGGATCGGGGGCGTTCTTCCTGCTGCTCGACGAGCCGGAGGTCTACGGTCTGCCGCCCGACCCGGTGGTGGCCACCAAGGACCTCCCCCACATGTTCAACCGCGCGGGGGTCGCCGCTCTGGCGCTGCTTGCCGGCGCGGCGATCTCGTTCGTCAGGAAGCGGCCATGAGCCGGACCGACAGCGCGCCGCAACACCGAGGCAGCCCCGGACGATCGACCGGGAGCCGTCGCGGTGGCGACCGTCTGATGGTGCCGGAGGCCGACTTCACCTCCTACTACGGGCGTCCGGTCGTCAAGGCGGCTCCGTGGGAGAAGGACATCGCGATCTACCTGTTCTCCGGTGGCATGGCGTCGGGTACGTCGATGCTCGCCGCCGGCGCCGACCTCACGGGACGACCGGCGCTGCGCCGGGTCGGACGTCTCGGCTCCCTGGTCAGCCTCCTGGTCAGCGTCGTCGCCCTGGTCCACGACCTCGGGCGACCGAGCCGCTTCCTCAACATGCTGCGCGTCGCCAAGCTGACCTCGCCGATGTCGGTCGGCACGTGGATCCTCAGCCTGCACGGCCCGTTCGCGGCCATGGCCACCGGCGCCGAGCTCGTCGGCATGCTGCCCAGCCGCTGGCAGCGCGGGCCCCTGAAGCTGCTGCTGCGGCTCGGTCGACCCGCCGGGATCGTGGGCGCGGTGACCGCCCCGCCCGTGGCCGCCTACACGGCCGTGTTGCTCTCCGACACGGCCACACCGGCGTGGCACTCGGCGTACCGCGAGCTGCCGTTCGTGTTCTGCGGGTCGGCCGCGGCTGCTTCGGGCGGGCTCGGGCTCGTCGGCTCGCCGTTGGCGCAGTCCGGCCCGGCCCGCGCCTTCGCCCTCGGCGGAGCAGCGGTCGAGACCCTCGCGGAGCGGCGGATGGAGCAGTCCATGGGGCTCGCCGCCGAGACGCTGCACACCGGCAAGGCCGGTCGATGGATGCGGGCGAGCAAGGCGCTCACCGTCGCCGGTGTCGCGGGAGCCCTGGCTGGGCGCCGCAGCCGCGTGCTGTCGGCGGCCTCGGGGGCTGCTCTCGTGACCGCGTCGCTGTGCACCCGCTTCGCGGTGTTCGAGGCCGGCATCGCCTCGGCGGAGGACCCGAAGTACACCGTTGCGCCGCAGCGCGAGCGGGTCGACCGCGGCGAAGCGGTGCGCTACCGACGTTGACGCCATGTTTCCCCGGCCTGCATGGACTTGTGGCCCTTCCGGCGTCGACGTCACGGCGCCACCATCGGTGACATGACCGCGAACGAGAAGGACCCCGGTCACGGAATGCTGCACTCCGCGTTCGACGTCTTCGTCGACCGCACCAGGGCGGTCACCGAGCTCGTCACCTCGGCCGGCGCGGCGAGCGCTCGGGCCGTCGTACCGGACCCCGTCCTGGGACCGGTCAACCGGATGCTCGCCTCCCTGCGGACGATCGCCGAGCAGGCCCCGCCTCTGACCGACGAGCTCGACGTCCTCGTCGAGGAGGTCCATGCCAAGCGGATGAGCATCCAGGCGCTCCAGAGCGAGCTGGGTGCCCTCGACCACCAGCTCCAGATCCTCGAGGCCACGTTGGCGCCCGTGCAGAGCTGGACGCACCAGTGGGGTCGCGTGCAGCACGCGCTCCTCAGCAGCCTGGACGGAAGTGGGGCGTCCTCGGACGTCAGCCCAGGATGAAGTCGGCCACCACCCTGCCGAGCTCAGCACCGGCGTCCTCCTGGAGGAAGTGGCCGGCGTTCTCGATCGTGGGGTGATCCAGGCCGCGGGTGCCCGGGATCAGCTTGCGCATGACCGGCGCCATCGCGCCGGTGATCGGGTCGCTGTCGCTGAACGCGAGCAGGAACGGCAACTCGCTGGCCGTGAGCACCTCCCAGGCGGCACGGTTCGCCTCGCTGGCGGGGTCGTCCGGGCGGGTGGGCACCAACGTGGGCATCACCCGCGCACCGGCCTTGGCGCGCTCCTCGGGGAACGGCGCGTCGTACGCCGCCCGCACGTCGTCGGCCATCGGGCGAGCACAGCCGGCAGCGACGAGTCGGCCGATGTCGAGGATCTCGGCCGACTCGACGGCCCGCCTGAACTGCCACCAGATCTCCGGCATGTCGAAGTCGCCGGTCGGCAGGCCGGTGTTGGCGGCGACCACCCGGGCGAAGCGCTCCGGGTGCTCGGCGACGAGCCGGAGGCCGATCAGCCCGCCCCAGTCCTGGCCGACCAGCGTGACGTCGCGGAGGTCGAGGTGGTCGAAGACTGCCTCGCGGGTCCACTCGACCAGCCGGGCGAAGCTGTAGTCGCTCGGGTGGAGCGGCTTGTCGGAGCGGCCGAATCCGACCAGGTCGGGAGCCACGCACCGGATCCCGCGGTCGGTGAGCGCCGTGATCACGTGCCGGTAGAGGAACGACCACGACGGCTCCCCGTGCAGCAGCAGCGCCACCGGCCCGTCGGCCGGCCCGGCGTCGACGTACGCCATCCGCAGCGTGCCGCCGTCGGGGTCCGCGACCTCGACGTACGCCGGCTCCCAGGGGAAGTCGGGCAGGTGCTCGAAAGCCGAATCCGGGGTGCGGTAGACGTCCATGCCGCTCAGTCTGGCAGGCGGTCGTCGTGCCGGACGCTGTCATCGGACGCGTCGTCGACTTCGTCGGAGGCCGGCTGCCGCGGGAGCGCTCGGGTCGCAGCGAGCCCGATCAGGAGCGCGACCGCGGCTGTCGCGAGGGTGAGCCGGCTGGCGTGGATCATCGCCTGGGAGGCCGCCTGCGCCACCTGGTGCAGGTGTGGATCTCCCTGGAGTCCAGCGATCGCGATGCCGGCACTGTCCTTGACGGCGGAGGTGATGCCGCCCGCGGTGTGTCCCGGAATCCCCAGGGTGTCGAGGCGAGCCCGTGTGTCGGCGGCGAGCTGGTTGATCAGGAGTCCACCGAGCGCGGCCACTCCGAGCGCGGAGCCGAGCTGGCGGATGGCGCTCTGGACGCCCGACGCTTGACCACTCTCGTCTCGCGGCACGTCGGCGAGCAGCAGCGCGGTGAGCTGCGCGGTCGCCATCCCGACGCCGACGCCGTAGACGAAGAGTAGGGCGCACAGGACGAAGGTGCTGATCGACAGGGACAGGGCGAGCCCGAGGCCACCGACGGCCACAGCTTCCAGCGCGAGACCGGTCTGCACGATCGCTCGCCGTGACATCCGATTGCTCAGCTGGGGCAGCGCTCCGGAGATGAAGAAGGTCCCCAGCGCCAGCGCGACGATGATCCCGCCAGTGCCCAGCGCCGAGTAGCCGAGCGTGCCTTGGAGCAGCAGCGGCAGGGTGAACAAGAGCCCGAACTCGCCGAGGGAGACGATGAGCGCCGCGAGGACGCCGTACCGGAACGTCGGCAGGTGGAAGAGCGTGAGGTCGATCAGGACGTGCCGGCCGGTCGCCGCCCGGCCACGCTCGACGACCACGAACGCGACCATGAGCGCAGCTCCCCCGGCGAGCGCAATCGGCACCGGGGACAACGAGCCGTCACTCTGCTGCCACCACCCGTAGGCCTGGGCCTCGATCAGGCCGAAGACGAGGCCGCCCATCCCGAGTGCGGACAGGGTGACTCCGGCCGGGTCGCGCCCGGGAACCGCCGTGGCATCCCGGGTCTCGGGGATGGACCGGATGATGCCGGCGAGCACGACCAGGCCGACCGGGATGTTGAGCCAGAACGCCCAACGCCAGGAGGCGTCCGTCGCCAACCAGCCGCCGACGAGCGGACCGATCGCCGCCATGCCGCCGATGGCCGAACCCCACACGGCGAACGCGATGGTGCGGGCACGCCCGACGAACATCGCGTTCAGGGTGGACAGCGTGCTGGGCACGACCATGGCCGCCCCGAGTCCCTGCACCAGTCGAGCCGCGATGAGCAGCCCGGCGCTGCCACTGGATCCGGCAACCAGCGAGGCCGCCATGAACAGCGTGATCCCGGCCCCGAACAGGCGGCGCCGCCCGTGCAGGTCGCCCCAACGGCCGAGCGTCAGCAGCAGCGCTGCGAAGACCAGGGAGTACGACGCGTTGATCCACTGGGCGTCGGTGGCCGTGAGCCCGAGGTCCTTGATCACCACCGGAAGGGCGACGTTGACGATCGTGGCGTCCATGATCACCACGGAGACGCCGAGGGCGATCGCGATCAGCGCCAGCCAACCGCGGCGGTCGATCTGCTCGCTCGGGCCGGGACGTCCCCGGCCAGCTGCAGCGTCGGTGTCGAGGTCAGTGGGCTTGTCTGGGAACGTCACGTCCCAAGGTTACCAACATAGTGTCGGGAACCTGCGGGCGACGGCCCGCACGTGCTCACGGGGGGCCTGCGGTCATGCCCGTCGAACAGATCCGGCGCCGTACCCGAGAACAGGCAGTTCGCGTCCGACGTCGCGGCAGTCGCGCTCACGCCGCTCCAGCCGACGGCGAACTGCCTGCATTGGTGCCCGCTCACGTGCGGGCCACGTCCGCGGGCGCGACCTGGCGGCCCTCGACCCTGTGTGCGCTGCAATTTTTCGCCTTGGTAGGGCGGGTGGGACTCGAACCCACGGCCCAAGGATTATGAGGGCGATCCGAGCGGACGTTGGCCCACGTCGACGGACGGAATCGCCCTAGGAATAAGGGCATTCCGTCCGGTGCGTGTCGTCCTGTTCGAGTGGTTCTCAGACCGATTGCGGACTGTTTGCGGACTCCTCGACTGCCGTCGACCGCTACTCCCCCGTCCCCGACAGCCAGCCCATCCAGGGCGCCGGCTGGCGGGTCAAGGCTCGAGCTTGCTCGATCGCGAAGCGACGCGAATGCGGCCTTGACGCGTCGGCCGGCGTCCGGATCATCGGGCCCTCGGGGATGGGGGCTTCCCCATGCGCGCTCTTCGGCAGCGGCGAGGACGGCGCGCCAGCGCCGCCGGCAGCCGCTCCGCCGGCGGAGCCGGCGGCTTGACGAAGTACAGACATTCATCACCTGGTAGCGCAACGGCGCCCTGGGCTCCGTTGCGGGCTTGCGACCTGTGCGCGCTCAGCCGCAGATCCGCACGTCGATGTCTCGATCTACCTGGGATCGCGATAGCCGGCCTTGAAGCCCTGAGCGGACTTCACGCCAACGGCGATCCCGTAGGACGCCACCTGAACCAGAACGAGGATCTTGAGCGGGATGGTCCAGGCCGAGTTGTCCGAGAAGGCGACGAAGACTAAAACGAGGCAGAGCAAGACGAGGCTTGTGCGCGACCGATGGAACGCGAGAAGTCGATCCCATCGATCAGGCGGCTCGCTCATGGCATGAGTTTCGCACGATGAGCGCAGGGGGGTCGCGACTTCTCCATGCCCTGCGTGCCCGATCCGAGCGCATCGCGGCAGATGAGGGCGCTTGCCTAGTCCGTCGTGCGTGACGGATAGCGCCCTTCCGTGGCCACGATGCGCATCCTACGAACGGCTGTTGTCACCAGTGAGCCAGTCGTCGATCTCGCCGGGGGAAGTTCCTGGAGCTTCCTGCCATCGAGTTTCGGGATGATGTGGGTTCGCAGAGGATCCGGTTCCGCTTTCGCGTCGGCTCGTCTACGTCGCACTGCCCACGCGTACGACGAGGCCCCGACAGAAACAGATAGGCGGCTACTAGACGCGGGGCAACGCGCGCTGCTCAGGTGAGGCCGACTAGCTGACTTGATGTGTCTGACTAGTTCGGACCGACTTGCCTCCACGCGACACCAATGACCGCCGAATCTGTCAGGGCTTGACAGCGTGTGAGCTCGCGCTCACACTCGCCTTACCTTCCGCCGCCGTCGTGAGAGGACGCCATGGACGTCAATCACTGCATCTCTGGGCCGTCCGATCCCCGGCGAGCCCATGTGCCTCCTCGAGGTACATCGTTCCTTCTCCAGGTTCGACGGCGCGCGGCAGCGGCCCTCGCGCTGGGTGTCGTCGTTAGTGCTCTGGTCGTTCTGGTTTCAGCCGCACCTGCGTCCGCTGCTCCTTCGAGCAGGAAGAGCTTCTACGTGACGTCGTACAACACCACGTGGGCCTACAACAGTGGCTGCGACGCTGGTACGAATGACGCGAATCAGGCCGGGACCCAGACTCATTACGTCGTGCTCGACTTTGGAGCGATGTACCAGGCGTCCGACGGGACCTGGTGGATGACGGCGTTCGGGGGTGCGGACATCTCTTTCCCCCATGCCAGGGACATGGTCGCTGAATGGGCTCACGGCTACTACGTGTGCACCGGTGCGGACACAACGTCGGTGGCGTACGTCGGCGAGGGAACGAACGACTCGAACAGTCAGACGTACATCACCTCGGCGGCGGGTGCAAAGCTCGCCGGTTCAGCCCAGAATGCGTTTGACGCCGGAGCGAACTCGTGGAACGCCCAAGGGCGCCCGATCGGGGCGAACGACTTCGAAAGCTGGAGCAACGCCACTTCGTTGAACGCCGCCGCCCGGGCATGGATCAGTGGGTATAACGGGACCGCAACCCACCGCCCCATCGTCGACTACGGGGATGCTGCTGGCTGCCCGCAGACGTCAGTTCCCTCGGCTACTTCGTGCAACGCGGGCCTGAACGCTGAGACAATCTGGCAGGTGGCTTGGTCGGGGGCTGCGTACCCGCTGCCGGAGATCTACGCGACTACTGGCGCCAACGCCAAGCAGTGGCACTATCTGTCGAAGTACTCGGTGATCAACCACGGGTCCAGGTTCTTCTTCGAAGGCGTCATGGCCCAGTCCGGGGCGTGCTCGCAAGTCGGCGGATGCACAGGCACAGACAACTCACCCACCACCGCCTGGAATCAGCTGAACACCGAGGTGAACTCGGACTCGGCGACGGCGACAACGCCAGGCGCTCCGACGAACATCTGGCACCAGTGAGACAGGGGAAGACCGTGAAGACCATAACAGCGGCCGCTGCATGCGGTGCGGCGCTTGTAGCCGGGACCGTGGGAGTGGCCGCGTGGGCCGACCGCCCCCAGTCGCCCAACGCACTCAACCGAAGCGGCGTACCTGTCTCGAAGGCCGCTGCGACGACGGTTGACGAACAGCTGGACAAGGCGAACAAGGCGACTGCGTCGGACCCGCAGGCGGTAGCGAGGATCGCCGCGGAGAAGGCCCGTGACCTCAAGGCGCACCGGGCTGCGCAAGCAGCCCAGCCTCCTGCCCAGGCTGAGTGGCCGACTGGCATCTTCGAGGACCCTGAAGCGCCAGCCCCCGGAAGCGTCTTCTTGGGCACGAACCGGTGGGTCGGCAACTTGGGCGGGCAATCGGTCGCTGTGTACGCGGGCCGAGCTGGCGACGACGAGACCACTGGACGAGTGCTCATCGCGTGGGCAACGCCGTCGGGTGAGACCGAAAGGCAGGTCAGTCTGGACCTCCCTGGCGCTGGGGCCCTGAGGGTCCAGGACGGAGCTGCCGACGCCGCCGTCGTGACGATCCGGGATGCTGCCGGCGTTGACCACCAGTTGAACGTTGCGTCTGGAACCTGGGTGAGGTGACGCTACCCATCGGGAACAACCGCGGCTCACGCCGCGATTGGATTCGGCAAGCACGCCCGGCTCTGCTGGCATCCCTAGGTCTGGTCGTGTTCGCCCTGACGGGGTGTTCTTCCTCTACGCCGGCAGCCCACACGACGCCGACGCCGTCGACCCCACGCACCACACCCGCGGGACCGGTTGGAAGGTCGGCAGGCTGGGCGGACTACTCCGGCTCCTCACGTTCGTGTGAGTCGGCCTTGGTCAACCGCTCTGTGCCCCACGGTGTCCTCGGCTGGTCAGCACTCGACTCCTGCCGCGTACTGGCCGTCACCAACTCCGGGGTGTACCTGCTTTCCGACCAAGGCGTGCAACTGCTCGACGACTCCTCCAAAAATCAGGTGGCGCAACCCGGTGCGGTGCTGGCTCTCAGAGACCGGGTTCTCGTCGCTGGCAACAACTCTTCGGGGACACCCGTCTTGGTTTCGGTGACTGCAAACGGTGCCGAGCCCGTCCAGCTACCGGCGGGAACCGCCGCTGTGGCCGGCATGGCACGCACAGGCGACGTTGCCCTCCTCGCTGTCCAGACGGCTGATGGGGGACTGCTGTGCCAGATCGATCAGACGGGGAGACTCACGACGCTCCAGCGTCTGCCGATTTTGCCCGGCCACTTGGCGGTGTCTGGCCAGCGTGCGGTCGTTTCTGCTGTGAGCCCGTCGGGCGTCGATCTGTGGGCCGGTCGGATCGGGAGCTTGCGCCCCACCTTCCATGAAGATGGAACCTTCGACGCCGTCGATCTGGCGGCTTCAGGAAACCGTCTCGTGGCGGCCGTAAACAGGCTCGCGGCCGGTGCGCCGATACAGGCGGTCGTGCTGTCTTCGAGTGACGGCGGTCACACGTGGGTGACCAGCCAACCGGCCGGGATGACGTTCGTCAGTTCGATCGCCTCCGATTCCGGCGGGACAGTGTATGCAGCCATGGCGCGCGCCCACCGCCCTACGCAGGTGTGGGGTGTTGGCCACGACACCAAGTGGCGGGCAATCCCGGGCGTTCCGGCCTCCGAGCTCACCGCTCAGGTTGCTGCTGTTCCGGGAGCTTTGTGGGTGCTCAGCGATGTCCTCACCCGGGTCGTGTCGCAATCCTGAACGGATTGCCAACCTCTTCGAGGCCGTGTAGCTGGCCCACATCGTGCCAGTGGTCGGGCCCCCAGGTCAGCGCGTCGGAACACCTCCAGCGGCTGCCAGATGCATTCTGAGACGTCCTCATCGGCGAACGGCCGGCGTTCATCCTGGACCTGCGCGGCGACGGGATCCTGACCTGTCGGGTCAGCACCGTCGTGCGCCGGATCGAGCGTGTCGACGCGGACCCGTCAGGAGACCACCCGATGCGCCACGCGGCCGGCGCTTCCTGCGCCGACAGTCCTGAGGGCGAGCCCGGGTCCCCGGGACCCGGGGGTTAGGCGTTGATGTCGCGCGGGTCGTGGCCGTGCGGCGCTCGGACAGGCCGCCCCTCCACTGTCCCGTGTCCGACCCCTGGGTGAGGCTTACGCCATGGTCGACCTGACCGACGAACTCAGCCGGATGCTCGACCTCGAACGCTCCCAGTGGAAGTACCCCGGCGCCAAGGACTCCGCCATCCGCGAGCAGTTCGGTATCGGGTCGACCCGCCACTACCACGTGCTCAACTGGGTCATCGACCAGTCCGAAGCACTGGCCTACGACCCGCTCGGCGTGCAGCGACTGCGTCGGCTGCGCGCCCGACGCGTCCAGCAACGGTCCTCACGTCGCAACGGTTTCGACGCCGGCTGAACCTCCACGCCAGCACCGACACCGGCACGCAACTACTCCACCTCCCCACGTCCGGTTGCCCACCATGGATCCCGGCGGGGTCACCTTGGTGGTTGGTGGGAGCACCGGCGGTTGCCATCGCCGTGTTCACCGCTTGCCCACACCACATTGGCGCTGAGCGTTCGCGATGCCGACAGGTGCGGTACCGGAGAGCTCCTCCCCGAAGCCTTCCTGAAGTGTCGCGTTCGGAACCCCCGGCCCAGGGCGAGTGTCTCGATCCGAACGCAAAGTGTCCCGGCTGGACCGGAGTGTCCGCGTTGTCCCGGAGGACACTTCCACCGCAATCCGCAAGCTGCCAGCCAGCGCGAGGCGCTCGGTCTGGTCGTCGCGATGAACACCGGGTATAGAGGTGCGCCGCTCACGGGGCACAACGAGATGCGTCTTTGTGGGCGAAGTGCCGCGGATGCCTGCCGCAAGGTTGCGTGCAGATCGGCCAGGTTTTCCGGAGTCGTCCGGGACGTCCTGATGGACATGTCAAGACGTCTTCCACAGATCCGCGCGGTGACGTTTCGAAGTGTCGGTCGGGCGTGACAGCCTCGGAGCAGCGGACAACTTCACACGAGCACCGATGGGCTATTCCCTTGGGGGTCGGCTCCCCACCCCGGCCAGAGGCCTTCTATGACGAGAGCCGTTTCAAAGACACCGAACCGATACCGTCCGCGCTCCCTGCCGATGGCAGGTGTCTCGGCGCCGCTGTGGTCCGGCACCGGGACTGACGCGAAGGACAGTGGCTCTCCCGGACCGGGTGTGTCGCGCGGCGGACCACAACCAGGGCCCGCGGCACACCCTCTGGGGTGGCAGCGATGGATCAGCCGGACGCCGGGCTCGTCGGTCGCGCTGGCATGGGCGACGCCGAGAAGCGCGCGCGCGGTTGTGTCCGGCCGGTCCGGCTGCGCGGGTCGACCGCCTTCGTCGACACGACCACGGGTGAGCTCCGCGAGATGTACGGCTCGGCGCAGGAGCTCGACGGGGTCACCTACGTGCGCTGCGGCAACCGCCGCGCCGCCGTCTGTCCGTCGTGCTCGCAGGAGTACAAGGGCGACGCCTGGCACATCCTCGCCTGCGGGCTCATGGGCGGGAAAGGCGTGCCCGAGGCGGTGGTGGAGCGGCCGTGCACGTTCGTCACGCTGACTGCGCCGTCGTTCGGGGCCGTTCACAATGCAGGGAGCAGCGGGCTGTGCCGGCCACGACGCGCCAAGCCGGTCTGCCCCCATGGCCGCCCGCTGTGGTGCCACCGCCGCCACCACGCTTCGGACACCTGCGTCGGTGAGCCGCTGTGTGTCGACTGCTACGACTACCTCGCGCACGTGGTGTGGCAGTTCCACGCCAACGAGTTGTGGCGCCGGTTCCTGATCGCCCTCCAACGCCGCCTCGCCTCGACCTCTGGCCTCACCGTGACCGACCTACGAGATCACCTGAAGGTGTCGTTCTCCAAGGTCGTGGAGTTCCAGGCCCGCGCCGCGGTCCACTTCCACGCACCCATCCGCCTCGACGGCCCCGACGGACCCGACGGGCCGCCCTGCGCCCTGCGGATCACGGTGAGCGACCTCGAGGCCGCCGTCGTCGACACCGCTGCCCAGGTCAGCATTCGGTCCACTCCCCTGCCCGACGGCACCGTCTACGAGCTGCGGTTCGTCACCCAGCTCGACACCCGCACCATCCGCGACGCCGCCGACCGCGAACGCCGCGAGACCCGCCAGGTCCACCCCGAGCAGGTCGCGGCGTACCTGGCGAAGTACCTGACCAAGGCCACCGAGGACTTCGGGCTCAACGGCACCATCCGCTCGACCGCGCACGCAGGTGCCGCCGGGGCGACCGATCACGCTCTGAGGCTGATCGAGGTCGCCGAGGGCCTCGGCCGCACCGCGCCCGGCTACGAAATGCTGCTACGCCACCTCGGCACCCTCGGCTACCGCGGCCACCCGATCTCCAAGTCCCGGGCCTATTCCCTCACCTTCGGACAGATCCGCCGACTCCGACGGATGCACCGCCGCAACCCCGCCGCCCTCGACCCCGACGCGGACGTCCGGCAGATCCTCGACGAGCCCGTCCCCGACGGCTTCGAGCTCGTCTCCAGCTGGATCTTCGACGGCCTCGGCTACCTCGACCTAGACACGTCCGCGAAGGCGGTGGCTTCCGCCTGCAGGTCGCGGACGCGAAGGGCTCGGACCGAACGACCGATCACTACTCAGGAAGGAACGACGTGAAGAACCAACGCAAGCTCGACTGGCCGCAACCGCTCCCGCCGCGGTTGTGGACGGTCCGCGACACGGCCGACTACCTCGGCGTACCGGTGTCCACGCTCTACTACTGGAGCTACCGCGGCGAAGGTGGTCCGCGGATCCTGCGGATCGGCCCTGCGGTACGACCCCGGCGACGTGATCGAGTGGGCCCGATCGAGCGTGGCCTGAGATGGGCAACGTCCAGAAGAGACCGACGGGCCAATGGCGTGCGCGATACCGCGACCCGAGCGGCAAGGAGCACGCCCGGCACTTCCGTCGCCGGCTCGACGCCGAGCGCTGGCTTGCGTCGGTCGAGAACGCCAAGCACCGCGGCGAGTGGATCGACCCGTCGCTGTCGCGGATCACCTCGGCGAGTGGGCAGCGAAGTGGCTCGAGGCACAGGTGCAGCTGAAGCCGCTGACCCGACAGCGGTACCGGAACATCCTCCGGGTGCAGGTGCTGCCTCAGTGGCAGAAGGTCCGGCTCGCCGAGGTCACCCACGCCGACGTCGTCGCCTGGGTCGCGTCGCTCCAGGCCGAGGGGTACGCCGCAGCGACCATCCGGCAAGCCCACCGGGTGCTGTCGCTGATGATGTCGCTCGCCGTGCGTGACCGACGGCTGTCGTACACCCGGCCGAGGGCGTGCGCCTCCCCCGGGTCGCCCGGAAGGAACCGGTCTTCCTGACCCATGAGCAGGTCGACCGGCTCGCCGAGGCGTGCGTCGGCTTCGAGTTGTTCATCCGGCTGCTCGCCTACACGGGTCTGCGTTGGGGTGAGGCCACGGCGTTGCAGGTGAAGCGGGTCAACCTGATGCGCCGCCGCCTCGAGGTCGTGCGTACGGCGATCGACCTCGGTGAGGTGACCTACGGGACGCCGAAGACACACCAGTATCGCTCGGTGCCCATCCCCCGCTCCATCGTGGACGAGCTCGCCCAGCACGTTGCCGGCAAGGAGCCCGACGACCTCGTGTTCACCTCACCTCACGGCGCGCCCCTGCGGAACCACAACTTCCGGGCGCGGGTGTTCACGCCCGCGGCGAAGGCGATCGGGGTCCCGCACCTCACTCCGCACGACCTGCGGCACACCGCGGCGAGCCTCGCCGTCCAGGCCGGCGCCAACGTGAAGGCGGTCCAGCGGATGCTCGGTCACGCATCGGCTGCGATGACGCTCGATGTCTACGCCGGCCTGTTCGGTGACGACCTCGACGCAGTCGCGGACCGGCTCGACGAGGCCGCCGCCAAGGCGCGTGCGGACTATTTGCGGACTCGGGCCGCCGAATCGGACGTTTTGCCGATCGACTTCGGAGACGCAAGTGGCCTCTGACCTGCAATTTTGCACTGGTAGGGCGGGTGGGGCTCGAACCCACGACCCAAGGATTATGAGTCCTCTGCTCTAACCGACTGAGCTACCGCCCCGCGATGCCGGGCCGGGGCCCCGCCTGTCGCCGCGCCGTGGGCGCGGCGACAGGGCGAGGGTAGTCCCTGACGCTCAGGCGAGCCTCAGTGGTTGGCGTTGACCAACGCCGCCGCTGGTCCGTAGATCTTGTAGAGCGCGAGGCTGCCGGCGTAGCTGGTGCTGCAGCGGTCGTTGAAGAGCTGCGCCGTCCGATCACGCGTCAGCGTGGAACCGTAGCCGACCCGAGTACTGCCGTCGACCGTGCCACCGACCCAGTTCTGGAGCCGGTCGGCCAGTCCGGCGCGGGCGCTCGCGTCCGCCTGCCGCCACCAGCTGCACGTGTAGGTGCTCAACGGGTTGTGGCCGGGCGGGTCGGCGACGACCGTGTCGGGCAGCACCGTCTGGAGCGCAGACGCGACCCAGCCGGTGATGCCGAGCTGATCGAGGAACGGCGCGCAGGTGCGGGACCCTGGGTTCGCCGTGCAGAGGTCGGCGAACGACTGCTGCTGCACCGCCGGGTCGGCCGTCACGGTCCTCGCGCCGAGCCGGCCCGAGCTGGTGCCGGGCTGCTGCGGCGTGACCGGCCAGCTGCACAGCGTCGAGTTTCCGGCCGGGTAGCCGGAGACCTGGAAGCCCGCCAGGCAGGCCACCAGCTCGGCCTCGTTCCCGAGGTCGCCCGTGCCGATGCTGGTCTCCGGGTTGGCGCCGTTGTTGCAGGCCGGCAGCAGGGCCGGTGACGAGGTGACCGACTTGCCAGGCGCCGCCGTGTTGGCGTACCAGCAGTTCCCGGTGTTGCCGGGGAACGAGTCCCACCAGAAGTCGACGCCGTTCGGCTTCACCTCGCCGGTCGGCGACACACCCATGACGTTGTCGTGGATGCTGTTGCGGTACGACGTGGAAATCTTCGTCGGGTCGCAGCCGGTCATCGGGACGCCGATGAGCGGACCGCAGACCGTCGCGTCCGGTACGGCGAACAGCATCATGCCGCGCCGCCAGTTGTCGTAGAAGTGATTGTTGCGCAGCACGTTGTCGTTGCCGCCGGCGAACCAGAGCCCGGTGCCGACCGGTGCAGCGATGAACGGCTCGACGTCGGAGCCGGCCACGAACGGGTTGAAGTTGTTCGAGTAGAAGTTGTTGTTCTCGATGACGTTGCCGCCCTGCGGGAAGCCCGGGTGGCCGGCGGCGGTGAACACGTCGGTGGTGAAGCCGAGCGCGTTGCCGTAGAAGTTGTTGTGGTCCACGAGGGTGCCGTGGCTGTCGGTGCCGGAGAATCCGCCGGTGTTGTGGTGGATGTCGCAGTTGCGGATCTCCTGGCTGTACCGCGGCGCGTCCGGGTAGTAGGCCTTGTCCGAGGCGAGCGTGGTCGGCGCACCGGAGCCCGGGTAGATGCCCGAGTCGCCGTTGCCGGCCGTGTCGCAGTTCTGCATCAGCCCGTGGTCCTCGACGAACGTGAGCACGCCGTACCCGCCCGCGTAGTAGGTCTTGAAGCGGTCGAGCAGGTAGCCGTCGGTCTCGAGCATGTAGATGTCGTGCTCGCGGGCGTGCCGCACGGTCAGGTTGCGCATCACGAAGCCGTCGGCGCGGTCGACGAAGATGCCGACGTCCTTGGCGTGGCCGACGGCGGACGGTCCGCCGTTGCCGGCCGAGGCGTCACCCGCCTCGACGACCACGTCGTCGGCGCTGACACCGGAGCCCTCCAGCTGCAGATTGCACCGGATGCACGGTCCGGCGTTGGGGATGCCGTGCCGGTCGGCGAGTGGCGGGCTCGGATCGACGCCTGTCCCGATGCCGCGCCCGATCACCGCCACCAGGTTGGCGTCGTTCGGGCAGCGGACCTGGTACTCGTGGGTCAGCGCACCGGGGTCACCGCTGTCGGAGGTGGTGGTGTACTGCGCGCAGGCCGGGTCGTGGGTCGGCTGCGATCGCGCGGTCGGCTCGGTGTAGACACCGGGCATCACCACCACGCGGTCGTTGTTGCCCGACGCCGTGACCGCCGTCTGGATCTCGTGGTAGCTGCAGCGCGCGAAGAACTTCTTGTTCTGGCTCAGCAGCGCGTCTGCCTCGGTGGCGCTGAGGGTGCGGTGGTCCGTCGGCCGGATGTCGTAGCCGTTGACCAGCGCCGCATTGATCGACTGCTTCACCCGGTCCAGCGAGTCCGGCTGGCAGACCACACGCGTCGTCCCGAGCTGCGTGGGGTCGAGCGCTGAGGCGAGCGACCTCGCCGTGGGCACGACCCCGCCGGCACAGGGGCTGACGGTGCAGTCGGGCGCCGGGTCGGGCCAGTACGACGGCCTCTCGACGTGCGCCGAGGCGAGCTGCGGGCTGACCAGCACGGCGGCGACGGCGATCAGAAGGACGAAGATGGCTCGCCTCATGGGGAGGTTCCTGTCAGGTCGGCGGATCTGGGAGCGATGCGGGTGTGGATCAGGGGTCATGGCGTCAGGCACCGCCCACGAACGGCAGCACCGGCACGCACGGCACCGGTTGCGGGTGCGCCGGGTCGAGGGCGTTGAGCACCAGCACGCTGGCGTTGCGGTCGGCCGCGATCTCGAAGTGGTCGGTGAAGTCGAGCGGACACTGGTCCTGCAGGACGAGGTTCGTCATCCCCGGTTCGATGCCGCTGGTGTAGGGCACCACCAACTCGTCGTACCGGCTCACGATGTTGACGTAGTTGATGCCCGGCACGGCCACTCCCCCGGCCCGCATCTCCGCCATGAACTCCGAGCTCGCCGACATCTCCCCGCAGGCAGGGCAGAACGGCACGGGCTGGTCGGCGGCCGGTCCGAACGCCCCGGAGAGCAACGGCTTCATGTCGCCGATCGCGGTGCCGTGCCACAGCGGTGCCAGCGAGATGTAGCTGTGGATACGAGCCGCACCGCCGAGGAACTACGCGTAGTAGTCCGGCATCAGCGTGCCCTGCGAGTGGCCGACGATGTCGACCTGGTCGGCGCCGGTCGCCGCCAGCACCTTGTCGATGAACGACCCGAGCTCGGCGGCACTGGTCGGGATGCTGTTCAGGCCACCGAGCGCGGCGATCGGGTACGCCGACCCCGGGGTCACCCCGTAGGTCAGCGCGAAGACGCAGTAGCCGTTGTTCTTCAGCAGCGGGCCGTAGGTCTGCCAGTTCGTGCTGCGGTTGCCCGCCGTGCCGTGCACCAGCACCACCGGAAGCGGGTGCGCAGCGCTGGGCTTGCAGCTCCAGTCGTTCGTGCCAGGAGCGTTCGCGTCCGGCATGCCACCCAGGAGCGCGGACGGGATGAACTGGTAGGGCACCGGCAGCGACTCGGCGGCCGACGCAGGGCCGGCTGCCGAGCAGAGCAGCCCGGCCAGCGCGAGCAGGGCGACGAGGGTGCGGCGCACGAAGGGACCTCCGAGGTGTGAGGGGCGTCACTCCCCTCAACGACGCAGGTCTCGCGTCGTTACTGAAGGCGATTCTGGTTGCGCGTCAGGGCGTGCGCTTCTTGTGCCTGGGCTTCTTCCCGGAAGGCCCTGCTGTGGGAGAGCCAGGGTCGTGGCGCTCGGGCCGGGCGCGGCCGGATCGGTCGGTGCCACGGTTGCGGGCGAACCGGTCGGGCTTGATGTCGATGAGCACACCGGAGATCCGGGTGTCGGCGAGCGCGTGCAGCTTCTCCTCGGGCAGGTCGGCGGGCAGCTCGACGATCGAGAACGCCGGCCGGATGTCGATCTTCCCGAAGTCCTCGCGCGAGAGTCCGCCTTCGTTGGCCAGCGCGCCGACGATCTGGCGCGGCTCGACGCGGTGCCGCTTGCCCACCTCGATCCGGTACGGCGACATGGGCTTGCGGTCACCGCTGCGACGGTCCTGCGACCGCTCCCGGTACGGCGCCCGCACCGGCTCCGGCACGTCCTCGAGCAACAGCGGCTCGCCGTCCTGGGCGAGCACCGCGATCGCCGCGGCGATGTCGACGGCGGGCACGTCGTGCTCCCGCTCGTACGCCGCCACCAGCTCGCGGAAGTCAGCCATCTGCGGGTCGCCCAGCGCCTGGCCGATCGCCTCGGTGAACTTCGAGACCCGGAAGGCGTTGACGTCCTCGACGGTCGGAAGCTTCAGCTCCTCCAGCGTCGTGCGGTTGGTCTTCTCGATCGCGCGGAGCAGGGGGCCCTCGCGCGGCGTGACGAACGAGATCGCCACGCCGGCGCGACCGGCGCGACCGGTCCGGCCGATCCGGTGCACGTAGGACTCGGTGTCGGTCGGGATGTCGTGGTTGATGACGTGGCTGATCCGCGGCACGTCGAGTCCGCGTGCGGCGACGTCGGTGGCGACCAGGATGTCGAGCTTTCCCTTGCGCAGCTGCTCGATCGTCCGCTCGCGCTGCACCTGGGCGACGTCTCCGTTGATCGCTGCGGCGGAGAAGCCGCGGGCACGAAGACGCTCGGCGAGCTCCTCGGTGGCGTTCTTCGTGCGGACGAACACGATCAACCCGTCGAAGTTCTCGACCTCGAGGATGCGGGTCAGCGCGTCGAGCTTCTGCGCGTGCGCGACCTTGAGGTAGCGCTGGCTGACGTTCGCGGCGGTCGTCGACGTCGACTTGACCTTGATCTCGGTCGCACCGGGTGCGTGCTGCTTGATGATCCGCTTGATCTGCGGCGGCATCGTGGCTGAGAACAGCGCAACCTGCTTGGTCTCCGGGGTGCCGGACAGGATCTGCTCGACGTCCTCGGCGAAGCCCATGTTGAGCATCTCGTCGGCCTCGTCGAGCACGACGAACCGCAGCTCGCTCAGGTCGAGGGTGCCCTTCTCGAGGTGGTCCATCACCCGCCCGGGCGTGCCCACGACGACGTGCACGCCGCGACGCAGGGCGGAGAGCTGGACGCCGTACCCCTGGCCGCCGTACACGGGCAGGACGTGCAGACCCTTGATGTGCGCGGCGTACCGCTCGAACGCCTCGGCGACCTGCAGCGCCAGCTCGCGGGTCGGCGCGAGCACCAGCGCCTGTGGCGTCTTCTGGCTGAGGTCGATCCTGGACAGGATTGGCGCTGCGAACGCGAGCGTCTTGCCCGTGCCCGTCTGCGCCAGTCCGACGACGTGCTCACCGCCGAGAAGGGTCGGGATCGCCGCTGCCTGGATCGGCGATGGCGTCTCGTAGCCGACGTCCTTGAGCGCCTTGAGCACCTTCGGGTCGAGACCGAGGTCGTCGAACGAGCTTGATTCGGGGGTCTCAGTCACCGACCAAGGGTAGTCGGGTCCCTCGTCCCCGACCTATTCCGCACGCCGCCGGGCGACGTGAGGACGCCCACGTGGATCCGTGGCGCTCGCCTGTCCACGCCCCTACCCTGTCGGCATGGACGCACCGGAGCCCCTGCAACCGGCCGACGAGACCTGGGAGCGCGCGCTCTGCATCGTCGCCCATCCCGACGACATGGAGTTCGGCGCCGCTGCAGCAGTGGCCAGGTGGACCGGCCAGGGCAAGTGGGTCGGCTACACCATGGTGACCAGCGGGGAAGCCGGCATCGACGCGATGTCACCCGACGAGTGCCGCGTGGTCCGCGAGCAGGAGCAGGTCGAGTCCGCCCGCATCGTCGGCGTCGACAGCGTCGACTTCCTCGGCCAGCCCGACGGCATCCTCGAGTACGGCGTCCCGATGCGCCGGATCATCGCCGCAGAGGTACGCCGGCACCGCCCCGACATCGTGATCACCGGCAACCACCGCGACACCTGGGGTGGCGCGAACCTGAACCAGGCCGACCACATCGCCGTCGGCCGGGCCGTCCTGGACGCGGTGCGCGACGCCGGCAACCGGTGGGTGTTCCCCGAGCAGATCACCGACGACGGCCTGGAGCCCTGGGGTGGAGTGAAGCAGGTGTGGGTCTTCGGCTCACCGATGGCGACGCACGCGGTCGACACGACCGAGACCTTCGACCACGGCGTCGAGTCGCTGAAGGCGCATGCCGCCTACATCGACGGGCTCGGCTGGGAGAACTGGGACCCGCGCGAGTTCCTCGAGGGCATGGCGCGGGCAACCGGACAGCGCCTCGGTGTCGCGTTCGCCGCGCCGTTCGAGGTCATCCCGATGGGCTGGGGCGAGTAGCGACCACCGCTCACTCGCCGTCGAGCTCGTCCTCGAGCAGCGCCGCGGCGTCGGCCGCCATTGTGGGGGCCGGGTCCAGGAGGGCGCGCGAGAGCGGCTTGATCTCCTCGTCGGGCTCGTCGTCGTCGCCGTAGACCGTCCGCGCGAGGCCGAGCGCGAGCCCGGCGATCTCGTGGTCGGCCAGGCCGAGCCGGATCGCCACCGCACGTGCGTTGGGCGGGCGGTCGTCGGGGTCCTTGGCGAGCAGGTCGGTGATCACCATCGCGAGCGGCTCGGGCACGGAGTCCGGCAGCGGCGACGGCGCCTCGTGGACGTGCATGAGCGCGGTCGCGATCGGCGTACCGCCGTCGAAGAGGCGCCTGCCGGTGAGCAGCTCGTGCGCGACCACCCCGAGCGCATAGAGGTCACTGGCACCGGAGGCCGGCTCGCCGAGCGCCTGCTCAGGGCTGAGGTAGTGCGGGGTGCCGAGCAGCTCACCCATGCGCGTGTGGCCGGCGGCGCCGACCGCGCGAGCGATGCCGAAGTCGGTGAGCTTCACCAGCCCGTCGTCGCGGAGCAGGATGTTGGCCGGCTTGACGTCGCGGTGCACGACCCGCTGCTCGTGCGCCACGCCCAGCGCCAGAGCCGCCTGCCCGATGATCGAGCGAACGCGTTCGGGGTCGAGGGGACCCTCCTCACGCACGACCTGGCTCAGGGCCCGGCCATCGACGCGCTCCATCACGAGGTAGGCCAGACCGTCGTCCTCGCCGTAGTCGAAGACGGTCGCGATGTTCGTGTGCAGCAGCGATGCCGCGTGCAGGGCCTCGTCTCGGAAGCGGAGCCGGAAGATCTCCTCGTGGTCGGTGTCGGGACGCATCACCTTGACCGCGACCAGACGCTGAAGAGTCTGGTCCTGGGCCTCCCACACGTCGGCCATACCGCCGGAGGCGATCCGTGACCCGAGCACGTAGCGGCCACCAAGCACGAAGTCGGTCCGCAAACGCCTCATCGACACATCACTGCACTGCACCCCGGCCCTCTTCGAGGATGCCCCCCGGCATCCGTCATGTGGAGTGCTCGCTTCGCCCCCGCGCGAAACTGTACCCCGCGTACGAAGGGCGCGTACCCCGGCCGGCAGGAGCACATGCACCTCGGCAGGCATGCGAAGGGCCGCTGCCAGGCGTCGATCCCTTAGCCATGGGCGGGTACCTCGACCCGACCCTGACGGGAGGCACGCCTGCGCCGCCGCGTCAGGCACACCGCTCGCGGCTGTCTCTCAGCACATTCTCAGGCGCTCTCAGGACGAAGGTCCTTTGTGGCGGGGAACACGCAGGTCGACCATCTCTACCATGGGTATTCCACTGTTCAACCAGTTGGTCCCGCTCCTCGGGGGCCGTTATCTGCACTGGGGCGTCGTCAGCATCAGCCTCACCAACGCGATCATCATCGGGCTGATGGTGCTCGCGTTCGTCCTTGCCCTGGTGCTGCCCTTCCCGGGCAGCCACGACGGCGGTTCCCGGTGACGGCCCCCGCCGCGCCGGCACCGGCGGAAGGGAACTGGACGACCAAGGTCCACGACCGAGTCGCGGGCCTGGTGCCGCCAGGCCAGGCCCTGCCCGACCGCCAGCCGGCGTACGTCGCATCGTGGATCTACGTGTTCGGCGTCCTCACTCTCGCGGCGCTCGTCGTGGTGCTGCTCTCGGGTGCGGCACTGGCGATCGGCGGAGCGACGTGGTGGCACGTGTCGTCGCTCGGCCACTTCGTGAACTCCCTGCACCTGTGGAGCACCGAGCTGTTCTTCGCCAGCATGGTGATCCACCTGTGGGGCAAGTTCTGGATGGCGGCATGGCGCGGCAACCGGCGTCTCACGTGGGTCAGCGGCATGCTGGCGTTCGTCTTGTCGATCGCGACCGCCTTCACCGGCTACCTCTCGCAGTCCAACCTCGACTCGCAGTGGATCAGCACCCAGGCGAAGGACGGGCTGAACGCGGTCGGGTTCGGGGCCTGGTTCAACGTGCTGAACCCCGCCCAGATGCTGATGTGGCACATCGTGCTGCTGCCACTGGTCATTGGCACCATCACGCTCGGCCACATCGTCCTGGTCCGTCGGCACGGCGTCGTACCGCCCATCGACAGCGAAGAAGTGGGTGCACGATGACGACCACGTCCACACCCCAGCTGCACCGACCAGCGCGCTCGGCACGAGGACACCGTCGCGTCACGCCGGACTCGCACGGCTTCCCGACCCGCCGGTACGACCTCGTCAAGGAGTTCGTGATCGCGTTCACCGTGATCGCCGTCCTCACCGTTGCGCTGGCTGCGATCTTCTCCTCGCCTGACGAGAAGGCGATCACGATGAGCGACTGGGCGAAGGCCGCGCCGAACGACGTGGTCGCCACCGCAGCCGCCGAGCTCGCCGGGACCTCGGCCAGCGCCACGTACGGCGCGCCGTACAACCACAACGCGACCGGCCAGACCCTGCTCGGCCTGCCGCTCCAGAAGTGGGGTGGCGTCCGGACCCCGGTCGACTCCGCTGCCCTCGTCCTCGACCCGTTGCGCAAGGACCGGTCCGGCGTGGCCGGAGCAGGCGCAGCGCTGACGGCCTGGGACTCGGCGAGCGGCACCCAGCAGACCGCCTGGGCCACGGCGTACACCGACGCGCTCGCGAAGGCTCCGGACGGCGACCCGGCCAAGGTGCCGAGCGGTGACTACGGTCCGGTCCCGGCGCTCAGCGACGCCTTCCTCGCCCTCGCCCGGAGCGGCGGGCTCGAGGGTGAGCTCGCCTCCTCGGGCAACTTCTACGGCGGCGACCAGACCCGCCCGTTGCTGCTGCTGTCCGACGGCGCGTACCTCGAAGACCTGGCCCGTGCCCGACACCTCGGGGGCGACCAGTGGGGCATGATGAACGAAACCGGCAACTACCCGGGCCAGCCGTGGATGTGGCTCTACACGTTCTGGTACCAGGTCAAGCCGTTCTCGACCTCCGACAACGCCGATGCACAGGTGTGGGGCGTGATGGCGCTGCTGACGCTGGCGCTGGTGCTCCTGCCGTTCATCCCAGGCCTGCGTGACATCCCCCGATGGATCCCGGTGCACCGGCTCATCTGGCGCCGGCCGGTGCGCCCCAGCCGCACCTGAGGAGCCGGCTCACGACGAAGGGCCCCGACCTGACGGTCGGGGCCCTTCGTGTGGCTGGCTCCCCCGGTTGGACTCGAACCAACATTTGGCATTGTTGGACCTGAGTGGACACGAGCAGACAAAAATGGCTCTGACCTGCGGAAACATGATGGATCCGCTGCAACCCAACAGGTCACACCAAGACCGGAATTGACGTACGATCCGATGCATAGCCGATGCAAAGGTAGGACGTCCAACCATGACAGCGAAGGCTTCCCGACGTCGC
>DATAKN010000150.1:0-23741 GCA_036261595.1 Marmoricola sp.
GCCCGCTCCTGGACGCGGTCGAGGTCGGCCACACCGCCGCGGCGGCCGACCAGGACCGTGGCCAGGACACCGAGCAGGACCCCGATCACCAGGGTCAGCAGGGGAAGGATGATGTCCACGCCCACGACGGTGCCAGCCACCTCCGACACTCTGAGGCCGCCGCGCTGGACCAGTGAGCCGCTGATCGAGGCTTCGGGTCCCATCACCGGCCGGGAAGGAGCACGATGGTGAGGTGACCGTGCTCGTCTCGAGTGGGTTCCAGGCCTTCTCCGGCCAGCACTTCGTCCTGCTCGGGATGTTCGCGGTCGGGCTCGTGCTCGTGGTCGCGTGGGGGCGGAGCCACCGGGGCACCGACCGCGAGCGCCCGCTCCGCCGCGGTTACGCCGCCGTGCTCGGGCTGTCGATGGTCGTCATGCTGGTCTACTACACCTTCGAGCCCGGCGGATTCGACGTCGGCGGATCGCTCCCGCTGGAGCTGTGTGACGTGGCGGAGTACACCGCCGTCGTCGCGCTGTGGACGCGGAGCTCCCGGGCCACAGCGTTCACCTACTACGTCGCGCTCACACTCTCGATCCAGGCGATCCTCACGCCGTCGCTCGGGCAGACCTTCCCGAGCGTGCGGTACTTCGGCTTCTGGACCCTGCACTTCCTCGTGGTGTGGGCGGCGGCGTACCTGACCTGGGGACTCGGCTTCCGGCCCACGTGGTCGCTGTACCGCTTCACCGCCCTCGCGCTGGTCGTGTGGGCCGCGGTCGTCTTCCCCCTCAACAAGGTCATGGACACCAACTACGGCTACCTCGACCACAAGCCGTCCGCGGCCTCGCTGCTCGACCTGCTCGGACCGTATCCGTGGTACCTCGTCGCCGGGGCCGCGATCATCCTCACCGGCTGGGCGCTGGTCCTGACGCTCCCGTGGACCGTGCGTGACCGGCGCCGGCCGGGCAGTCAGTCGGCCAGGTCGACGATGACCGGGGCGTGGTCGGACGCGCCCTTGCCGTGGCCGTCGGAGCCGCCGCGCTCCTCGCGGTCCACCGACGCGCCGGTCACTCGCTCCGCGACCGCGGGGGAGCCGAGCAGCAGGTCGATCCGCATGCCGCGGTTCCGCTCGAACCGCTGACGGTAGTAGTCCCAGTAGGTGAAGGCGTCCGGGCCGCTGAGGTGCGGCTCCACCAGGTCGGTCCAGCCCGAGTCGAGGAACCGTCCGTACGCCGCGCGCTCGGCCGGCGTGACGTGGGTCGAGTGCGTGAACCGCGTGATGTCGAAGACGTCGTCGTCGGTGGGCGCGAGGTTCCAGTCGCCGGAGAGCACGGTGGGACTCTCCAGCCAGGGGCGCGACGCGTCGTGCAGCCGGTCGAGCCAGTCGAGCTTGTAGACGTAGTGCGGGTCGCCGGGCTTGCGCCCGTTCGGCACGTACAGCGACCACACCCGGACGCCGCCGCACAGGGCTCCGACCGCCCGCGCCTCGGCGGTCATGGCCTCGCCCCACCCCGGCATGCCGTCGAAGCCGACCGTGACCTCGTCCAGGCCGACCCGGCTGATCACGGCGACGCCGTTCCACTGGTCGAAGCCGGCGGCCGCCACCTCGTAGCCCAGCGACTGCAGGCCCATCAGCGGCAGCTGGTCCTCGCGGGCCTTGGTCTCCTGCACCGCGAGCACGTCGATCTCGTGGCGCTCGAGGAAGGCCTCGACGCGCCCGATCCGCGAGCGGAGGGAGTTGACGTTCCAGGTCGCGATGCGCACGCCGCGAGACTAGTGGGGCGGGCGGTGACCGAGGAGCAGCGGGACGATCACCGCCTCGGCGTACCGGCGGGCCGTGGTGGGGGTGTCCAGGTCGGGCCCGCCGCCGGGGGTGAGCACCAGCGAGTGGATCAGCCGCGCGACCGTGTGACCGAGGTCCAGCGGGTCCGCGGGTGGCTCGGTGCCGCGCCACCGGTGCAGCTCGCGGACGCGGTGCGCGAGCACGTCGGCGGCGAACGCGAGCACGTCGACCGCCCCGACGGTCATGCCGTGCGCGATCAGGTCACCGTCGACCTCGCGCATCCGCCGGAGCAGCGTGTGCTCGCGCATGAGCATGACCGCCTCGGTGAACATCGTGATCACGTTGGCCTCGGCGTCGAAGTCCGCGGCCGGATCGTCGGGTACGTCGGGCACCCGCCGGGTCAGCTCCTCCAGCACGCGGCCGGCCTCGTGCAGGTACGCCGCGGCCAGCAGCTGCTCGCGGCTGCCGAACCGCCGGTACAGCGTCGCGCGGTTGACTCCTGCGCGACGCGCGACGTCGTCGGTGCTGGTCCGGCGGATGCCGGTCAGCGCGAACTGCTCGAGGGCGGCCTCGAGGATGGCGGCGTCCGTGGCCACACGCCCTCCCTTGCATCGATGCAACAATCTGTGTTTCATTGTTGCACATGACCGCTCCTGCCGTCGTGCCGGGCACGACACCGGGCCCGCGCCCCCGGCCGACGATCACGCTCGCCGACCTGCTCCGCGAGTCCGGGCTGCTCCTGGGCTCCGGCTCCGCGGTGATGTACCAGCTGGCGGTGTGGGGCGTGGGCAAGGGCGTCGCCGAGCACTCGACCACCATGCAGCGACCGATCGACCGGCTGCGCACCACGCTGACCTACGTCTACGTGATGGGCCTGGGCACCGACGAGGAGCGTGCCAAGGTCGCCCGGCTGGTCAACCGGGCGCACGTGCCGGTCCGCGGCGAGGGGTACTCCGCGTTCGACGCCGAGCTGCAGCTGTGGGTCGCCGCGACCCTGGCCGAGGTCGGCCGGGAGATGTACGAGCGGATCTTCGGCCCGCTGGACGAGGTGACTCTGGAGCACCTGTACCGCGAGGGCTGGGTGTACGGCACCGCGCTGCAGGTGAAGCCGGACATGTGGCCACCCACGCGCGCCGAGTTCGACCGGTACTGGGAGCGCATGCAGGGGGAGTTCCGCTCCGATCCGCAGATCCAGCGGTACGCCGCCGCGCTGCTCTCCACCCGTGATGCGAAGTGGTTCGTCAAGCCGCTCAGCCCGCTGGTCAGCCTGGTCACGCGTGGCAATCTCAGCCCGGCCGCCCGGGAGGTGCTGGGTCTGCCGTGGAGTGCCCGGGAGCAGCGTCGCTACGAGCGGTTCTGGGCCGTCGTACGGGTGGTCTATCCGCGCGTCCCGCGCTGGGTGCGCGCGCTCCCGGCGCGGGTCGCGATGGCCGAGTTCCGTTGGCGAATGCGCACGGGGCGTCGCGTGATCTGATTCGATCGTCGCCATGAGGCGGCTGATCCAGTTCATGCTCGTGGTCGCGATCCTGCTCGACGCGGCGTACTGGACGATCTGGTTCACCCAGCGCGACTGGATCGCCAGCGAGCACACCGACGCGTACTACGACTTCGAGAACGCCTTCCCTCTGGCCGATCTCTGGCTCGGAGTGGCGTGCGTGCTGGCCCTGGTGACGCTGCGCGCACGCAGGCCGAGCGCCCTGCTCTGGCTGGTCTGCGCGGGCAGCGCCGGGCTCTACCTGTTCGCCATGGACTTCCTGTACGACGTCGAGAACGGCATCTTCGCCCAGGGTGGGGCCGGCGTGTTCGAGGCCGTGATCGTCGCGCTGACCCTGGTCTTCTCGGTGACCGTGCTGACCTGGTCCTGGCGCCATCGCGGTGAGCTGCTCACCACCGAGCACCGGGACGGCTGAAGCACGAACAGTTGCGCATTTGTCGGACACACTGGGGGAATGCAGTTCCGGAAGGCCGAGAGCGAGGCGGGTGTCGAGAGCATCGCCGACGGAGTCGACCGGGCCTTCCGCCAGCTGATGGTCGTGATCGTGGTCCTCGCACTGCTGCTCGCCGGCGTCTTTGCCTATCTGATGGTTTCGATCCGCCCGGACCAGAAGCGGATGAAAGAGGCAGCGACCGCTCTCGCGCTGGCCCACGCGGCGATGATCGAGCAGGAGTCCGGTCTGCGCGGCTATCTGCTCGTGCGCGACCCGGCGATGGTCGACACCTTCGAGCACGCGTCGACCACGGTGCGCCAGCGGTACGCCGAGCTCGGCCGTCTGGTCGGTGGCGATCGTGAGCTGGCGCCGCTCCTGCTCGACATGCGCGTGGCGCAACAGGCCTGGGACTCGGAGTGGGCGCGCGCGGTTCTCGCCGGCACCGCCCCGAACGACCGCCAGGCGATCACGGCGTTCTACGCGCGCGGCACCGACCTGTTCGGGGCGTACCGGTCGGCCGAAGCTCGCCTCGACGACCGCATCCAGACGCGGCGGGACTCGCTCTACGCCCAGCAGGGCCAGATGCTCGCCTCGGGCCTGGTGGGCACGCTGCTGCTCGGGACCTTCCTGGTCGCGCTGGTGATTCGCCAGCGCCGGCGCCTCAAGGACGCCGTCGTCGAGCCGATGGCCGGCATCCTCTCGGCCACCGACGCGATCGCGCGGCTGGACCTGGATGCGCCCCTCGAGCCGTCCGGGCCGGCGGAGTTTCGGCGGATCGCGGAGGGGATCGCCCGGATGCGGGCCGCGCTCTCCGAGTCGCTCTACCAGGAGCTCGCGGCCCAGGAGCGGATCGAGGCCCAGGCCGGCCAGCTTCGCACCATCCTGGCCATGTCGCGGGAGATCTCCGGAAGCCTCAACCTGGGCTACGTGCTGGACGCCGTCGCGGCGGCCGCCACCCGGGTCAGCGGCTTCTCCCGTGTGGTCATCTGGCTGGCCGACGACGAATCGGGCCGGACCCTCTCGGGCGTCTACGACTCGACGGCCGCGCACGGCGTACCGGAGGAGCAGCTTGCTGCAGAGCTCGGTGTCGGCGTGGTCGGTCAGGCAGTCCGCTTCGGCCGGACGGCCACCGCCCACGAGTCCGGTGAGCCGAGCGTCGAGGTGCACCCCGAGCGTCGGCTGACCGCCCTCGCCGTACCGCTGGTCGTCGGTGCCCGCGTCACCGGAGCCATCGAGCTGAGCAGCCCGACGCCTCTCCTCGTGGCGCCCGACGGCCTGGACCTGCTGGAGACACTGGCGAGCCACGCCGCGGCCGCGATCGAGGCGGCCAGCCTGCACACCTACACCGCCGAACTGGCGCACACCGACGGGTTGACCGGGCTGGCGAACCGGCGGCTGCTCGACCACGACCTGGCCCTGGAGTGCGAGCGGTCGGCACGTTACGGCCGCCCGCTCGGGCTGATCATGTTCGACCTCGACCATTTCAAGCGGCTCAACGACACCTACGGGCACGTCCGCGGCGACGAGGTGCTCCAGCAGGTGGCCGAGGTCGTCGGCGCGGAGGTCCGGTCCACCGACACGGTCTACCGGTACGGCGGCGAGGAGTTCGTCGTGCTGACCCGGGAGGCCGACTCGGCCGACGCGCTCGGTCTGGCCGAGCGGCTGCGCGCCCGCATCGAGGAGCACTTCACCGCCCGGGGGTCGTTCGGGCGGGTCACCGCGTCCTTCGGCATCGGCCTGGCACCGCCCACCCCGCCCGTGCCGGCGCAGGTGGTGGCGGCAGCGGACGCCGCGCTCTACCGGTCCAAGGCAGAAGGGCGCAACCGGGTCAGCGGACCGGAGGAGGACCAGGACGACGTGCTGGCGGCCCCGGCCTGACGCAGGCCGGTGACGTCGGTTTCGGGCAGGCAGTCGTCCGCACGTAGAGTGGCCGCCCGTGGCCCTCACGATCGGCATCGTCGGACTCCCCAACGCAGGCAAGTCGACGCTCTTCAACGCTCTGACCAAGAACAACGTGCTCGCGGCGAACTACCCGTTCGCCACCATCGAGCCGAACGTCGGTGTGGTCGGCGTACCGGACCCGCGGCTGCACACGCTCGCCGAGATCTTCGGCTCCGCCCGTGAGCTGCCGGCCACCGTGGAGTTCGTCGACATCGCCGGCATCGTGGCGGGTGCGTCGAAGGGGGAGGGCCTCGGCAACAAGTTCCTCAGCCACATCCGCGAGTCCGCCGCGATCTGCCAGGTGACGCGGGTATTCCGGGACGAGGACGTGACTCACGTCGAGGGCAAGGTCGACCCCGCCTCGGACATCTCGATCATCCAGACCGAGCTGATCCTCGCCGACCTGCAGACCGTGGAGAAGGCGATCCCGCGGCTGGAGAAGGAGGCCAAGGGCAAGAAGGAGCTCGTGGCCAACGTCAACGCGGCGAAGGAGGCGCTGGCAGCGCTCGAGGCCGGTACGCCGATCATCGCCACGGACATCGACCGCGAGCTCATCCGCGAGCTGATGCTGCTCACCGCGAAGCCCTACCTCTACGTCTTCAACTGCGACGCCGACGAGCTCGGCGACGAGGAGCTGAAGGACCGGATGCGCGCGCTGGTCGCCCCGCACGAGGCGATCTTCCTGGACGCGAAGTTCGAGGCCGAGCTGGTCGAGCTCGGTGACGACGACGAGGCCCGCGAGATGCTGCACGAGATGGGCATCGAGGAGCCCGGCCTCGACGTGCTGGCCCGCGTCGGTTTCGACACCCTCGGCCTGCAGACCTACCTGACGGCGGGCCCCAAGGAGGCGCGCGCCTGGACGATCCGCAAGGGCGCGACCGCACCGGAGGCGGCCGGTGTGATCCACACCGACTTCCAGAAGGGCTTCATCAAGGCCGAGATCGTCTCCTTCGACGACCTCGTCGAGGCCGGTTCGATGGCCGCGGCCAAGGCCGCCGGCAAGGTCCGCATGGAGGGCAAGGACTACGTCATGGTCGACGGCGACGTGGTGGAGTTCCGCTTCAACGTCTGAGCAAGGCGTGCCCTGTCCTCTGTTGAGGGGGAACTCCGGATGGATGTTGTGGACTCAGCCTACTTCGGGGCTCCGACAGTGCATGTCCGTCACGCGTCCGCGCGGCGGTGCTCACTCGTGCTCTCGTATCGCCATCTCTGTGTGGACTTTTCGGCGCGCTCAATGTGAAAAACGCGGCCAGACGCCTGATACGGGTTCGGCAGTCGGCATCGCGAATCTGGATAGTGCGCACGTTTCGAGCTCGCGTGATGGAATCGCTGCGATAGGGCGTAAGCCCGCATGGGCAGCCGCGAGTAGGAGACGCAATGCGCAGCGCATACGACGACGTACTCGACTGGGCCGCTAGCCGACCTTGGTGGCAGCAGCAGACGCTTGCGCGCATTGCCCGGGGCGAAGCGCTGGAGGAGGACGACTTCGTAGAGCTGGCTAGAAGCCTCTTTGAGGAGCCGGTTGCTGCGCCGGAGGGTGGGTGGTTCGGCGACTTGGTGCCACCGACCGCGTCGAACGATGAGCCAGTCCGCATTCTCTCGGTGAGAGAGGTCGCAAACGTCAATCAGTTGGCCGAGGGACAGGAACTGTCATTCAGCCCGGAGGGCTTGACGGTCGTGTTCGGCAACAACGGCAGCGGCAAGTCCGGCTACGCGCGAGTCCTCCAATCGATGGTGCGGACCCGGTACCGAGCAAGCATCCTGCCTGATGTATACGCAGAGGCCCCCGGTCAGCAGTCGGGTCAGGTGGTGTTCCGCGTCGGGGAGTCAGAGCACATCGCTTCGCTGGGGGGACCGACTCACCAAGCTCTTGGTCGTGTCTCGTTCTTCGACGAGCATTGCGGAGATACCTACCTCGACTCCGAAGCAGAGATTTCCTACCGCCCGTCGGCCATTCAACTGCTTGATGACCTCACCCGTGTCTGCAACGGGGTTCGAGCGGTCATCGATGGTTGGAAGCGGGAGAAGAGCCAATCAGGCCAACTCCCGGAGGTGGACGACCTCTCGCCCGGTGGCGTCTTCTTGCGAAGCCTTACTGCCGCGACGTCCGATGAAGCCATCGCCGCCGCGACGGCGTGTCCGCCAGACGCTTCGGAGCGACTGCACCGCCAGGTAGAAGAGGTCGCACGGCTCCGGACCGCGAACCCGATTCGTGAGAAGCAGAGACTCTCGCAAACAGCGGATGCTTTGAGTCTCATCGCGGCTCACCTCTCCTCCCTCGACCAAGCCCTTGGTGACAGTGCGGAGCAACGTTTGGCCGAGCTTCGTCAGCGGGTGGATGAAGCTCAGCAGGCTGCCGATGCTGCGTCCCGGACATCCTTCGGTGATGAACCGCTGGACGGCATCGGGTCGCCGGTCTGGCAGGCCCTCTGGCGGGCAGCCGAGAAGTACTCGGAAACCGTCTATGCAGAGCACGAGTTCCCAAACACGGACGAGGATGCGGTGTGCGTGCTCTGCCAGCAACCCCTCAGCCCCGAAGCTGGTTCGCGTCTTAATCGATTTCATCAGTTCGTGACGGACACGACTGCGCGAGAGGCCGAGCACGCCAAGGGCGAACGTCGGGACTACCTCCAAGTTCTCCGGAATGTCTCGGTCGCGCCTCGAAACGTGTTGAGCGCCATCGCGACAGTCGAGCAATCGGACGAAGGATTCCCAGGCGCGGTTCAGCCAGTCCTCGATGCATTCACTGCGCGGCAGTCTGGGTTGGTGGCAGACGGCACGGCCTCACCCGTGGAGGTAGCGATGGAAGTGGACCTCTTCGACAAGATGGCCTCGCGCCGCCGCCAGGAGGCCGAAGGGGTGGATGCGGAAGGATTCGCGGAGCAACTCGCTCAGGCAGAGTCGGAAGAGCGGCGGTTGCGTGACCAGCTCGCGATGCGAGACGGGCGGGCCCTCATTGAGCAGGAGCGTGAGCGGCTACGCGAGCTGGAGACACTGAATGCCAAGTTCACTGAAGCGAACACGCGTTCCATCACGGACAAGGTCGGTGAACTCACGCGGGCATACGTGACGGAGGAGGCCCGCGACAGGTTCACCCGCGAGGCGGACCGGCTCGGATTGGAGAGGGTCACGTTCAGAGCGACCCGAGCACGCCAGGGAGCCTTGCTCCACAAGACGGACTTCCTCAACGCACGCACTGGTGCTCGGCTCGGGGATGTGCTCTCTGAGGGGGAGCAAACGGCGCTCGGCTTCGCCGGGTTCCTGACCGAAGCGCACTTTGAGGCGAGCAAGTCGGCTCTCATTTTCGACGACCCGGTTTCGTCCTTGGACCACATGAAGCGAGAAGCGGTCGCCCACCGGATTGTGGCGCTCGCTGAGGAGCGTCAAGTAATCGTGTTCACACACGACGTGGCCTTCACCATGGCGCTTCGCAAGGCGGCTGGCGAAGCGGGAGTGGATTTCACGACTCGCGGAGTCGAGAGACGACGCAAGGTCGGTCCGGGGTTCACAACGATGAGCCATCCGTGGACGGCTCAGGACGCTGCGCAACGTATCGATTCCCTCCGTCAGCAGGTAGCGGCACTGCGCAAGAGTGAGGAAGGCATGTCAGAGGCCGACTACATGCAGGCCACCGAGAACATCGCCGGACACATGTCTCAGACGTGGGAGCGCATCATCAGCCAGGTGCTGGCCGAGCCGCTGGTCGACTACAAGTCGCTAGAGGTGAGAGTCGGGAAGTTGCGAGTCGTTGGGCGCGTATCGGCCGAAGACGTGAAGACCTACGACGATTCCTACAGTCGCATCTCGGGGTGGGCCTCTAGGCACGACCCGCATCCGGAGTTGAACTACACGCCGCCCACGGTGCAAACCTTGGAGGATGAGATTGGTGTGCTGGATGCGTGGTTGAAGTCGGTGAAGCGGTACCAGAACTGAACCTCGCCGAGCTTCGACTGCTCGGGCTAGCCCGGGTGCATACATAAAACGACGATTCTGATGTTGCGTCGCAGCATGCGCTGTGACCGCCTTCCGCAGCTCAGTAAGTGGAGCCGAGCCCCTACTCAGATGCAGCCAGCCATGCGAAGGTTTCGGCCATGGCGAAGAAGACCCGCGGATACCGCAGTATGGGTACGAGATCGGTCTCGTTCACGCTCACCTTTTCGGTGGACGGAGCGCGCAATGTCACTGATGCTGCGTTCCGCAAGATCGAGAGTGCCATCGAGGAAGCGATTGAGGGCGTCGTGAGAGGCTCTGTGCTCGCGTATCCGGTCACTGTCGAGACGACCTACAACAGGCAGGTGGAGGTGCGTGAGCCCTACGCGCTCGACTAGCCGAAGGATCGTCCCATCGACCGTCGCGGCGTAACCTGACCCCATGACGGGGTCGTCACAGGTCGAACTCACCGGGGAGCAGCAGGCGATGATCCGGTCGCGGGGGGCCGAGCTCGAGGCGGATCCGTCGATCGGGCTGACCCTGGACGAGTTGAAGGCTCGACTGGCTGCGCGTGGGGCGTGACTGTCGCCCACGACCACGACGAACAGTTTGACCTGGCGCTGCGTGTCCGATTCGAAGCGCGACTCGACGAACAAGGTCGAGTGCATCGAACGGAAGCGCAGCCGCTGCTGGATCACATCGAGACGAGCGGCGACGCGATCTCCTGGGGCTGAGCGGCCGCGAGAGTGTCCCGGACCGCTGGCACACTCGTGCCGTGGTGGACCACTACCTGTACCTCGATGAGACGGGGACCCTCGACTTCGAGGGCCGCCCCGGTGAGGAGTACTTCGGCGTCGGCACGGCGCACTTCGAGGGCGACCACCGTGACGCCATCTGGGAAGGACACCAGCTGCGGGTCGGCCTCGAAGCCAAGGGGATTAAGCTTCCGAAGGGCCTGCACGCGAAGAACGATTCCCACCCGACGCGGGGTGACGTATACGCGACCATCGCGGCACAGCAGGTCCGCTTCGACGCGACCCTCCTCAAGAAGAGCGCGGCCTACGCCAACGTTCGTGCTGCTGGCAAGGTTCGGCTCTACAAGATGGCGATCTGGCTTCACCTCAAGTACGTCATTCCCCGGGTGTCTGCCACTGGCGACCGCATCTTCGTGATCGCCGGCCACCTCCAGACCAGCGGCCATCGGGATGCGATCCGACATGCGGTCGACGACGTGTGTCAGCAGAACGCCTTCGACCGCATCGTGGTGCCGTGCATTTGGGAGGCGCAGTCCTCCTGGGGAATCCAGGCAGCGGACTATGCGCTCTGGCGCATCCAACGGATCGCAGAGGGAAAGACGGTGCCGGCGTACACAGACGTCATCCAGGGCCAGATCAAGACCATCTTCCGCCCATGGGAGCGATGAGGGCAGGTAAGAGGCCGGCTATCTCGGTTCCCCGAGAAGAAGTCCCCTGGACCTCTTGTCACCGGCCTGTGCCTACATCAAAGCACGTCCCGCCGACAGATTCACGTTGACCCACAGGCGTGAGGCGAGCGCCATCCCGCCTCGCGGACGCGACAGTAGGAGTCGTACCTGATGGTACTTTGGTACCAAGGAGGCGCCATGGGGTCCGCCACTGCACCGATCAAGGTCGACGCAGCCACCGACGAGCTGGTGTCGCACGCTGCTCACTTCATGTCCCGCTCGAAGAAGGACATCGTGGACGCTGCCGTGCGCGAGTACGTCGCTGCCCACCGCGACGAGATCAACGCAGGTGTCAAGGCTGCTCTCGGTCAGCTCAATGGCAGTGATGCCGCCGCTGTCTCGCTCCTGACTGATCTCAGTGCCGACGATCTCGACAGCCTCGGTGGCCTTCCGACGTAGACGGCCAACCGAGGCTGCTCCGGCACGCCCCGCGACGGGTGAGCGGTCCGCAAATAGTCCGCAAGAAGTCCGGCCGAGACCGACGATCGCCGACGACGTCCAACGCTCGCGAGATCGCGTTTGCGCAGGTCAGACCGTGCTTTCCGGGTTCAACCGGCGACGGCCAACGACCACCGATACCCTGCGTGATCGTTCCGCTTCAACGTCTGAATCGACGGCGAACCGTCAGGACGCCGCAACTGCGCTCGGGGCGGGGCTGGCGACCGACACCGGGGCGGGCCGGCGTCGCTCGAGCCACCACGGCTCGAGCCGGTTCGCCGTCGCGTGGACCAGCCACGCGACCAGGGCACCGGCGATGCCGTCGGCCACGTAGTGCTCGCCGGTGTAGGCGAGGCTGAACATCATCACGAAGGGATACAGCACGAGCAGCGCCTTCCACGTGCGGCCGACGCGGCGCCAGAGGAACAGGCAGAACAGCACGATGCCGGCCAGGTGGAGCGAAGGCATCGCTGCGACGGGGTCGGCCGTCGAGAACCCTTTCCTCCACAGCTCGGGGGCGACATCGAGATGAAGCCGCTGCAGGCCGTCACCCGCAATCCGCTCGACCCACGGGTTCGCGCCTGGCTGCACCTGGGTGAAGTCGCCGAGGAGTGGCTCTGACGTCGGCGGGCCGGAGTCGTCCATGCACGGCGCGTAGCTGGGGTGGGTGGTGACGTCGGTGGCCGTGCAGTGACCGGCGGCCCACGGCGGAGCCGCCGGGATCAGCACGAACAGGCCGAAGCACAGGAAGCTCAGTCCGACGAAACGCACCGCCCAGCGGTGGAAGTCGGCGCGTCCGCGCAGCCACAGCACCCCCGCGGTCACGTAGGGCAGCAGGAAGAAGGAGTAGTAGGTGAGGGAGGCGACCACGTCGTACCACCGCACCCCGAAGGGCCGCGGGTGCTTGAGGTGCTCCTGCAGCCACACGGTCGGGACGTGCCCGAAGAACAGGAACCGGTCGATGTGGATCTGCGGGCTCCACCAGGTCGGCAGCCCGACGGAGGTGGCCAGACCTCGGAGGTAGTCGTAGAACAGCAGCACCAGCACGAAGGGAAGGAAATCGAGCACCAGCCAGAGCAGTCGGATCGGTCGTCGGCCGATCGAAGCCACGACGAGCGCGAGCGTCACCCACAGCATCACGGCTTCGCGATCGAGCGGCGCACCGCGCGTGACGACCGTGAAGACCAGGGCCACGAGGTAGGCGCCGAGGGCCAGCCACCTGATGACACGCAGCGACCGACCCGCTCCCATGGTCGCTCTTCCGCTCGGCAGAAGGTCCTCGTCGATCTCGCTCAAGCCGTTGCTCCTCGTCGCCGCTGCCGCCACGGCAGCTCCTGCGGGAGGCTGCCCCGTCCGGATGTCCTGCGCCGGTACGCGGATCCGATCATCCGTCATCCCCGACCCCGCGCACCAGATCGCCGCGGTCGCCAGGAGGGGTCGTCGCACGCGCTGCCCGTGCCGACGTACGTCGGCGGTCGCCCCTGGCTGCCCGCGGTGCAGGCCGGTGGAGCGGTCTCGGATCTCGGCATGGCGGAACCTCCTCGGACATTGATACCCCGTCGAGCGGCCCGCTCGTGCGCACCGGTCAGGTGGCGTTCAGGCGCACGACCCCACGATGGCGCCTCTGCGCAGGCGGGTACCGTCGCCGACGGGCAAAGGAGGCGTGGGTGCGAGCGCGTGTGGCCGGCGGGCACCGGACCGTGGTGGTGCTGGCCGTGGCCACCGTGGTGCTGCGGCTGCCACTCCTCGGTGCTCCCGAGGGCGCTGACGAGGGTGGGTACCTCGCCGTCGCCCGGCAGTGGCACGGTGCGGGCCCGTCGCTCTACGGGCACTACTGGGTGGACCGGCCGCCGTTGCTGATCGCGCTGTTCCAGCTGTGCGCCGCGCTCGGCGGCATGCCCGCGGTGCGTGTGTTGGGTGCGCTCGCCGCAGCGGTCGCCGTGCTGGGCGTCGCCGAGGCGGCCCGGCTGCTCGCTGGTGGGCGCGCGGCCGTCGCCGGCGCCGGCCTCGCCGCCGCACTCTTCGTCTCACCCCAGCTCGGCACGGTCCAGGTCAACGGCGAGCTGCTCTCGGCGCCCTTCGTGGCGTGGTCGGTGGCGCTGTGGCTGCGCGCCGTACCGGTAGGCGGAGGCGGTCAGCCGGTACGGAGCCGAGCCGCTGCCTCCGCTCTCGGCGCCGGCGCTCTCGCTGCCTCGGCGCTGCTGGTCAAGCAGAACATGGTCGATCCGCTCGTCTTCGGGGCCGTGGCCGGCCTCGTCGCGTGGCGGGCCGCGGTGGTGCGCGGAAGCGAGCTGCGCCGCGCGGTGGCGTACGTCGCCGGCGGCTTCGCGTCTGCGCTCGTCGTCGTCGGCGCCTGGACGGTGGTACGAGGAGCGTCGCTCGCCGGTGTGTTCGACGCGATGTACCCCTTCCGCGTCCGAGCCGCGGGAGTGCTGGCGACGCTTCCGGACCAGGGGCAGGCGGATCGCTCCGTCGTCTTCCTGCACACCTGCATCACGAGCGGTCTCGTGCTCGTGGTGGGCGCCTTCGCGTGGGAGCTGGTCCGCAGGCGCGTCGCCGGACCGGGGGCCTGGGGCCTCAGCGCGCTCCTCGTCTGGGCGACGGTCTCGATCGTCGTCAGCGGAGGCTTCTGGGACCACTACCTGGTCCAGGCGATCGTGCCCGTGGCGACAGCCGGCGGAGTCGCGCTGGGCTCGACCGAGCTGGGGCGAGGCGTGCGTGCCCACCTGCTCCCGGCCGTCGCCGGCGCCACGGTGGTCGTCGTGGCGGCGACCCACTGGACGCTCGCATGGGGCTCGACGATGTCCTACCGCGGCGCCTCGGCAGGGCGGGCGATCGGGGCCGTGGCGGCGCCCGGCGACACCATGATCAGCGTGATGGGCGATGCGGAGACCGTCGAGGTGTCAGGGCTGACGTCGCCGTATCCCTACCTGTGGACACTGCCGGCGCAGGTCGACGACCCGCACCTCGACCGCCTCGTCGCCCTCTTGGCGGGCTCCGGTGCGCCGACCTGGGTGGTGCCGTGGAACCGTCCGTCGTTCCAGCCGCCCGTGCTCCAGCGCGTGGCCGACGTCCTGGCCGCGCACTACCGCCAGGTCGGCGTGATCTGCGGCCTCCCCGTCCTCCTGCACGACGGCGTCACCCGGGCAACCCCGCCCGCCGAGCCGTGTTCCGGCCGGCTGACGAACTGGTGAGGCTCAGTAGAAGCCAAGGACCACTCATGGGCGGAAGCCTTGGACGTTCTTGCCGAGCCACCGAAGCGCGTCAGGCAGCAGCGAGATCCAGACCGAGTCCCGGTGGCCGGCATTCTGCAGGATCACGGCGTGCACGGCTGTCGGCGCCTTGACGGAGTGCAGGAACGTGGCGCTGGACTTGTAGGAGAGCGGGTCGGCGTGCGACGTCTCCACCCACAACGACACCGGAGGCGGTCGGTGAGTCACGGCACTGGCCAGGTCGTAGTACCTGCCCATCGGGCTCGTGCTGGTGAACGGCTCGTAGAAGGGACCGAACTGCGGCCTGAAGTACCCGCCCATCACGATGCCGGCGCCGTACTGTGCGGGGTGCAGGGTCGTCGCCATGGCCGCCACGAATCCCCCGGCCGAGTAGCCGAACGTCGCCCAGGCGTTCCGGTTCGCGATCACCCGGAAGTTCTGGCCGACCCACTCAGGGACGTCACGCGTCAGCCACGTGTCGATCTGCGGCTGGCCGGGACCTCCGTTGACCCCTTCGGTGTCGACGCCTTTGGGGATCTCGATCTGCGGCATCACCACGATGGACGGATGCAGCTCGTGCGCCTGCGCTCGCGCTGCGACGGCCTGGCCGAGGTGGAAGATCTTGACCAGGTTCAGCGGATTGCTGGGATAGCCGTGGAAGGCCTCGATGACTGGGTAGCGGTCGGCCGAGGCCGCCGCCGAGGTGTAGCCGGGCGGCAGCTGCACCAGCACGGTGCCGGTCAGACCACTGAGCGCCCCGTGCACGGTGTAGGTCAGGAGTCCGCTCGATCCCACCTTGGGCAGCGCCGGCACGGTGGCGGCCACGGAGGCCACGTGGCCGCGCACCTTGATGTTCGGAGCTTGCGCGTCCGCGCCGCCGCGGTGCACCGACGTCTGGACCAGGTGTCCCGTGAGCGCTCCTTGCAGGTCCCCCCAGCTCGCGAAGAACAGGAACGACGCGTTGAGCTGGGTGGCCGCGACGAGCACGACGAGCACGTTGACCAGCGCCAGTGCGCCGACGCGCCCGGCCAGTCGCCAGGGAGTGCCCGGCGTGAGCCGCGGCCAGAGGATGACGACGCCGACGAACGCCGCGAGCGTCACGACGATGATCCCGCCGAGAAACAACGGTCCGGTGAGTGACAAGTCTGACCTCCTCGACCAGACGACCGCTGTACGACGTGGCTCGTCTGGTCGCTGGTGCCTAGATCAAAGCGCGCTTCACCTGCCAGCAACCTGAATGCGCCGCCCACTTTCTGCTGAAACCGGAGCTGGTGCGGGGCAGAACGAGACCTGGCTCGTGGTCCGGCAGGTACCCGGCCCGAGGGAGCGAAGGACGAGCACGCCCTTGGAGTAGGCCACGAGCGGCCGGCGCAACAGGACCCGTGATCGATGGCGAGTGAGCAGCTTCGACGTGGCGGGGTCACTGAGCACCACGGCGTCCCCGGAGGCCAGGTAGCGACTGACGATTCGTCTCCACGCCGGCGTGGCGCGATCACCGACGACGTACGCCGCGGGATCGACGCCGCCATGACCCACGCCCTGGAAGTCCACCCAGTCGCGACAACCGGGCTCGAAGCTCCGGTCCAGCGCGTTCAGGTCGATCAGTGCCCAGGGGGTGTCCGCCACGATGCAGGGGATGTCGCCCGTCGGGCGCGCGAGGGTCTCGCTGTCAGGCGCTCGGCGAAGGCCGTAGGACGGGGGGCTCGTCAGCAGGAGGAAGAGCGTGAGGACCGCGCCCACGGGCCACAGCATCGGCCACAGCGCCGGCCACGACGTCGGCCACGTGGCGCGCCAGGACAGGGTCGGCCTCGATCCGGTCGGACGAGCCGCTGCGGCCACCACCAGCGCGACCGAGACACCGAGGTAGTCGCCGTAGTACGGGTAGTAGATCGGAGTGGCGAGCAGGACGACGAGCTGGGCGAGGAGGATGGGTGCGAACACGCGCCCCAGGCGTGTGCGCAGTGCCAGGGCCGAGGTGACCAGGACGAGCGCGCAGACCATCAGCGTGACGAGGGGGACAGCGAGGCCGCGGTCGTGGGCGCTGATCCCGAAAAGCCGATGCATCACCGCGTCGACACCGGTGAGTCGTTCCAACCGCACCATCGTGGACAGCCGTCCCTGATTCCCCGAGGGAGTGATCTGCACGTCCGGTCTTCGCAGCTGAGCAGCGATGACGTCGACGAACATGTGCCCGTGCGACATCAGCATGAACGGCAGGTCGATGAGGAGGGCCGTCGCGGCCGCCGCAACCGGCACGACGGACCACTCGCGCACGCGATGCCGGTGGGGGAGGGTGAGCGCCACGAGCATGGCCCCCGGGAGGATCCACCAGACCTTGACGTTCACCAGCAGCCCGAGCACCAGCCCGGCGGCGACCAGGTGCTGGCGTGACGGGTTCCGGCCGGGCCCGAGGAAGTACGCCGCGACGACCATCAACAGGTCGCCGAGGGGCTCCAGCCGTGCCGACGAGCCGCCGTACACGGTGATGCTCCAGGTCGCGTAGACGACGCCGGCCCCGATCGCCGCCCATCGGGGAGCCCCGGCTCGCCGGGCGACCACCGTGATCAGAGCCGCTGCGCAGGACGCCAGCACGGAGAAGGCGATGTTCTCGGCCAGGAAGCCGGTGGAGGCATCCGTCAGCCGGCCGAGGAGCGCGTACGGCAGGCCGGCGAAGATGATGCCCGGCGGATGAAGGAAGACGAAGTCGCTCCGGTACGGCACCCGTCCGTGGAGCACGGCGTCCGCAGCCGCGTAGTACACCGACTGGTCGTATCCGTTCGCTCCCGTTGCGGCCCCGCCGTGCAGCAGCTGCACGAGCCGGGCAACCAGCGCCACCGCGAACACACCGACGGCGTCGACAGGTCTGAGTTGCCGGGTCGGTGTTCCCCTGACCCACGCACTCGACATGGGTCGCAAGGTACCGTCGCAGGCTGAACGTTCCCTGATCGTGGTTCCGACCGGTCGTAGCCTTGCTCCATGGCCGATCCCGTGCGCTGGTGGGACATTCGCCCGGCACAAAGCAGGCAGGCCAAGACCTACGAGTGCCCGATCTGCCACGGCTTCTTGCTGGCCATGAACCCCAACACCCTGCTCTTTCCTGAGGGGGACCGTGAGCGTCGCCGTCACGCCCATACGGCGTGCGTTGCCAGTCAGCGGGAGGCGGGCCGGTTGTTGACCAGGGCGGAGTGGGAACGAACGCGCCGGCCCGCAGGCTCCGCGAGGCAGCCCTGGTGGCGCCGCCTCCTCGGCTCGGGCTCGCCCTAGGAGCGCGCGCCCGTCCTTGTACGGTGGCGGTCGTGGACGACAGTCGAAGTATCGGGCGTTCACCTGCGGGTCGCCCCGGCGGTGAACGCAGCTGATGGGCGTGCAGACGTTGGCCAACGTCGGCCTCGTGCTCCTGTTCGTGCTGATCGGCGGCGTGTTCGCCGCGACCGAGATTGCGCTGGTGTCGCTGCGCGGCAGCCAGGTCGCCGGCCTGGAGCGCCAGGGTTCCCGCGGCGCGCGGGTGGCCGGGCTGGCACGGGATCCGAACCGGTTCCTCGCTGCCGTCCAGATCGGGGTCACGGTCGCCGGCTTCTTCTCCGCGGCGTACGGCGCGTCGACGCTGGCCCCGGACCTGGCGCCGCACCTGGAGCCGGTCGGGCTTTCGCCCGATGCGGCTGACGCGACCGCTCTGCTGGTGATGACGCTGCTCATCGCGTACCTGTCGCTCGTCCTGGGCGAGCTCGTGCCCAAGCGGCTGGCACTGCAGCGCGCGGCGGGCCTCTCCCTCGCCGTGGCGCCGGTGCTGGACCGGTTCGCGTCGCTGATGCGGCCGGTGATCTGGTTGCTGTCGGTCTCCACCAACGCGGTCGTGCGCGTGCTCGGCGGCGACCCCACCGCCACGGGCGAGCAGCTCAGCGAGGAGGAGCTGCACGAGCTGGTCGTGACCCACGAAGCGCTGGAGGAGCAGGAGCGGCGCATCCTGCGCGACGTGTTCGCGGCGACGGAGACCACGCTCAAGGAGGTGATGCGTCCTCGGACCGACGTGGAGTTCCTCGGGGCGGACCTGCCGCTCCCTGCGGCCGCGGACCGTGTGCGCCACCTCCCGTTCTCGCGGTACCCGGTCACCGGCGACGGGTTCGACGACGTGGTCGGATTCCTGCACGTCCGCGACCTGCTCGGCGTCGCGGCCGACGATCCGCGGCGGGTCAGGGACGTCAGTCGCCACGTCCTGATGCTGCCCGCGACCAACCTCGTCCTGCCCGCGGTCGCGACCATGCGTCAGGAGCGGATCCACCTGGCCGTCGTCGTCGACGAGTACGGCGGGACCGACGGCATCGTCACGCTGGAGGACCTGATCGAGGAGCTCATCGGCGACATCCGCGACGAGTACGACACCGCAGAGCCGGCCGGTCCGACCGCAGACTCCACGTCTGTCCCGGGCAGCTGGTCACTCCACGAGTTCGCCGAGCACACGGGGTTCGTCCTCGAGGACGGCGACTACGAGACCGTGGGCGGCTACGTGATGGCCGGTGTCGAACGCATCCCGGCCGTGGGCGACACCGTCCCGTTCGCAGGCGGGACGCTGGAGGTGACGACGATGAAGGGTGCGCGCGTGGTCACCGTGACGCTGCATCCGTCGAACGACGGTGTCGTCGAGGGGGACGCCGGCGCGTAGCCGGCATGGCCGACAGTGCGGCGGGTACGTCGTGCCGATGATCGGATTCCTCGTCGCCCAGTTCTTCGGCACGGGAAGCATCTGGGAGCTCAACGTCCTCGGCTTCGTGCTCGCCGTGATCGCCGCGGTGCTCCTCATCGGTGTCGCCGAGGGCCTGACCGCCCAGCGGGACAGCCACGCCTGACGACCTCCGTGTCGATGCCGTCGTTCTGCCTCCTCACCGGGGTAGCGTCGGCAAGGAACACCCCTCGCCTGCGAGATGAGCGATATCCATGAGTGAGAACGACGCGGACGTCCCGGTCGCGGACGACGCCTTCCCGGAGTTCGCGCAGGCCCCGCGCCAGCGTCCTCCCGAGGGGTACGAGGCGGCTCATGGCGAAGACAGTCGCTCCGCCCAGAGCGACGCCGATGCCCGCCAGGCAGGGGTCGACGAGGTGCTCGAGCGGCTGCGCCGGCAGCGCGCCGAAGGCAACGACTGACGGTCTTCGGGTCGAGTGCTGCGGCGGTTGCCGGGGCGACCACGTGGGCACTCGACTGCGGGTCGAGTACGACGGCGCCCTCAGCTGCCGGTGCGACGGGTGGCGCGGACGACGACGTCGTGGACGGTGGTGGACCGGCCGCCGGGGCCCGTCACGGTCCGCTGGGACTCCTCCGCTGCCCCGACCGCCCAGAACGCAGGCTCGAGCAGCCCGATGATCGCCTCCGCCGTCGCAGACGCCTCCTCTGGAGGTCGGCTGCCGGGCTCGGCTCCGGCGTCGTGGCGCAAGTGGCCAACGATCAGCAGCGTGCCGCCGGGTGCGACCCAGGTGGCGATGCGGCGGTAGAACTCGAGCTGAGGAATCGCCGGATGGGCGTAGTGCGTGGTGACGAGGTCGTAGGTTCGGCCCGGATCCCAGGACGACAGGTCAGCGTGCACCCACTGGATGGACTGGGAGACTCCCGCTTCGGCAGCGCGTTGCCTGCCGAGCGCGAGCGCCGCCTCGGCCACATCGGCAGCAGTGACCGTCCAGCCGGCGTTGGCCAACCAGATCGCTTCGGCGCCCGCGCCGCAGCCTGCATCGAGGGCCGATCCCGGGATCAGGGACTCGACCTGGCGAACGAGGTGCGGGTTGGCGTCGCCGCTGCTCATGGCACCCGCGTGACCGCTGGACCAGATGTCGTCCCAGTAGTTCTGATCGAACGTGTGGGTCACGGGTGCCTCCCAGGCTGTGGCGTCGTCGAGTTCGGGCCACACCGAGAATGACCCCACACCTCCGCGAGTGGCAAACGCTGTTGCCGAATGGCAAACTTGTCGCATGCACAACACCGCGCGGACGCTCGACGCCGTGGGACCCAGGCTCAAGGAACTGCGCCTGCGACGCGACACGACCTTGGCCGAGCTTGCCGACGAGACCGGCATCTCGATCAGCACGCTGTCCAGGCTCGAGGCAGGGCTTCGCCGGCCGACACTCGAGCAGTTGCTGCCGTTGGCGCGGTTCTACGACGTGACCCTCGACGAGTTGGTCGACGCCCCGCCCACGGGCGACCCGAGGGTCAATCTCCGCCCGCTCCCGACCAAGGACGGGCGCACCATCCTGCCGTTGAGTCGGCGCCCAGGTGGCATCCAGGCCTACAAGTTCATCCTCCCGACCGGCGCCGACGACGACGAGCCTGACCTTCGTACGCACGAAGGGTACGACTGGGCCTTCGTCCTGAGTGGGCGCCTACGACTCGTGCTCGGCGAGCACGACCTGATCCTCGGGCCCGGCGAAGCCGCCGAGTTCGACACCCGCACCCCACACTGGTTCGGCGCCACGAGCGAGGGACCAGTGGAATTCCTGAGCCTCGTCGGACGGCAGGGCGAACGAGCGCACCTGCGCGCCGCCCCGAAACGACGACTGCCCGCTGAGGAGCTGGCTCCGAGCTGATGTCCAGGCCCCGCCACGGATCGCCACGCGGTGAGGCGGCCTCGGAGGAGAACTCCTCGGGGCACGACGCCGCTGACCTGGTGACTGGGCTGTCGGCGATCCAGTCCGACCGGTACGACGTCCGACCCCGGTCGTGCGGCGGTTCATCGGGCCGAGGTGAGCTCCGCACGCAGTTCGGCACCGCTCCAGTCCCGGCGACCGCCGTTCTCGGCGTCTCGGACCAGCTCGACGACCCGCGCGTTGACCGGCGCTGGGCGCCCGACCGTGCCGGCGACCCGGATGATCTCGCCGTTGATCCATTCGATCTCGGTCGGACGACCGAGATCGAGGTCGTCCGCCATCGAGGAGCGGGCGACCGGGTCGATCTCCAGCATGCTGGAAGCCAGCCGACGGAACAAACCGTCCGGAACCATCAGCAAGCGTGGCACCAACGACGGCGGCAGCGGGGTGATCCTGGCGGGCTTCACGCCGGCGACGGCCAGCACATCCAGCGCCTCGCGTTGGCACAGCGCGAGGCAGGCACGGTAGTCCCGCACGCTGAGTTCTTCCTTCAACGGCAGCCCGGACAGAGCGTTGATCGGGTTGTTCAAGTTGAGCAGCAGCTTCGCCCACAGTACGGCGGTCATGTCGTCGCGCAGGGTCAACGGCAGCCCCGCCGCAGCGAACGCCGCCTCGTACGGTGCCAACCGCGGATCGTCGGTGACCTCCAGGTCACCCTCGGAACCCTGGTGGAACGTGCCCGCGCCGAGATGGACCACGTTGAAGGGGACCATCCCAGCCAGCGTGCGAGCGCCCCCGAGCGCGGAGTCCAGGATCTCGGCGTTGTGCACGCCGTTCTGGAAGCTGACCACGACGGCGTCCGACCGCAGCAGACGGGCCAGTCCGTCCGCGATCTCGCGGGTGGCGCCGGACTTCACCGTGACCATGACGAGGTCGGCGTCGGCCGCGACGCTGAGGTCCGTCGTGAAGGTCGCAGAAGGGACGCGTAGGTCGGTTCCGCCGTAGTCCGTCAGGTGCAGGCCATGCTCGCCGATCTCGTCGGCCAGCCGCTGGCGTCCGACGAAGACCACCTCGGAACCGGTCGCAGCGAGGCGCCCGCCGACGTAGCAGCCGATGCTTCCGGCACCCACGACACAGATCACCCGACCCACGGTAGTGGTGCGGCTGCCCCGCGCCGGGTACATGAGCGATCCGGTTCAAGGTCGGCAACGGCGTACCGGTGTCTGATCGAAGTGGGCGTGATCGAGAGACGCAGCTCTTGAGCACGACGGGCATCGACGTCGACGTGCAGGCACCTCGTGCAGTCGCGGGCAACGGCGGCCTTGTTGCCGCAGTCCGGCTGGTGCGCTACTGCTGCGTGGCGTTCTCGAGCCGCCACCTTCCGAGATCCCAGAGGAGACGCAACTGCCCACTCTTGGCGCCCTGGGTCATCGGGAACACTGCCCAGGTGATGCCGGCCTCGTTGGTGAAGATGTCCGCAGGTCCGGTGAGAGCAACGGTGGGCCAGGCCTGGCCGGTCATGGCGTGCGTGAACTGCTGTCTGGATGTCGACTTCTGGAAGTCGCTGGTCATCAGGTCGTAGAGCCCGGACGCGTCCTTCTTCTGCACCAGTGCGACGTAGGACTCGGCGACCGGCTCCGGGTTCGGCTTGTCCGCGGATCGTCGGAGCTCGAAGGTTTGGTCGTTCACCTGCACCGTCAGATGGCCGGTGTGGTCGCTCGCGTTGACCGCGCCGCCGAGGCGAAGGTGCACGTGTTGGGCATGTCCGGAGTTGCTTGACAGCGCCCCGGACATGCTCATGACGCCGTAGTCCAGGTCGAGCTCGGCCGACGGATCCAGGACCGCCGGCCCGTCGAGCGAAAGCGTGCGCTCGTCTCCCGTCGCGCTCAGGTGGACCTTCTTGTGACTCCACAGCAAGCCGGTGCCCGGAATGGCGAGTTGGAACGCGCCGCTACCCGGACCCGCGATGCTGTCAGTGAAGGTGAGGTACGCCCCGCTCGACTCGTCCTGGAATCCGATCTGGTGCGTCACCGGACCCATCTGACGTGGCGTCGGTGCCACGAGGCTCGCGGTCGAAGTCGGCGTCGGAGCCGGAGCTCCCGTGGCTGTCGTCCTCGAACCAGCTACCGGTGTCGTCGAACTTCCACACCCGGCCAGCACCAACGGCAGTGCCGCGCTCGCCACCCACACCCGCCTCACGCTGCCCCCTCGCTCGTGTGCCCGAAGGCTAGAGGTCGCACTCGGTGCTGTCAGCAACTTCGATGTGTCCACGCGTGCCACGGTCGCTCCGCCGGCGGAGCCCCCGTGCCACCGACTCCTGTCGTCGCCGCCCCGCCCGGCTCGCGGCTACTAGACGATTCCGGTAGGACCGTTGTCCGGCCAGACTCGGTCCAGGTGCTCGGCGGGATGCTCTCTATGCGGCTGCCCACCCGATTCGGGTGTGGCTCTACACCGGTTTGCGTTCTCGCCGGGCACCGTGGTGA
>DATAKN010000152.1:0-10745 GCA_036261595.1 Marmoricola sp.
TCACCACGGTGCCCGGCGAGAACGCAAACCGGTGTAGAGCCACACCCGAATCGGGTGGGCAGCCGCATAGAGAGCATCCCGCCGAGCACCTGGACCGAGTCTGGCCGGACAACGGTCCTACCGGAATCGTCTAGTAGCCGCCCAAGCGCGCGCTCATGCGGATGTCAGGAGGCTGGTGCACCATTGCAGGATGGATGAGGACGATGTTGTTCGTCGGTTCTACGCCGCTGTCGCTGCGCGGGACTGGGATGGGGCCGAGGAGTGCTTTGCCCCGGACGCCTTGTGGCATCTCCCGGGCAACTCACCCGTCGCGGGCGACCACGTCGGCTGGAAGGCGATCAGGGATGACTTCCTGTCGAAGCTGGGGCCACTCTCAGAGGGCACCTTCCGGGCAGAGCTCCTCGATGTCGCGGTGGGGGCGACGTACGTCGTAGCTGTGCAGCGCGCAACCGCGCAGGCCCGGGGACGCTCCTTGGACATCACGGGATGCCAGTTGATTCGCGTCGTGGACAACCTCATCAACGAGGTCCACGGCCACTACTCCGATGAGGCAGCTCTCGACGCCTTCTGGAGGGCTTGAGGACGCGAGGCTCGAAATCCAGGAAACGCACGCACTACGGAACTGCGCGAACGGCACATTACTGCCGCGTTCCGCGCCCTCGTGCCGAAGCGCGTGTGCTGCACTGCACCGCTGTCGGCGGGCGGGCGGGCCAATGCGCGACCTGGCGTCCGCTTCGACGTTCCACTGCCGCTGACTCTTTTCGCGGAGCACTCGGGGACCGGCTCACGGCCGTCACAGGCGCTCGATCGCGTGTACACAGCTGCCTGTTCGCGGGCAACTGCTGGTGAAGGCTTCACGGACGAAGTGTTGTGGCAGGAGCTGAGGCGGCACTCGATACCGGACGCTTACGGCGACCGGGGAGGCAAGAGAGTCGGTACTGCAGCGTGGGACCAGCGCATCCCAGCCAAGCAGTTCCATCGGTTTCTGCTGAAGCGGGGCATCTGACGACGCAGTTCGATCCGCACGCTGTTGCCGCTGAGCGCGCACGACCCCTGCCACCCTCACCTCGCGGTCGCAGTCACGAGCGCCTGCCACGCGCGGCACGGCACGCCACCCCGGCCGTCACGACAGGCCGGCCACCAACTCACCCGAGCAGGTCGGGGATCTCCTGGACGGCGTACCAGGCGAGGTCCGGGAGGTCGGCCGAGTCCGCGTCGACGTCGTCGGTGTCGGCGTGCACGGCATCGACGAGCGTCAGCGGGACCACCCCGTCAGGATCGGGGACCTCGGCGACGACCACGACTCGGCGACCAGTTCCCCCGAGCATCGCTGCCGATGCGGCGGCGGCCTCGGTGAGCGCGTCGTACTCCGCCTCCTCGCTGTCGTCGGCCGCGACGAACCGGTCGATCGAGGGTGGGAGCTCACCGCGGGCCGCCAGCTCAGCGAGCACGGTCAGGGTGGCCGGCACGTAGACCCTCACTTCTTGCGCCCTCGTGGCGCCCGGGGCCTGGTGTCGCTGGCGCTGTCGACCAGCTCGTCGAGGGCCTCCCGCACGCACTGCCCGAACACGTCGATGTCGGGCAGCTGGTCACGGTCGGCGGTGATGCCGTAGTACACCCCGCCGTCGTACGACGTCACGCCGATCGCCACCCCGAAGCCGGGCTGGAGCGGAGGGATCGGATAGGTCTCGACCATCTCCGCACCCGCCAGGTACATCGGGAACTGGGGACCAGGCACGTTCGTGATCACCAGATTGACGCCCTGCGACTCCTCGGTCGCCACGCGGGAGCCAAGGGCATGGAAGGTCGTGGGCGCGAAACCGGCGACGCCGGCGATGCGGTCCGCCGCCACCGCGCGCCCGGTCTCGCTGTGCGCGCGCAGGGCGTAGGAGACCTGGTGCAGCCGGACCACCGGCGAAGACTCCCCCACCGGCAGGCTCAGCCGGTGGCCGACCACCTGCGAGCCCAGCGAGGTCGGCTCCAGCTCCTCGTCGATGACACTCATCGGGACCAGAGCCTTGACCTTGCGTCCCGTGCCCACCGGTTCCCCCCGGGTCATCAGCCAGGCCCTGATCGCGCCGGTGAGCGTCGTGAGGATGACGTCGTTGACCGTGCCTCCGTGGACCGCGCGCACGCGACGGTGGTCCTTCAGCGCGGTGCGCACCAGGACGACGCGACGCTGCTCCGACGGGAGCAGGTTGAACGGGCTCTCCGGCGTCGCCCGCCGGCTGGACAGGGCTCCGGCGACCGAGCCGACCCGGCCGGCGACGTCGCCCACCGTCCGCAGTGCGGCGTCGGCGGCACTCCGGGTGGTGGTCAGCAGCACGCGAGGGCTGCGCGCAGTCTCTGACAGCGCGTCGAGCACGAGCGTCGCCGCCGAGGGCTCGGCCGCGGCGTGCCAGTCCTCGTGCACCACCTGCCGCGGGCCGGGGTCGACGTCGAGGAGCACCTGCGAGAGGTCGACCGTGGAGATCCCGTCGACGAGGATCTGGTGCGACTTCGACAGCAGCGCGTCCTTGCCGCCCTCGAGACCCTCGACGAAGTACATCTCCCACAGCGGCCGGCTGCGGTCGAGCCGACGCGACATGATCCGGGCGGCAAGCTCGCGCAGCTGGTCGAGGTTGCCCGGACGCGGCAGCGCCGAGCGGCGTACGTGGTAGGCGAGGTCGAAGTCCGGGTCGTCGACCCACACCGGACTTGCGAGCCCGCCCGGGACCCGGCGTACGTGCTGGCGGTACCGGGGCACGAACGTGATCCGGTCCTCGATGTGCGCGAGCAGGGCCTCGTAGTCGAAGCCGGACTCCGCGGGGTCGAAGATCTCGAGGGTCGCGTTGTGCATCGGCGTGCGCGACGTCTCCTCGCGCAGGAGGGCCACGTCGGTCGGGCGCAACCGCTCCGTCGTCGTCTGAGGCAACGTGAGGCCCCTTCCGTGTCGCGTCGACTCCCTGTGCAGACCTTACGGGGCCGGTCGCTGGACGCGCGCCCTGCTGTGGGATTCTGAGCACCGCACCTGCGCTCGTCTGCTCCTGGAGGAAGCATGGAGTCTGTCTCGCGACGCCGTTGGGCTGCCGCGCTGCTCGCCACCGTGACGCTGGTCGTCGCCGGCTGCGGAGGTGGCGACGGCGGTTCGACGACGAAGCCGCCGGCCGGTGACGAGTCACTCTCCGCGACGCCGACTGCCCAGGCGACGGCCGCAGCCCCCGCAGATGCCAAGGTCATCTCGGTCACGGTGAAGGGCGACTCGGTCACCCCGAGCGGTACCCGTGTCTCGGTCAAGCGCAACCAGCCGGTGGTGTTCGAGATCCAGGCGGACACCGGCGGCGAGCTGCACGTCCACAGCACGCCCGCGAAGGCGATCGAGTACCCGGCGGGCGCTTCCCGGGTCCAGATCGCGATCGACCAGCCCGGAATCATCGAGGTCGAGATCGAGCAGATCGGCAAGCAGGTCGTGCAGCTCGAGGTCAAGTAGGTGCTCCCCGGCATCGTCGGCCCGGTTGCCCCACTCCACGGCCTCGGTGGCGCCAAGGATCTGCCGGTCCCGGCCTCGCTCGCGATCGCGGGCGGTACCGCGGCCCTGATCGTCTCGTTCTGCGTGCTGGTGCTGGCGTGGCGGCGCCCCCGGTACGTCGACGACGCACGTGGACCACGGGCCGGCCGGCCCCTGCCCGCCGGCCTGGCGCAGCTGCTCGACAGCGAGGGCTGGCGCTGGGCGTTGCGCATCCTGGGACTGGCGCTCGCCGCCTGGTTCACGTGGGCCTTGATCGCCGGACCGGACCTGGTCACGAACCCCGTCTTCGGGTCCTTCTACGTGCTGCTGTGGGTCGGGATCGTGCCGGCCTCGCCGTTGTTCGGCCGGATCTTCCGAGCCATGAGCCCCGTCCGCACGCTCAACCTGCTGATCGCCAAGGCCACCGGCGGCGATCCGGCCCGAGGCGTCCAGGCGTATCCGGACCGCCTCGGCTCCTGGCCCGCGGCGATCGGCCTCTTCGCGTTCGTGTGGCTCGAGCTCGTCGAGCCCCACGCCACCTACCTCGGCCCGGTGCGGACCTGGCTCCTGGCGTACGTCGCCGTGACGCTGATCGGGTCCGCCGTCTTCGGCGACACGTGGCTCTCGCGAGCGGATCCGTTCGAGGCCTACTCCGACCTGCTGGCCAAGCTCTCGCCGTGGGGTCGCCGGCCCGACGGCACGCTGGTCTGGCGCAGCCCGCTGGCCAACCTGTCCACGCTGAAGCCGCGTCCCGGCCTGGTCGCGATGGTCGCCGTCCTGTTCGGCTCCACGGCGTTCGACTCCTACAAGGACACCACGCGGTGGGTGCAGTTCGTCGACGACCTCGGCGCCGACGTCGCCCTCCTGAACACGATCGCGCTCTTCGGTTTCAGCGCGGTCATCTGGATCTCCTTCACGATCGCCACGAGGACGACCACTGTCGACCCCGACTCCGGGCCGCGGCACCGCGACCTGCCAGCGCTCCTGGCCCACTCGGTGGTCCCGATCATCGTCGGCTACATGACAGCGCACTACCTCAGCTACTTCGTGGAGCAGGGCCAGATGACGCTGATCCAGCTCAGCGACCCCATGGTCAAGGGCCAGAACCTGCTCGGGACGGGGAACTGGTCGGTGAACTACTGGCTCTCCTACCACCCGACCACGCTCGCGAACATCAAGGTGCTCGCGGTGGTGTGCGGGCACATCGTCGGCGTGGTGGCCGCCCACGACCGGGCACTCGAGGTCCTGCCCAAGCGGCACCAGGTGGTCGGCCAGCTCGGCCTGCTGGTGATCATGGTTGCCTACACGGCCACCGGGCTGTACCTGCTCTTCGGGGCCTGAGCAGCCGGATGAGGTCAGTACGGGACGCGAGCGGCATCGGCGAGCCACGCCTCGAACGGCGCAAGGGAGTCCGCCACCCGAAGCGCCTCGACACGGATCGGCCAGGTCGCGCGGTCCCGGCCGAAGAGGTTGTGGAACCAGCGGTCGTCGAAGCCGCCACGAGCCGCGTCCTCCCGGTCCGCCGCATGCACCACTCGATCGAGGCGCGCCCAGAGGGCGGCGCCGATGCACATCGGACACGGCTCGCACGACGCGTAGAGCACCATGCCGGCCAGGGAGAAGTCCCCGACCTGCCGGCACGCGGCGCGGATTGCCTGGATCTCGGCATGCGCGGTGGGGTCGAGCTCCCGGGTGACACCGTTCTGACCCACGGCGACCAGGGAGCCGTCCTGCACCACGACCGCTCCGAAGGGCCCTCCGCCCTCGGCGACGTTGCGTACAGCCAGGTCGATCGCCCGCGCGAGCCAGGCGGCGTCATCGGTCATGGAGCCTCCTGCCGGTCCCGGCACCAGTCAACGGCCTGACGCCCGCTCCAGGTCACGGCCGAAGGTCACTGCCGGTGGGGGCTGCCGGCCCCCGGCCGCACAGACCAGGGATCGCCCGCGGTGCGCCTCTCAACGGCCGCGGCCCGTGGCCGACCGACTCCGCCCCGGCCTCCACCGGCCGCGCGTGCGCACGTGTTCGGCCTGGACGGGTCGCATCGCCTCGACGACCTCGTCCAGCGCCGCACCGAGAGCCGAGTCGCCGACCTCGGAGAGAAGTCGACCGGTGACCGTCGCCCGGTCGACCGTCGCCCGGTCCTCGGGCAGGAAGTGGACGCCGATCGGTCGCGCGTAGCCCTCGACCATGCCGACGATGTCGCGCTCGCTCCAGCCCAGGGTCGGGCGCATGCGGTTGACCACCACTCTCGGCGGCACGCCCAAGCCGAGGTCGCGCAACTCGACCAGGCCGCGAGCCAGCCGGGCGAGGCCGCTGGGCTCGGCGGATCCGACGACGACCACCTCGTCGGCGACCGCCAGTGCGTCGAGCGTCATCCGGTCGCGCGCAAGCGGCACCTCGGCGTCCTCGAGACCGAAGCCGCAGTCGACCACCACGTCACCGGATCTCGCAGCGGCCCTGAGCACCGTGTCGAGCACATCGGGCCGGACCTCGACCCGACGGTCGGCGCGCGGCAGCCCGGTGAGTACGTCGAGACGGCCGCGCACGCGGCGGCAGGCGCCGGAGAGCCCCGCGTCGTCGAGCAGGCCCAGATTCGCCATTCGCGCGGCGGCGAGCAGGCCCGAGACCTCGTCGAGCACACCCAGCTGCTGGGCCACGACGCCGCCGTACGGGTCGGCATCGACGAGCAGCACGGATCGGCCCACGCCGGCCAGCCCGTCGGCCAACCCGATCGCGACGGTGGTGCGGCCCGGCGCTCCGGTCGGCCCCCAGACCGCGACGATGCGTCCGCGCTGGGCAGCGGCCTTCGGGTCGAGGCCGCCAGCGCCCGGCACCGGCTCAGGGTTCGGGTCAACCACCACGTCGCGTACGGCGACCCGCTCGACGGCCGCGATCACGTCGTCCGGCGCGGGAGGCGTGGTCTCGACGACGCCCATCCGTGCGAGACGCTCGCCAGTCCCCGGATCAGCCGAGACCGCGAGCGTGCGCACGTCGTACCGCAGCAGGTGCATGACCGCTTCGGCGTCGAGGTGCGGCAGATCGCCGGCGACGACCGCGACCACGGCGCCCCCTGCAGATGCCGAGGCCATCAGGTCGGGCAGGTCGACACACCGCTTCGTGACGACGATGCCGGCCTCGGCCAGCGCCCGAAGCACGCCGGCCTCCCAGACCGCTCCCCCAGCCAGGACCATCACGCACAGGCGCCCCTCCGGGACCCCGGTCACGACGACGCCTGCCGGGTGATCACGACCCGGCCGTCCGCCAGCTGGCCCAGGGCCTCGGCCAGCTCCCCGGTCGCGCTGCCGGCCCGGGTCGCGTCCACACCGACGATCACCTGGCGGGTCGTGCGTGGTGCCAGGCTGTCGCCTCCGGACGGCACGGCGACGACCACGACGTCGTCGAGCGCCAGACGTGCCCGCACCCGGTCGTCACCGCCGGCCGACACCTTCGGCGTCACCCAGACGTCCACGACGGCACCGCGCCGCACACTCGCCGGCAGGTCGTCGGGCGCGACGCTGAGCGGCACCTCGACGAGGGCCGGCCCACCGTCGGCCCTGAGCGCGGAGCGTGGGAGCAGCTCCCCCGCCGCGAGGTCATGGGCCGCGGTGCCGGCCGGTGGCCCGCCCCGGCTGGCGAGCAGGTAGCCGGCTGCACCTCCGTGCGCGAAGTGGACCCGGACCGGGACCAGGTCGTCGGCACGAAGGCTGGTGCCGGCGCTCACGTCGTGCCGCAGGCCCCAGACGGCGACGGTGTCATCGGCTCGGGAGAGCACCTTCGCGCCGAGGAGCACGCAGACCGCGACGATCACCACCCCGACGATGAGGCGTGGGTCGCGCCAGCCTGCGGGCTGGGCCCGGGAAGCCTGCGGGCTCGCCGGTCGAGGGTCCGTGGACAGCGGAGGGGTCCGCAAGGTGCTCATGGGCGGTGCCTTCCCGAGATGGTGCTGATGAGGCGTTCCACAGGTGAACCGGCGCAAACGTTCGCATCCGGAGCAGGCTGATGGCAGAGTGGGCGTCATGGCCACGACCCCGCGGTTCCTGCAGCTCGCCGACGTCGCGGAGATCCTGAACACCTCGAGTGCCCAGGTCTACGCGCTGGTGCGCCGGGGAGAGCTGCCCGCGATCAAGATCGGCGGTCGTGGTCAGTGGCGGGTGGAGGCCAGCGAGCTCGAGGCCTACATCGAGCGGGCGTACGCCCAGACGCGGGAGTTCGTCCAGGACCACCCGTACGTCGAGGGCTGAGCCGGACGGCGTCGTCACGCCGGCTCCCCCGCGGCCGACTGCACGACCGCGATCGCCCCGATCGGCACCGTCAACTGCTCCCCGCTCTCGACCTGCCGCAGGGCCGCGAAATCTGCCCCGACCCGAACCAGGTTTCCCTGGAGTGAGCGGCCTCCGGTGAGGTGCAAGGTGCAGGACCGGCGGTCCTCGGCGAGGCCCCGCAGCGCCGAGCGCAGGGACAGGCGGGACGTCAGCGGCCGAGCCTCGACCGGGAGCGACCCCGGAGCGAGACCACCGAAGAGCGCGACCGCCGAGAGGTGGACGAACCAGGCGCGGCCGTGACCGTCGCTGATCAGTACCCAGTCGGCGCCCGTGCCGGTCAGGCGACCGTGAAGATCCAGGCTGACCGTGGTGCCGACCCGGACCATGCGGCCCACGGAGGCGTGCAGGCGCCCGAGCAGCTCGACCTCGGCGTACTGCGCGACGCTCAGCTCCCCGACCTCGACCGCGCGTTCAGCCAGGTGCAGACCCTCGGCCTGCATCTCCAGATCGTCGAGCATCCCGAGCACCGAGTCGTCGCTGCGGCCTTCCCAACCCATGACCGTCCATGCCCCTTTCCCGGATGCGTCAAACCTCACCTGTGGACATGCGATTGACGTTAGCCCGTTCCGGGGCCTACAACAAGCAAACCAAGGCAAACGTAAGGATTGCTGATGGACGCTCTCGGGACCGACTTCGACACCGCCCTGACCCGCGGCGCGCTCGTCGCGCTCGCGGCGGCCGGCGTCTGGTCGCTCGTGGTGGTGCTCGCCGTCGCGCTCGAGGCCCGCACTGGCGGCGGCATCCGGATCGCCGAGCGCGCCGGATGCCCCCGAGCGCTGCGGATGTGGTTGCTCGCCGTCTTCGTCGCGCTCTTCGCCGGTGTGGCACCGGCCCAGGCGAGCGACGCCGGCTCCCACGAAGCGCCACGGGACCGCGCCGGCAGCGAGCCCCACCTGCCGCACCGCCCTGCGAGCGACTCCGTGGAGGCGATCGGCTCCGCCCTCGACGGTCTGCCGCTGCCGGAGCGCTCGACCGGCGCGCCCGGTCAGCGAGCGACGACGAGCGACACCCACGTCGTCGTACGCGCCGGCGACTCGCTGTGGCGGATCGCCCGCACACATCTCCCGCGACTGGCAACGCAGTACGCCGTCGCCCGCGCCGTCGACGCGCTGTACGCCGCGAACCGTCGCGAGATCGGCCCCGACCCCGACCGGATCCATCCCGGCCAACACCTGGACTTCCCCGACCCCACCACCCTCACGGAGGAACCATGAGCGTCACCGCTGCCGCCGTCGACCCCTGCTCCGCGCCCCTCGGGGTGCGGCCCGACCGAGCCCGCGCGCCGCGACCAGGTCGCGGCATCGCCGGACTCCGGACGATCAGCCCCCCGACGGTCAGCGGTGACGTGATGCCGCTCGCCCAGCCGCAAGGCGTGCTGGCGCTGGAGCTGGAGAGCGACCGAGGACCCGCGGTCCGTCCCGGTCTGCGTGTGGTGACCGGACCGGACCGCGAGCTCGACGGCTTCTCGGCACGCTTCGCCCAAGCCGTGGTGGAGGTGATCGGCGGCGACCGCGGCGTGCACCAGCTGATGCGCTGGACCACCGAGACCGTCTACGCCGATCTCATGCAGCGCAGCCACGCTTTGCACCGGACCACCCCGGGCGACCAGCGGCTGCGGCGCGTGCGCGCCACCGTCCGCAGCGTGCATCTGTTCCGGCCGCACGAGGACGCGGCTGAGCTCAGCGTCCACGTGCGCCACGGTCAGCGGTCACGGGCGATCGCCGCGCGGATCGAGCGGATCGAGGGACGCTGGCGCTGCACGGTCCTGGATTTCGGATGACCGAGCAGGTCCCGACCCGACTCAGCCGCCGCGAACCGCCTGCCCGGTGGGACCCGGGCCGCCGGCACGGCCGTGGCACATCTTGTACTTCTTGCCCGAGCCGCAGGGGCACTTGTCGTTGCGTCCGACGTTGGCGTACGGGTCCTCGTCGTTGCTGACGGTCCCGCCGCGGAGCTCGACCTCACCCTGCTCGGTCGGGCCGGCGTAGGTGAGGTGCGTCGGCGCCTTGGGCGTCTCGAGTCCCTTGGCCCGGAACAACGGCGCGTGCACTTCGGCACCCGCCTCGACCGGCGGCTCGCCACCACCGATCGGGCGCAGGATCGGAGCGTGCGCGTGGCCCTCGTGCCCCGGCTCGATCTCCATGCCCTCGGGGATCTCGATCTCCTCCGGCTCCTCCTCCTCGAGCTGGACCTCGAGGTTGAACAGGAAGCCGACCGTCTCTTCGCGGATGCCTTCCTTCATCGCGTTGAACATGTCGAAGCCCTCGCGCTGGTACTCGACCAGCGGGTCGCGCTGGGAGTAGGCGCGCAGGCCGATGCCCTCGCGCAGGTAGTCCATCTCGTAGAGGTGCTCGCGCCACTTGCGGTCGAGCACGGAGAGCAGCACGCGGCGCTCCAGCTCACGCATCACCTCCTCGCCGACCTCGGCCTCGCGGGCGTCGTAAGCCTGCTGGGCATCGGCCTGCAACGTGGCGAGCAACTCCTCGCGGTCCAGGCCGTCACGCCCGCCGGCCTCCGCCTCCAGGTCCTGGTAGCGCAGCGAGACCGGGTACAGCGTGCCGAGGGCCGCCCACAGTGCGTCGAGGTCCCACTCCTCGGGGAAGCCCTCGGTCGCCGCGACGACGTAGGCGGCAACGGCCTCGTCGATCATCGTGCGGATCTGCTCGTGCAGGTCGGCGCCCTCGAGAACCTCCCGACGCTCGGCGTAGATGACCTCACGCTGACGGCTCATCACGTCGTCGTACTTGAGGACGTTCTTGCGGGACTCGAAGTTCTGGCTCTCGACCTGGCCCTGCGCCGACTGGATCGACCGGGTGACCGACTTGTTCTCGATCGGTACGTCGTCGGGCACCTTCAGCACCTGCAGCACGCGGTCGACGAACGCCGCGTTGAACAGCCGGAGCAGGTCGTCCTCGAGCGACAGGTAGAACCGGGAC
>DATAKN010000169.1:0-10141 GCA_036261595.1 Marmoricola sp.
GAACTCGTGGAGGATGTCGGGGGTGTTCGGCCAGAAGCTCGGCCGCATGAAGTGCGCGGTGTCGTGCGAGACCTCGTGGAGGTAGGTCTCGACCTCCTCCTTGGTGTTGCGCCAGGTGAAGTAGGTGTAGCTCTGGTGGAACCCCACCTTGGCCAGCGCCTGCATCATCGGCGGCTTCGTGAAGGCCTCCGAGAGGAACAGCACGTCCGGGTCGGTCTCCCGGATCTCGCCGAGGAGCCGCTCCCAGAACGCGACCGGCTTGGTGTGCGGGTTGTCCACCCGGAAGATCCGCACCCCGTGCTTCATCCACAGGCGTACGACGCGCAGCACCTCGGCGTAGATGCCGTCGGGGTCGTTGTCGAAGTTGATCGGGTAGATGTCCTGGTACTTCTTGGGAGGGTTCTCCGCGTAGGCGATGGAGCCGTCGGCACGGGTCGTGAACCACTCCTGGTGCTTGCCCACCCAGGGGTGGTCGGGGGCTGCCTGCAGCGCGAGGTCGATGGCCACCTCGAGACCCAGCTTCTTCGCCCGCCGGACGAACGCGTCGAAGTCACGCATCTTGCCCAGGTCGGGGTGGATGGCGTCGTGGCCGCCCTTCTTCGAGCCGATCGCCCATGGGGAGCCGACGTCGTCGGGACCGGGGGTGAGCGTGTTGTTCCTGCCCTTGCGGTTCACCTCGCCGATCGGATGGATCGGTGGCAGGTAGATGATGTCGAAGCCCATCGCCGCGACCGCGTCGAGGCGCTCGGCTGCGGTGGCGAACGTGCCGGAGTGGATGGTGCCGTCCTCGTCGACGTACGCGCCCTCGGAGCGGGGGAAGAATTCGTACCAGGCGCTGAACAGTGCGCGCTTCCGGTCCACCTCGAGGGGGTAGGGACCCTCGACGCTGTGGAGGTCGCGCAGAGGGTGCTTCTCGAAGATCGCCGCCATCTCCGGACTCTCCGCGACCGCGAGCCGCGCCTCGACCGGGCGACGCTCGTCGCTGAGCGCCTTGATCGCCCCGGCGACCTTCTTGCGCTCTGCACCCTTGGTCTCGGGAAGGATGCGCTCGAGCAGCAGCACGCCCTCGGTGAACATCAGGTCGACGTCGACGCCGGCGCGGATCTTGATGCCGGCATCGTGGAGCCAGGTCGCCACCGGGTCGCTCCACGACTCGACGGAGAACGTCCAGCTGCCCTCGCGATCAGGCGTCACGGTTGCGGCCATCCGGCTGACGTCGGTGCCGGTCTCCGTCATCCGGACGGGCGGTCGCCGGACGCCCTTGGGGTCGCTGAGCACCACCTCGGCGCCCAATTGGTCGTGCCCTTCGCGGAACACCAGCGCGGTCACCGTGAACGACTCGCCCACGACCGCCTTCGCGGGGTAGCGCCCATGCTCCACGACGGGCGTCACGTCGAAGACGGGAATGCGACCGACCATGCCCTCCACCCTTCCGAATCGCGACCGAACTCGCAAACAACCAACAGCGGTCCCTTACCCGAGAAGCGTGGGAGTAACGGTGTCACGCATCACCGGCGGTCGGGGCACTCGCTCAGCCCCGCCGGTCCGGTTCGGTCGGACGCGCCGGTCCGCCCGGCGGGGCGGACCGGCGCTGTGCTCAGAAGTTCCGGCGGTAGAGCTGGTAGAAGCAACGCATCTGCTGGCAGTTGTACGTCGAGCCGCCGTCGGGCGCCTGACCCGCGTTGCCGTTGCTGCCGGGCTGGAAGCCGGCGGTCGTGCCGGAGCCGTCGAACGTGAAGCCGTACTGCTGCGAGCCGGCCGGGTCGTTCTTCGCCTTCACGGTCACGTTCAAGGTCCTGCAGCCGTAGCAGTTGCCGCTGCGGTGGGCGACCAGCTTCGAGTTCGACAACGGTCCACGGGTGACCAGGCCGGTGGCCTGGATGAAGTTCATGTACGACTCGCACCTGATCGTGAAGACCCCGATCACCGTGGTGCCGGACTTCGACATGCTCGAGACGTAGGCGTTGCAGCCACCGCCCCCGGGATCCGGATTGGTGCTCGCCGTCGCGGGCGTGACCGTGCTGCCGATCGCGACGAGGGCTGTGGCGAGGAGTGCCAGCAGCGAGAGGATGATGCGTGGACGGTGGTTCATGCATGCTCCGATCCGAGACGGTGCCTGGGTGGCGCCGAGCTGAGCCAGACAAGCAGACCGGGCGGCCGCTCCGCCGGGTTTCGGAGTCGATCCGACCGATCGGCCGATGTGCCGCGTCATCCGTAGGGGCCGGTTCCAGTGGCGCCGCCGTCGTGGCACGCGCACCTGTGCGCTCTCAACACGTTCCGGATGTATGAGCTATGACCGAGGTACAGGCCCCCGCATGACCGATCGGCTTCCTCGTTCCACGCTCGTTTGCCATGACGATGCTGGGCGACCCTCCTCAGCCGGCGACTTGTGCACTGCGCCGCTTCGTCGACGCGCTCGACGACCTGCTCGGCGAGGTCGCTGACGCCCGTGCCTGGTCGCTGAGTGCGTCTGAGCTGCAGGCTCCCTGGACCTGGGTCGCAAGACTCGGTTCCACACCGAGCCCCAGCGCCTCGCGATCATGCTCCGCGACCGCGGCTGCGCCGCCCTGGGTTGCGACTGGCCACCAGGGATGTGCCACGTCCACCACCGACGACCCTGGAGCCTCGGCGGCAGCACCTCGGTGACCGACGTACTCCTGCTGTGCCCCCGACACCACACCCTCGCCCACGACCACCGCTACCAGCTCAAGACCGACAAGCACGGCAAGGTCGCCTTCAGCCGGCGGACCTGATTCAGGTGAGTGCCCGGACGCGGTGCGTAGATAATCGACAATTAATCAGATTTCCGAAAATCTGTTGACTTTCCGAATCTGCGTGGCGTTCACTGGCGCTCTCGCCCGTCGCCACCAGAGAAGGAATCGGTCATGTGTGAGTCGCCCGACTTGTCCCGCCCCGACGCGCGCGAGTCCTCGCCGGCAGCCGTGGGATCTGCCCGCCGGGACTTCCTGCGCCGGATGTCGATCGGGGGTGCGGCGGTCGTGGGGGCCGGAATGTTCGGCCTGGGCGCCCCGCCTGCCGAGGCGGCCTCGGCAGGCCGGAGGGACGAGCGCCCGTTCGGACCGCTCGAGGTGGTGCTGCTCGGGACCCAGGCCGGTCCTCCTCCGGACGCCACGCGTGCGGGTATCTCGAGTGCCTTGGTCGTCGACGGCGCCACTTACCTGATCGACTGCGGGCGCAGCGCGGTCACCCAGTACCAGCGGGCGGGTCTGAAGTACTCGTCGCTGCGGAACATCTTCCTGACCCACCTGCACGCCGATCACATCGCCGACTACTACAACTTCCTGATGCTCTCCGGGCTCCCGTCGACGATCGACGGCGACATGATCCCGGCGGGCGTCGGTGTCTACGGCCCGGGCCCCGCCGGCGCGCTTCCGGACCCCTTCGGCGGTCGGCCTGCGGCCACCATCAGCCCTGAGAGCCCCGCTCCCGGGACCGCCGAGCTCACGAGCCGATGCGACCTGGCGTACGCCTACAGCACCAACGTCTTCATGCGCGACAACGGGATGCGCGACATCCGCACCCTGCGCACCGTCACCGAGATCGCCGTGCCCGAGGTCGGGGCCTCCGCACGCGGCAACACCGCTCCGGCGATGCGGCCGTTCCACGTGATGGAGGACGACCGGGTCCGGGTCACCGCGATCCTGGTGCCGCACGGACCCGTGTTCCCGTCGTTCGCGTTCCGCTTCGACACCGACCACGGCTCCGTGACGTTCTCCGGAGACACCCGGCGCAGTGAGAACGTCGTCGCGCTTGCCGCCGGCAGCGACCTGCTGATCCACGAGGCCCTCGGTGACCCCGCTGCGGCCGGCCTTCCTCCGGCGGTGCTCAACCACATGCTCGAGTCGCACACGCTCGTGAGCGAGGTCGGTGCCGTGGCGCAGGACGCGGGCGTGCCGCACCTCGCGCTCTCGCACATCGGCGACTTCGGCAAGGAGGTCAACCTCGGGCAGTGGACCCGCCTGGCCGGTCGCGGGTACGACGGTCGCGTGACCGTCGGGACCGACCTCATGCGGTTGCCTGTCTCCCACCGCACCCGATCCACGCGCTAGGCGACGCGCGCAGCACGCCCGAGGCCGTAGGGTCGTGTCATGGCCGAGGCAGTGGGCACGACGTACGTCCTGGTCGACGGGGAGAACATCGACGCCACGCTCGGCACCTCGATCCTGGGGCGGCGTCCAAGGCCCGAGGAGCGCCCGCGGTGGGAACGGCTCTTGCAGTTCGCGACCGAGCGCTGGGAGCAGCCGGCGGTGGGGCTGTTCTTCCTGGCCGCGAACAACGAGCTCCCGATGGCGTTCGTCCAGGCGCTGCTGGCGATCGGGTACCGGCCGATCCCGCTCTCCGGCGCCGCTGGCGAGAAGGTGGTCGACATCGCCATCCAGCGGACGCTGGACGAGCTGCGCCGGCGCGGCGGTGACGTCCTCCTGGTCAGCAACGACGGCGACTTCGTCCCCCAGGTGGGCGACCTGCTCGACGGCCGCCGGGTCGGCGTGGTGGGCTTCGCGGAGTTCCGCAACCAGGGGTTCCTCGAGCTCGCCGGCCGGGGCCTGGAGTTCTTCGACCTCGAGTACGACGTCCGCTCGTTCAACGAGCAGCTGCCCAGGGTCCGGATCATCCCGATCGAGGAGTTCGACCCAGCACAGTTCCTCTGAGGCTGCCAGCGGCGGTCCGACGGGCGCTCAGCCGTGGATGAGCGGCGCCATCGTGCGGGCCACCACGCTGGGGCGCTGGGTCCGCTGCTCCTCCCAGTCGGCCAGGCGCATGGCGCGGAGGCCGGCGTTGATGCCGAGCCAGCGCAGCGGTTCGGGCTCCCACTGACGGCTGCGATGGTTGACCCAGGGGAGCGTGACGAGATCCGAGTCGCGACCGAGGACGAGGTCGGCCAGCGTCCGGCCGGCCAGGTTGCTCGTCCCGACGCCGTCTCCGACGTACCCGCCCGCCCAGGCCAGGCCCGTGCGCGGGTCGAGCCCGACGGAGGCGGCCCAGTCGCGCGCGATGCCGAGCGGGCCACCCCAGCTGTGGGTGAACTCGACGGGGCCGAGCTGGGGCAGGAGATCGCGCAGCGTCTGCTGCAGCATCCGGAAGACCCGGGGTTCCTGGTCCTGGTCCGGTCGCACGCGCGACGCGTAGTGGTACGGCGCGCCGCGGCCGCCGAAGGCGAGGCGGCCGTCCGCCGTGCGCTGCCCGTAGACGATCACGTGCCGGCCATCGGTGAACGTGGGTCGCGAGGACAGCCCGATGGCGTCCCAGGTCGAGGCCGGGAGCGGCTCGGTCGCCACCATGAGGGAGTACACCGGGGCGATCGACCGGCGCGCACCCGGGAGGGCCGCCGTGTAGCCCTCGGTGGCCCGTACGACGACGTCGGCGGTGACCTCGCCTGCCACCGTCAGCACCCGCCCCGGTCGGATCTCCAGGACGCGGGTCTGCTCGAAGAGGTGCGCGCCGTGCGCCTCGACTGCTCTCGCCAGCCCGCGCACCAGCCGCGCTGGGTGCACCACGGCGCAGTGCGGGGTGAACAGACCGCCGCGCACGCCGTCCGCGGCCACGTGGCGCTCTGCCTCCCAGGCGTCGAGCAGGCGCAGGTCGCCCTCGCCGAACCCGCGCTCCCGGGCGGTCTGGAGCTCCTCGCGGAGCCGGGTCAGCTGTGCCTCCGAGCGCGCCAGGGTGACCGTGCCCCCTCGCCGGTAGTGCGCGTCGATGCCCTCGCGGTCCAGGACGCGTCCGACCTCGATGACGGTGCCCGCCATGGCGCGGTGCAGCCGCTGCGCCTCGGCCGGGGACGACTGCGCCACCAGCGAGCGCCACGGCGTGGGGAAGAGCGCACTGCACCAGCCGCCGTTGCGGCCGGACGCGCCGTAGCCGGCCACCTCTGCCTCGAGCACCGCCACCCGCAGCGACGGGTCCGCCAGCCTCAGGTAGTAGGCCGTCCACAGCCCGGTGAACCCGGCGCCGACCACCACGACGTCGTACGCCGCCGGCCCGGGCAGGGCGGGTCGGGGCACGAAGTCGTCGTCGGCGGTGTCGTGCCACAGCGAGAGGCTGCGCACGGCGCCAGGACCAGTGCTCAGCGCACACCCCACGAGTAGGTCTGCTTCTTCAGCTTCAGGTAGACGAACGTCTCGGTGCCGCGTACGCCGGGGATCGCCCGGATGCGGGAGGACAGCACGGACAGCAGGTGCTCGTCGCTCTCGCAGACCGCCTCGACCAGGATGTCGAAGCCGCCGGCGGTGATCACGACGTACTCGATCTCGTCCATGGTGGCCAGTGCGTCGGCGACCGGTTCGAGCGGACCTTCGACGGTCAGGCCGATCATCGCCTGACGGGCGAAACCGAGCTCCATCGGATCGGTGACCGCCACGATCTGCATCACGCCGCTGTCGATCAGCCGCTGCACCCGCTGACGTACTGCCGCCTCGGAGAGCCCGACGGCCTGGCCGATCTTCGCGTAGGCACGGCGCCCGTCCTGCTGCAGCTGTTCGATGATCGCCTTGGACACCTCGTCGAGATGGTTGAGTCGTCCCGTGTGTGTGTCCCCGTGATCAGCCATGCGGGCCATGCTCCCCTCATAAGCCCGAGGAGCGCAACACCGCGGTTTTCGTTGTGAAACAAGATCTTCACGACGGAATCCTTGTGAAGAGGGGGCATGTCTGTAAGTATCCGGCCATCGTCACGATCGTCTGGGAGGCAAGTCACATGGCGCGGAGAGCGGTAGGGCGTCCGACATCGATGGACCGGCGGGCGTTCCTCAGGGGCGTAGGGGTCGCGGGCGTCGGGCTCACTCTGCCCGAGCTGCTGGCGGCCTGTGGCACCTCGGGAGCGAAGCAGAGCGCGAAGTCGTGCGTCAGCAAGGACATCTCCGCGACGGACAAGTCGCTGGTGTTCTCCAACTGGCCGGAGTACATCGACGTCTCCGACAAGGGCAAGCACATGCCCTCCCTGGAGGCGTTCGAGAAGCAGAGTGGCATCAAGGTCACCTACAACACCGACATCAACGACAACAACCAGTTCTTCGCGAAGGTGCAGAACCAGCTCGGTGACTGCCAGCCGATCGGCCGGGACATCATCACGATGACCGACTGGATGGCCGCCAAGATGATCCAGCTCGGCTGGATCCAGAAGCTGGACCACAGCAAGATCCCGAACGTCGACCAGAACCTGATCCAGAGCCTCAAGAGCCCCGGCTGGGACCCCAAGCGCGACTACAGCGTGCCGTGGCAGAGCGGCCTGACCGGCATCGCCTACAACTCCAAGTACACCGGCGAGATCAAGAGCATGAAGGAGCTGGTCACGCGCTCGGACCTCAAGGGCAAGGTCACGATGCTCAGCGAGATGCGCGACACCATGGGGTTCATGCTGAAGATCGTCGGCGCGGACCCGGAGAAGTTCAGCCAGAAGGACTGGGAGAACGCGCTGGAGGAGCTGACGAAGGCGGTGGCCGCCGGCCAGTTCCGCCGGTTCACCGGCAACGACTACGTCGACGACCTCAACGCGGGCAACATCGTCGCCTGCGAAGCCTGGTCGGGCGACGTGATCGCGATGCAGTTCGACAACCCGCACATCAAGTGGGTGGCCCCGGAGGAGGGCCTGATGATCTGGGCGGACAACATGATGGTGCCCAACAAGGCCGACCACAAGGCGAACGCCGAGGCGCTGATGAACTACTACTACGAGCCCGAGGTCGCGGCGACGGTGTCGGCGTGGGTGAACTACATCTGCCCGGTGGAAGGTGCCCAGCAGGCGATGGAGAAGATCGACAAGACCCTGGTCGACAACGACCTGATCTTCCCCTCGGCCGACTTCCTGTCCAAGACGATGCTCTTCCAGGACGTCGACCAGAAGACGGCGCGCACCTACGACACCGAGTTCACCAAGGCGATCGGAGCCTAGCTTGTCGGACCGAGACCTCGTCCTCGACCGGTTGACGAAGACCTTCGGCAGCTTCGTCGCGGTCGACGACCTGTCCGTGACCGTCCCGCAGGGTTCCTTCTTCGCCCTGCTCGGCCCGTCCGGATGCGGCAAGACGACCACGCTGCGCATGGTCGCCGGGCTGGAGACGCCCACCTCGGGGGCGATCCGCCTCGGCGAGAGTGACATCAGCCGGCTCAAGCCCTACCAGCGCCCGGTCAACACCGTCTTCCAGTCCTACGCGCTCTTCCCGCACCTGACGATCTTCGAGAATGTCGCGTTCGGCCTGCGCCGCCAGGGCAAGAAGGAGGTCCGCAAGGACGTCGAGGACATGCTCGAGCTCGTCGAGCTCGGGCAGTACGCCGGCCGCAAGCCGGCCCAGCTCTCCGGTGGCCAGCAGCAGCGGGTCGCCGTGGCGAGGGCGCTGATCAACAAGCCCGAGGTCCTGCTGCTCGACGAGCCGCTGGGGGCTCTCGACCTCAAGCTGCGCCGGGCCATGCAGATCGAGCTGAAGCGGATCCAGACCGAGGTCGGGATCACGTTCGTGCACGTCACGCACGACCAGGAGGAGGCCATGACCATGGCCGACACGATCGCGGTGATGAACGCGGGCGTGATCGAGCAGCTGGGGAGTCCGACCGAGCTCTACGAGCACCCGGCGACGACGTTCGCGGCGAACTTCCTCGGGCAGTCCAACCTCGTGGCCGGCCAGGTGACGGGATCGTCCGGCGACCGGCTGGAGCTGGACGTGCACGGCGCTCGGGTGACCGCGACCGAGGTGAGCTCGCGGGTCCGCAGTGGCGACGCCTGGGTCGGCGTACGGCCGGAGAAGGTGAGCCTGGTCAAGCAGGGCGCCGCGCCCACCGATGCCAACGTGCTCGCCGGGGGCACGGTGACCGACGCCAGCTATGTCGGCGTGAGCATCCAGTACCTGGTGCGGATGCCGTGGGGCCAGGAGCTCACGGTCTTCGCCCAGAACGACGGCGTGCGGGCACCGTTCCCGGTCGCTGCGCCGGTCGACATCACGTGGCGACCCGAGCACACGTTCGTGCTCGACGCCCGTCAGGACGCGAGCGCGGGGGCTGACCTGGGGGACGAGGGATGAGCACGGTCGCGACGCCCGGTGCGGCTGGGGCCGCGGCCGTCGCGACGCCGGGCGACGCCGGCGCGCGCAAGCGCGGCTGGACCGGGTACCTGCTGCTCGCGCCGGGTGGTCTCTGGCTGGTGGCCTTCTTCCTGGTCCCCACCGTGACGCTGCTGATCAGCAGCCTCTACGACCCGTCCGGATCGCTCATCGACGGCTACACCCTCACCGGGCGGGTGGCCAACTACACCGACGCGATCAGCCAGTACTCCGGCACCTTCATCCGCTCCCTGGTCTACGCGCTCGCCGCCACGGCGGCCTGCGTCGTGCTGGGGTACCCGCTCGCCTACGCCATCGCCTTCAAGGCGGGTCGCTGGAAGAACCTCATGCTGGTCGCGGTCATCGCACCGTTCTTCACCAGCTTCCTGGTCCGCACGCTGGCGTGGAAGCTGCTGCTCGGCGATCACGGGGTGATCGTGGACGTGCTCCAGACGGTGCACATCCTGGGGCCTGACGGCCGGCTGTTGGCGACGCCGTTCGCCGTGGTGACCGGTCTGACCTACAACTTCCTGCCGTTCATGGTGCTGCCGCTCTATGCGAGCCTGGAGAAGATCGACCTGCGCCTCGTCGAGGCCGCTTCGGATCTGTACTCCTCGCCGGTGACCGCCTTCCGCAAAGTGACGCTGCCGTTGTCGATGCCCGGTCTGGTGGCCGGCACGCTGCTCACCTTCATCCCCGCCTCGGGCGACTACCTCAACGCCGAGCTGCTCGGGAATCCGCGCACCCGGATGATCGGCAACGACATCCAGGACCTGTTCTCCGCCGGAGCCCTGCCCCAGGCCGCGTCGCTGTCGGTGACGCTGATGGCGCTGATCGTGGTGATGGTCCTGGTCTACGTGCGCCGCGCCGGCACCGAGGAGCTCGTATGAATCACCCCACCCGGCCACTCGCTGCGCTCGCGTCCGTGCGGGGACCCCGATGAACGCCGTGCGAGCGTGGGTCGGGCGGCACCTGGTGCTGCTGTTCGCGCTGCTCGTGCTGGTCTACATGTTCCTGCCGATCTTCGTGGTCGTGCTGATGTCGTTCAACCAGCCGGCGTCGCGGCTCGGGTACAACTTCGACGGGTTCACCCTC
>DATAKN010000131.1:0-11928 GCA_036261595.1 Marmoricola sp.
CGGACGAGCCACTCTCAGTCATCGTCGGTCAGAGCTCAGAGAGCCGGGTTGACGGCGAAGTTGCTGATCGCACCGTCCTGCACGCCCCAACTCTCGAGCACCTTCTTGTAGTTCCCGTCCTGGTCGAGCGACTTCAACGCGGCCACGATCGCGTCGGCCAGCGGCTTCTCGTCCATGGGCACCACGTAGCCGTACGGCGCGGCGTCGTAGATGTCGCCGACTGCCTCGATCTTGCCGCCGGACTGCTTCACGGCGTACGCCACGACCGGGGAGTCGGCAAGCATGGCGTCGGCCTTGCCACTGGCCACGGCCGCGGTCGCCTGGTCCTGACCCTCGTAGACGAGGACCTTGATCGGCTTGCCCTCGGTCTTGCAGGCCTTCTCCTTCGGCGGGAGGTCCTCCTCCTGCTGGACGGTGCCCTTCTGGACCGCCACGGTCAGGCCGCACGGCTTCTGCGGGTCGACCTTCTTGGGGTTGCCCGGAGCCGCGGCCCACTGGGTGCCGGCGTTGAAGTAGCTGACCATGTTCACCTGCTTCATCCGGTCGGCATTGACCGTGAAGCTGGAGACACCCATGTCGTACTTCTTGCCCTGGACACCGGTGATGATCGAGTCGAACTTGGCCGGCTGCCAGTCGGTCTTGAGCCCGAGCTTCTTCGCCACAGCGTTGAACAGGTCAACGTCGAAGCCCTCCACCGTCTTGCCGTCGGGCGCCAGGAACTCGCTGGGCGCGTAGCTCGCGTCGGTGCCGATCACCAGCGTGCCCTTGTCCTTGATCGCCTGCGGCACCAGAGCGGCAGCGGTCTTGTCGACCCCCGTGTCGACGGTGGCCTTCTTGGTACCGCTCTTGTCCAGCGAGTTCGACCCGCATCCGACCAGCGCGAGTGCGGCGACCATCGCGGCCGCGGTGACCAGCGATGCACGACGTTGCAACATGTGAGTTCCTTCCCTCAGGGCTGTGCGGGCATCCTGCCACCAGGCAGTCGGCCGCGCACGTGTGGGAGGCCGCTGGTCCACTTCGTGTCGGACCGGAGGCTCGGCCCGGTGGGGAGGCCGTTGCTCCCAGCTCAGGCAAGCCTCAGCAAAGACTCAGGGAAGCAGGAACGACGCCTGCCACACCTTGCGGTTGTAGCCACCGCCGACCATGCCCTGTTCCTCGAGGTAGGCCATCACCTTCTCGCCCATCCAGGCGATCGTGGCGCGGTAGTTCGGGTTGGCCAGCGCGGCCCGTCGACCCTCGGCCGGGTCGATGCCGACGGCGGCGTACACGTCCGGGTGCACCAGCGAGCGCATCATCAGGTACGCCGACTGGGCGGTGACGGTCTGCTGGGCCAACCGCTCGGTGCGCCCCATCTGTGCCACGGCCTTCTCCAGCTCCTCGCGGGCGAAGGCCACGTGGCGTGCCTCCTCCATCACGTGGATGCGCGAGATCATCCGCACCATCGGCTGCACGCGCTCGTCGTTCATCTGCTCACGCTGCCACCGGTCGATCGGCTCCTCGCCGATGAGGATCGAGGCGTACGCGCCGGCACCCCGGGAGATCACGGGGAAGATCTTGGCCAGCCGACGGATCTCCGGACGCGGCCCGTACGCCGGTACGCCGAAGTGCCCGATCGCCCGGCCGAACATGGTCGAGTGCCGGCACTCGTCGGCGATCTCGGTCAGCGCGAAGTGCGTGCGTGCGTCGCGCGGATCGCTGCGGTAGACGTCCTTGAGCAGCAGCTGCATGAGCAGGATTTCGAACCACAGACCCACGCTCGCGACCGAGGCGACCTCGTGCTTGCTCAGCTCGATGCGCTGCTCCTCGGAGAGCCGGTCCCACAGGTCGGTGCCGTACAGCGACATCCGCTCCGGCGGCATCCCCCAGAGCCCGGGCACCTCCGGGGCGTCCCAGTCGAGGTCGACCTCGGGGTCGTAGGACTGGCGCGCGGCGGACTTGAGGAGGCGGTCGACGGGTCGCCGGCCAGAGACGGGCTGGGGCATCGTCGCGGTCATCGGGGTCCTCCCAGTCGGGACGAGTCGTTTCTGTTACCTGAGGTAACGTCTATTCCGCTACTGTTGCCCACATGACACCGCGAGTCAAGACTCCTCCGCCCGGCGGCGACGGCCGCAGCACCCGCTGGAGTGAGCACCGGGAGACCCGCCGCGCGGAGCTGGTGGCGGCGGCGGTCGCGGCAATCGACATGCACGGGCCGTCCGCGTCGATCGCGGAGATCGCCGCCTCCGCGGGCGTCAGCAAACCGGTGCTCTACCGCTACTTCGCCGACAAGGACGACCTCTACCGCGCGGTGGGCCAGTGGGGGGCCGAGCAGGTGATGCAGGGCCTGGTGCCCACCTTGCTCGCCGACGGGCCGATCCGCGACAAGGTGTACCGCGCGTGCGACGGGTACTTCGCGCTGCTCGCGGCGCACCCGCAGGTGTTCCTGCTGCTGATCGAGCACCGCAGCGCCGACGACCCGATCGCGGACGGCAAGGAGCAGATCGCCAGCAGCCTGGCCAAGCTCATGGGCGAGACCCTGCGGCGGCTCGGCGTCGATGCCGCCGGCGCGGAGCCGTGGGCCCATGGCGTGGTCGGCATGGGGCTCGCGGTCGGCGAGTGGTGGCTGCGGCGCGACATCATGACGCGCGAGTCGGCCGCGTCGTACCTCGCGGCGTTCCTCTGGAACGCCTTCAGCGGCTTCGCCGCCGACCACGGCGTCGGGCTCGACGGTGCCGGCCAGCTGCGGCTGGTCGAGAAACGGAGGGACGCGTGATGGTCACGGAGAATTACCCCGCCGAGGAGTACGTCGGGCCGGCGGTGGTCTCGCCCGGAGAGCCGGAGGTCGAGCCAGTCAATGTCGACGTGACTCTTCGGGGTCACTTCGAGCCGCTGGACGGGCGGTTCCACTGGTACGGCCGTCTGGCTGCGGACGACGCCCTGCGCGCGTGGCAGCCGGGCACCACAGTCCTGCTCACCACGCCGCACGGCAGTGCGACCGGGAGGGTCTCCGACGTCGACCCGTGGGGTCGCTTCCGGATCAGCGGGACGGGTCGACCGCCGTTCTGACCTCGGTGGAGGGCGCGAGCAGCCGGAGTGAGCAGCTGCCCGGGTGTGCGAACGGCTTCAGCGTCACGCGCGTCCGGTCGGCCCCGGAGGCCTCCATCAGCTCCTCCACCAGCCCGAGGTGCACGTTGCAGACCACGTCAGGCACGTTGCTGGCCACCTGGAGCAGCGGGCAGCGCATGAGCTCGACCCGGTCGAGCCGGGCGTCCGGGTCCGGCGCGTAACCGAGGTCGCCGAGCACGTCGACCACTTGGGCCCGGCCCGCGCGCGGCGTCGTACGACGCTCCAGGCCGCGACGTCCGATGATCTGCTGCGCCCAGTGTCGGGCGACCTCGCGGGCCGCGGCGAGCGGATTCGGCTCGCGGTGGGCGACCCGCCACGCCAGCGCGGCCGCGAGCTCGGCGTTCTCGTTGACCTCGTCGACGTCCGCCGCGCCGTAGAGCCAGCGGGGACGACCACGGCCCTCCGCAGGGGCCTGGTGACGCACGACCAGGCCGGCGTCCACGAGCGCTGCGAGATGGTCTCGAAGCGTGTTCGCGTGCCGCCCGAGGTGTCGGGCGAGCGCCTCGATCTCGACGAGGTCCGGCTGGTCGCGAAGCGCGTCGAGCACCGCTTGCTGCGATCGCGTCAGCCGATTGTTTTTCACGGTTTTGATCGTACTAGCGTCGAGGCCGACCCGAGGTCAAGGGTTTCGCCCGGGGGGCGACTGCGACAGAGTGGAGGCGGACACCGTGACGATCACGACACCGGCACGAGGGGGGCAGATGGCCGTGGAGCGACAGCCACGCATGCTCATGCTGACGATGGCGACGCTCGGTTTCGCCCTCAACTTCTGGGCCTGGGCGCTGATCAGCCCGCTCGGCCCGCTGTTCCGCAAGAACGGCACGCTCGGGACGCTCAGCGAGTCCGACGTGGCTCTGATGGTCGCCGTCCCGGTGATCGTCGGGTCGCTCGGCCGGATTCCGGTCGGTGCGCTCACCGACCGGTTCGGCGGTCGCGTGATGCTGCCGTTGATCACCGGCATCACGATCATCCCAGTGCTGTTCCTCGGGTTCTTCGCGCTGGACTCCTACGCCCTGATCCTCGTCGGCGGCTTCTTCCTGGGCATCGCGGGCACGTCGTTCGCCGTCGGCGTACCGTTCGTCAACGCGTGGTTCCCGCCCGAGCGGCGTGGTTTCGCGGTCGGCATCTTCGGCGCCGGCATGGGCGGCACCGCGATCAGCGCTCTCACCACGGTCAAGCTCTTCGCCCACATGGACGGCAAGGCACCGTTCGTCATCGTGGCCGTCGTGCTCGCCGCCTACACGGTCGCTGCGGTGCTGATCCTGCGCGATGCGCCCGGTCGGGTGCCCCACACCGTCAGCATGATCGAGCGGATCCGCTCCAACGCCGCGCTTCCGGTCACCTGGCAGGCCGCGATCCTCTACGCGGTGTCCTTCGGCGGGTACGTCGCCTTCTCGGTCTACCTGCCCGCCTACCTCAAGACCGAGTACGGCCTGACCCCGGCAGATGCCGCGAACCGCATGGCCGGCTTCGTCGTGGTCGCGGTCATCATGCGGCCGGTGGGCGGTTGGCTCTCCGACCGACTGGGCCCGGTCCGCGTGCTCGCGGTCGGCTACGGCGTCGTCGCGGTGATGGCCGGGATCGCGAGTGCCCACCCGCCGGTGGACACCCTGGGTGCGGTCGTGTTCCTCACGATGGCGGCCGCGCTGGGCTCCGGCAGCGGAGCCACGTTCGCCCTGATCGCACTGGAGACCGAGCCGGCCAAGGTCGGTGGCGTGACCGGTCTGGTCGGCGCGGCAGGCGGGTTCGGCGGGTTCGTGCCGCCGCTGCTGATGGGTTACATCTACGGTCGTACCGAGTCCTACTCACTGGGGCTGTGGCTGCTCTCGATCACCGCGGCCCTGACCCTGCTGCTCACCCTCACCGTGGTCCGTCGCCGGGCCGAAGAACCGAAGGCAGGAGAGACGGTTGTCGCTTAGCACCCCCAGGGCCTCGGGCAGAGAGGGCGGCTCGGCACCGGAGATCGGCCTGGACACACCCCTGGTGGATGCGCTCGTCCGCACCCGCCGCTTCTTCACCAAGGGCACCGTGTCGGCCGACCTCCGCTCCGAGGAGTTCAAGGGCGGTCGTCGCGCCGACGACTTCTACCGCGACCGGTGGAGCCACGACAAGGTCGTGCGCTCCACTCACGGCGTGAACTGCACGGGCTCGTGCTCGTGGAAGGTCTACGTCAAGGACGGCATCATCACTTGGGAGTCCCAGCAGACCGACTACCCGTCGACCGGCCCTGACCGGCCGGAGTACGAGCCCCGGGGATGCCCCCGTGGGGCAGCGTTCTCCTGGTACACCTACTCCCCCACGCGCATCCGCTATCCCTACGTGCGCGGTGCCCTGCTGCAGATGTACCGCGAGGGCAAGTCCCAGTACGACGGCGACCCGGTCAAGGCGTGGGCGCACGTCGTCGACAACCCGGCCCGCGCCCGGCACTACAAGTCCGCCCGCGGCAAGGGCGGTCTCGTCCGCGCCTCGTGGGACGAGGCCGTCGAGATGATCGCGGCGGCGTACGTGCACACGATCGACAAGTGGGGACCCGACCGCGTGGCCGGTTTCTCGCCGATCCCGGCGATGTCGATGGTCTCGCACGCCTCTGGCGCGCGGTTCACCCACCTGGTCGGTGGCTCGATGCTGAGCTTCTACGACTGGTACGCCGATCTGCCGGTCGCCTCGCCGCAGGTGTTCGGCGACCAGACCGACGTGCCGGAGTCCGGCGACTGGTGGGACGCCGGCTACCTGGTGATGTGGGGCTCGAACGTCCCCGTCACCCGTACGCCGGACGCCCACTGGATGACCGAGGCGCGGTACCGCGGCCAGAAGGTCGTCGTGGTCTCCCCCGACTACGCCGACAACGTGAAGTTCGCCGACGAGTGGCTCGCCGTGCAGCCGGGCACGGACGCGGCCCTCGCCCTGGCGATGGGCCAGGTCATCCTCGAGGAGTTCTACGCCGAGGCGGCCACGCCGTACTTCGTGGACTACGCACGCAGCTACACCGACCTGCCCTTCCTCGTGAAGATCGACGAGGTCGACGGCAAGCGGGTCGCGGGCAAGTTCCTCACCGCGGAGGACCTGGGGACCGGCGAGGAGAACGCCGCCTTCAAGACCGTGGTCCTCGACCACGGCACCGGCCAGCCTGTCGTGCCCAACGGCAGCCTGGGGCACCGCTTCGGCGAGTCCGGGGTCGGCAAGTGGAACCTCGACCTGCAAGGGGTCGAGCCCGCGCTCGGTCTCGAGGACGGCGAGAGCGTCGAGGTGACCCTGCCGCTCTTCGGCGAGATCGACGGCACCCCCGGCGAAGCGACCCGCGCAGTGCCGGTACGCCGCGTCGGCGACCACCTCGTGACCACCGTGTACGAGCTCATGCGCGCCCGGTACGCCGGCTACACGCCCGAGTGGCAGGAGCCGATCACCGGCGTCCCGGCCGCGAAGGCGCGGCGGATCGCTCGCGAGTTCGCGCGCAACGCCGAGGAGTCGCGCGGCCGCTCGATGATCCTCATGGGCGCCGGCACGAACCACTGGTTCCACTCCGACACGATCTACCGGTCCTTCCTGGCGCTGACCACGCTGACCGGCTGTCAGGGGGTCAACGGCGGCGGCTGGGCGCACTACGTCGGCCAGGAGAAGGTCCGCCCCGTGACCGGACACGCGCACCTGGCCAACGCCCTGGACTGGAGCCGGCCGCCACGCAACATGATCCAGACGGCGTACTGGTACCTCCACACCGACCAGTACCGCTACGACCACTTCTCCGCGGACACGCTCTCCGCAGCCACGTCGGACGGCCAGCTCGCCGGGCTGACCACCGCCGACGTCGTGGCCAAGAGTGCGCGAATGGGCTGGATGCCGTCGTACCCGACCTTCGACCGCAACCCACTGGAGCTCTGCGACGAGGCAGCCGCCGCCGGCAAGCCGGTGGGGCAGCACATCGTGGAGTCGCTCAAGGACGGCAGCCTCGGCTTCGCCGGCGAGGACCCCGACGACCCGAAGAACTTCCCGCGGGTGCTGTCGATCTGGCGCGCGAACCTGCTCGGGTCCTCGGCCAAGGGCAACGAGTACTTCCTCAAGCACCTGCTCGGCACCACGTCCGCGGTGCGGGCCACCGAGGCGCCGGAGGACCGGCGTCCGCGTGACGTGCGCTGGGTCGACGAGGCACCCGAGGGCAAGCTCGACCTGCTCCTGACCCTCGACTTCCGGCAGACGAGCACGACGCTCTTCTCCGACGTCGTGCTGCCGGCCGCGACCTGGTACGAGAAGCACGACCTGTCGACCACGGACATGCACCCGTTCGTGCACTCGTTCAACCCGGCGATCGCGCCGCCGTGGCAGACCCGCACCGACTGGGACGCCTTCCGTGCCATCGCGCGGAAGTTCTCGGAGCTGGCCGGGCCGCGCCTCGGCGTACGCAAGGACGTCGTGGCCCTGCCACTGACGCACGACACGCCGGACGCCATGGCGAACCCGCACGGGATCGTCAAGGACTGGAAGCTCGGCGAGTGCGAGCCCATCCCGGGCTCGACGATGCCCAAGCTGATCGAGGTCGAGCGCGACTTCGGGGCCGTGGCCGACAAGTTCGAGTCCGTCGGCCCGCTGCTCGACACGCTGGGCGTCACGACCAAGGGCGTCACCTACGACGTCACCGGGTCGATCGACTACCTGAAGGCGAAGAACGGCACGGCGCGCGGCGGCGCGGCGGACGGTCGCCCCACGCTGGTGCGCGACGTGCACGTCTGCGAGGGCATCCTCGCGCTGTCGGGCACGACCAACGGCCACCTGGCGGTGCAGGGGTTCAAGACCCTGGAGAAGCGCACCGGAACTCAGCTGCACGACCTGGCTGCCGAGCACGAGGGCAAGCAGATCACCTTCGCCGACACCCAGGCCGCGCCGACTCCGGTGATCACCTCGCCGGAGTGGTCAGGCTCGGAGAGCGGCGGGCGGCGCTACTCGCCGTTCACCATCAACGTCGAGCGGCTCAAGCCCTGGCACACCCTGACCGGCCGGCAGAGCTTCTACCTCGACCACGACTGGATGATCGAGCTCGGCGAGGGCCTCCCGATCTACCGACCTCCGCTCAACATGGGGGCGCTGTTCGCCGAGCCGGAGGTGGGCGACGTCGGGGAGCTCGGCGTGACGGTGCGCTACCTGACTCCGCACAACAAGTGGTCGATCCACTCGGAGTACCAGGACAACCTGTTCATGCTGTCGCTCTCGCGTGGCGGGCAGACGATCTGGATGAGCGAGGCGGACGCTGCCAAGGTCGGCGTCGCCGACAACGACTGGATCGAGGCGGTCAACCGCAACGGCGTCGTGGTGGCACGGGCGATCGTGTCGCACCGGATGCCCGAGGGCACGGTCTACATGCACCACGCCCAGGACCGGCTCATCGACGTCCCCCTGAGCGAGACGTCGGGCCAGCGCGGCGGCATCCACAACTCGCTGACCCGGCTGCTGATCAAACCGAGCCATGTCATCGGCGGCTACGCGCAGCTGTCCTACGCCTTCAACTACCTCGGGCCCACGGGGAACCAGCGCGACGAGGTGACCGTGATCCGGAAGCGTTCGCAGGAGGTCCAGTACTGATGAAGGTCATGGCGCAGATGGCCATGGTGATGAACCTGGACAAGTGCATCGGGTGCCACACCTGCTCGGTGACCTGCAAGCAGGCGTGGACCAACCGGGCCGGCACGGAGTACGTCTGGTTCAACAACGTCGAGACCCGGCCCGGCCAGGGCTATCCGCGGCGCTACGAGGACCAGGAGGAGTGGCAGGGCGGCTGGGAGCTGAACAAGCGCGGCCGGCTCAAGCTCAAGGCCGGCGGCCGGTTCCAGAAGCTGCTCAACATCTTCTCCAACCCGAAGATGCCCAACATCAGCGACTACTACGAGCCGTGGACCTACGACTACGCGACGCTCACCGACGCGCCGGCCCAGGAGCACACACCGGTCGCACGACCGAAGTCGCTGCTGTCGGGCAAGGACATGAAGATCGAGTGGTCGGCCAACTGGGACGACAACCTCGGCGGCTCGGAGACGACCTTCGAGCGCGACCCTGTGCTCGCAAAGGTCTCCCAGGAGGTGAAGCGCTCCCTGGAGGAGACCTTCATGTTCTACCTCCCGAGGATCTGCGAGCACTGCCTCAACCCCTCGTGCGCGGCCTCGTGCCCCAGCGGCGCGATCTACAAGCGCTCCGAGGACGGCATCGTGCTGGTCGACCAGGACCGCTGCCGCGGGTGGCGGATGTGCGTGTCCGGCTGCCCCTACAAGAAGGTCTACTTCAACCACCGCACGGGCAAGGCCGAGAAGTGCACGTTCTGCTTCCCGCGCATCGAGGTCGGGATTCCCACCGTGTGCTCGGAGACCTGCGTCGGCCGGCTGCGCTACATCGGCCTGGTCCTGTACGACGCCGACCGGGTGCTCGAGGCCGCCTCGACGCCGAACGAGAAGGACCTCTACGAGGCCCAGCGGTCGGTGCTCCTCGACCCCCACGACCCGGACGTCATCCGCGCTGCCGAGCACGCCGGCATCCCGTTCGACTGGGTCGAGGCCGCGCAGCGCTCCCCCATCCACGCGCTGATCAACGAGTTCAAGGTCGCGCTGCCGCTGCACCCGGAGTACCGCACCATGCCGATGGTCTGGTACATCCCGCCGCTGTCTCCTGTGGTGGACGCGATCGCGGAGACCGGTGAGGACGCCGAGGACCAGCGCAACCTCTTCGCCGCCATCGATGCGCTTCGCATCCCGATCGAGTACCTCGCCGAGCTCTTCACCGCTGGCGACACGACGGTGGTCGACGGCGTGCTGCACAAGCTCGCCGCGATGCGCGCCTACATGCGCGACATCAACATGGGCCGCGAGCCCGACGCCTCCATCCCGGAGAGCGTCGGGATGACCGAGCAGCAGGTCTACGACATGTATCGCCTGCTCGCGCTCGCCAAGTACGACGAGCGCTACGTCATCCCTCCGGCCCACGCCGAGCAGGCGCACTCGCTGGAGGAGCTGGCCACCGAGTGCGCGGTGTCCGAGTACGGCGGCGGCAATCCGGAGATCTTCGGCGAGGGCTCCGGTGGTCTCACGCCGATCGCGGTCGAGAACTTCCAGATGCTGCAGAACCGGCAGCTCTCCGACACCATGGCGTCGCCGGACGACAAGGCCGCCCGCGTGAACCTCCTCAACTGGGACGGCAAGGGCAGCCCGACCGGCCTGTTCCCGCCGCGCCCGGACGGGCCGGCCGAGGTGACCCACGCGACGGACGCGGGCACCCCGGACACCAGTCACGACGGGGAGACCGGGCCGGGCGGCACAGCCGGGCTCACCGGCGGGGCGGACCTGAAGTGAGCAGGCACCCCGCCCCGTCGCTGTCCGAGCGTGAGCTCACCCTCGCCTGGCAGTCGGCGTCGCTGCTGCTGGCCTACCCCGACGAGCGGCTCCGCGAGACCCTGCCGCTGGTCCGGGCCGCCGGGGACGAGCTGCCCCGGCGGCTCGCCGAGCCGTTGCTGCGCGTCGTCGACCACCTCGAGCGCACCCCGCTGGAGGAGCTGCAGGTCGACTACGTCGAGACCTTCGACAGCCGCCGTCGCTGCAACCTGTACCTGACGTACTTCACCCACGGCGACACCCGCAAGCGTGGCCTGGCGTTGCTGCGCTTCAAGCAGACCTACCTCCGCTCGGGGTTCGTCATGGACGCCTCCCCCGCCGAAGGCGAGGAGCTTCCCGACCACCTGTGCGTCGTGCTGGAGTACGCCGCGACCGTGGACCAGCGCCTCGGCTGGAGGCTGCTGCTCGACCACCGGGCCAGCCTGGAGCTGCTTCGCCTGTCCCTGCGAGAGATCGGCTCGGCCTGGGCGGGCGCCGTCGAGGCCGTCTGCGCCACGCTGCCGACCGTCCGCGCCGACGAGCAGGACCTGGTCCGCACCCTGATCGAGCAGGGACCGCCCGCCGAGGAGGTCGGCCTGACGCCGTACGGCGAGCCCGCGTTCGACGCCCTCGTCACCTCGAGCAACGGAGGAGTGCGATGAAGACTCTGCTCTGGGTCATCGTCCCCTACATCTGCATCGTCGTCTTCGTGCTCGGGCACGTGTGGCGGTACCGCTACGACAAGTTCGGGTGGACCACGCGCTCGTCGCAGCTCTACGAGACCAGGCTGCTGCGCCTGGGCAGCCCGTTGTTCCACTTCGGCATCCTGGGGGTCGCCGCGGGCCACTTCATCGGTCTGGTGGTGCCGCAGTCGTGGACCGACGCGGTCGGCATCAGCGAGACGGCGTACCACGTGGTCGCACTCGTGGGCGGGATCATCTCCGGCGTCCTCGTCGTCGTCGGGATGGCGATCCTCATCTACCGGCGGCGCACCACCGGACCGGTGTTCTCCGCGACCACGAAGATGGACAAGCTGATGTACCTCGTGCTCGGCATCGTCGTGCTGCTGGGCATGTGGAACACGGTGGCGTCCAGCCTCTTCGGCCTCGGCGGGATCAACGGGGAGCACTACAACTACCGACACGGCGTCTCGGAGTGGTTCCGCAGCGTCTTCGCGCTCTCGCCCGACGCGGACGCGATGGCGGACGCACCGATCGGCTTCCAGCTGCACGCCCTGACCGCCAGCCTGCTGTTCGCGCTCTGGCCGTTCACCAGGCTCGTGCACGTGTTCAGCGCTCCGGTCGGCTACCTGACCCGTCCCTACATCGTCTACCGGACGCGCGACACCTCCCCGGCCGGCACCCGCCAGCCCCGCCGGGGCTGGGAGCGGGTCGGCAGCGGCGACATCGGCCGGGGGGTCTGAGCGCACCGTGTGCGAGTACTGCGGCTGCCGCCAGATCGCGCCCCTCGCCGAGCTCAT
>DATAKN010000205.1:0-15895 GCA_036261595.1 Marmoricola sp.
CCTGCCCCGCGGTTCGACGATTCGGCGTGACGCCGGCTTGTACGGCTACGAGCGGGCGCTGCGCCGCGCCGGCCTGGCGCCGGTCGCCGGCGTGGACGAGGCCGGTCGTGGCGCCTGCGCCGGGCCCCTCGTGGCTGCGGCGGCGATCCTGCCCGAGGGCAAGGCGGGCCTGGTGCCCGAGCTGGCCGACTCCAAGCTGCTCACGGCCAAGGCCCGCGAGCGCTGCTACGCCCAGGTGACCCGGCGGGCGCTGGCCTGGTCGGTCGTCGTGGTCGAGTCCGACGAGTGCGACCGGCTCGGCATGCACGTGGCGAACGTCGAGGCGCTCCGGCGGGCGCTCGCACGGCTCGACGTGCGGCCGGCGTACGTGCTCACCGACGGGTTCCCCGTCGACGGGCTCGACGTGCCGGGGCTGGCGATGTGGAAGGGCGACCGCGTGGCCGCCTGCATCTCGGCCGCCTCGGTGATCGCCAAGGTCACCCGTGACCGGATCATGATGGGCCTGCACGAGCGATGGCCCGAGTACGACTTCGCCACCCACAAGGGCTACATCACCGAGGAGCACGCCGCCGCGCTCGACGAGCACGGCCCGTGCCCGATCCACCGGATGCGGTTCGTGAACGTACGCCGCGCAGCAGGCATAGTGGATGACGAGCCCATCAGCCTCGAGCCACAGCTCGAGCTCCACCTGTCGGACCCAGCGGAAGGCTTGCGATGAGTGCCGAGGACCTCGAGAAGTACGAAACCGAGATGGAGCTCACGCTCTACCGGGAGTACCGCGACGTCGTCGGCATCTTCAAGTACGTCGTGGAGACCGACCGCCGCTTCTACCTGTGCAACCAGGTCGACGTGAAGGCCCGCACCGAGGCCGGTGACGTGTTCTTCGAGGTGTCGATGACCGACGCCTGGGTCTGGGACATGTACCGCCCCGCCCGCTTCGCCAAGAACGTCAAGGTGCTCACCTTCAAGGACGTGAACGTCGAGGAGCTGAACAAGTCCGACATCGAGGTCCCGAAGAGCTGAGCGCTACTTCGTCAAGCGCAGGGAGGTGTACTCGTCCAGGGTCCAGTCCGCGCCGGGCCCACCGGTAAGACCCTTGATCACGACAAAGAACCCGGCTCCGTCGGTGACGCTTGACGATGTGTAGTGCTTGGGGTTTGCCGTCGCACACGGCCCAGTCTGCGGCCAGTACAGCGAAGGGTCCCGGGGACTCAACTTGAATCCACACAACTCCACCGTGGCAACGCGCTGGATCGCGTAGGTGGCGTTGGCTCCTTGGGCTGTGTACTCCAATGCGGAGCACGTCGGGGTGCCGCAGAAGACGGGCATGGTGAAGGTCGTCCCCACAAGGGTCTGCCATGCGTCCGACGTGTTGTGGAAGTTGTTTCCCGTGTCGGAACTGAGGCAGGTGGAATTCTCGGTCTTCTTCGGGCAGTAGCTCTTGAGGTAGCCGAGGAGGGCCGCAGGGTCGGTCGGCTGGCTCGGCACGGGGGTGTAGTCGGAAGTAGCACATCCGTTCGCGACGGCGTCGATGGAGGCAGGCTGCCCGTTGCTCTGGCCAGTGCACTGAGCGACCCACCAACCGCCCGGCGGGTTGCCGGTGCCGCACACGGTGGCAGAATCCTGATCGGTCGTCGAGCCGCCCTCCATCGGAACGAATACAACGGTGCCGGAGGACGTAACCGCCCCGGAGCAAATGCCCCATGGCCGCAGGCCGCCGACTGCGGCAGAGTCGCGACCGATGGTCGCGTCAGCACTGCGCGAAAGAGCGATCTCGGACCCCCCGCCCGCCAGCTGGCCGAGCCCAACCGGGGCCGTCCCTGATGTGCTGTAGCTAACGGTGAGTCCAGAAGGTGAGCAGGTGACTGCGATCGGCCCGCCCACGGTGCTTGGCCGATTCTCCAGCGCCCATTTGTCGGCGGCTTGCTGCGCCGCGTTCCTCAGATCTGGGTCGGCCGCGAGGGTCGCGCACGGACCGGTCTGGCCCTTGTAGACCTGTGCTGCCGCCAGCGCGCCAGCGTCAGTCGCCTCTTGAAGTCGTTGCTTCGATGTGTAGGCGATGCCGAAGTCGACCGTGAAAGCGGCCAGGACCAGGAGTGTGGTGGTCAGTAGAGCGGCAAGAAGTGCGATGGCGCCGGATTCGTCTCGGGTCGGGCGGCATCGAGCAGTTAACTGAACTCGCACCGGAACACCCCGTCACCAGAAATGGGATACGAGTCCTTCACCAAGGCGAGCGGAATGATGAGACGCGAGGTGAAGTCGAGCCGGACGTAGATCGAGTCGCCTGGCGCTGATCCGGAGCAGGGATTGATGCTGTCGCCGCCCGTGCACGCGTTGGTCGCCGTAGCCGCGGACTGTCCACGCTTGATGGACACGGTGACATTCGTTCCCTGCATGGCGATGCTGTTTGCCGCGTCCTTCGCCGTGGTGCGGATCTGGCCGCACGTCCGGTTCTCAACAACGGCCGAGCGAGCCGCCTCACGCGCTCCATTGCCGAGAGCGAGGTTCTGGGCGAAGACGATCCCGAAAGAGATCACGCCGAAGACCAGGACGATGAAGACCGGCGCGACGAGCGCGAACTCGACCACCGCCGTGCCGTCGTCCGAGCGTCGGCGCTCACGGGCAGTACCCCGTTCTGCCCGTAACGCCGACATGCTCATAACTACTTCGCCCCCCGGCTGTTCTGCCCCCGTCGAACACTGCCTTCACCCCGGCTCCACCCCGGGCGCTCCCTCGACGTCCGGCGCGGTGCCCTTACAGAGCAGGCCATTCGAGTGTGGTCCTTGCCCGCGTGCGGCACATCGGCCGTCCGGTGGAGAGTCCGCGCTCGGCGAGGTCGTCCGTTTCGGTACGTTCGGTCAAGTCGAGGTCATCCGATCGGTCAGCCACGTCTAGACCATTGGTCCCAAACCGGGCACACGAACGGCCGACGCTCGTTATTCTGGACGCCAGGGTTGATTTCGGGCATCCCGTGGCCATGGGGGCTGGTCACACAAGCGGGTTGGGGGACGGTTGATGCGCAGACCGCGCGGACGGGGCGACAGTGGTGCCACCGCTGTCGAGTTCGCCCTCGTCATGGTTCCCCTCGTGGCCCTGCTGTTCGGCATCATTCAGTACGGCCTGTACTTCTGGGCGTTCCAAGGTGGGAACGATATCGCCCGCAGCGCTGCTCGGCTGGCCGCTGTCGGTGACCCTGCGGATTGCGCCCAATTCAAGTCCGATGTGAAGAGCCAGATCAGCGGGCTGATCGGCGATCCCAGCACGGCGTCAATCACGCGCACGCTCGAGGACTCCGACGGCGTCGCCGGCCGCACCACGGGTGACAACTGGAAGGTGACGGTCGAGTTCCACAGCATCGACCTCCACTTCCCCTTCGTGCCATTCATCAACGGCGGCGTCGTCTCGGCCACCGGATACGCCCGCGCTGACTACTTCGTCGATCCCTCCAACCCTCCCCCGGATTGCTCATGAGCAGCCGGGCCCTGGAACGGTTCCGGGAGAAGGGTGCAGTCGCCGTCATGGTGGCCATCATGGCGACGCTGCTCTTCTCGCTCGCCGCCATGTCGGTCGACCTGGGCAATGCGTGGGCGCGCAAGCGCGCCGTCCAGAAGCAGGTCGACGTGAGCGCGATCAGCGCCGGTTGGAAGCTGCCGATGGACACCACCGGCGCTCACGGGCACACGCCCACCCAGATCGCGACCGACGTCGCTGCCTACCTCAACAACGCGGACAACCATGTTGCCGATCAGATGACGGTGGCCGCGCCAGACCTGCTCGACGGCATCACGGCGAACGGCGAGATCACCTGGCTCAAGTCTGATCCGGACCATCCGAACCAGAACCTCCTTGTCGCCTGCACCGACAACTGTGACGCGATGCGGGTACTCGCCCCGACGTCGCGGGTCGGCTTCGGTTTCGCCAACGTCATCGGGTTCTCCGGTGCCAACGTCCAGCAGACTGCGACCGTGCAGGTTCGGTCCGAGCTGCCCCCGAGGACAAGGACGCTCCCGTTCTGGCTGCCCAGCGGTTGTGGATACGGTCCGACCGAGGCAGACACCTCGCAGGGAGGCAACCCGCACGCGACTGCGACCGCGAGCCCGACCGCGACCGCGACATCGACCGCCGCACCGGTCACGCCGACGCCGGTAGATGCCGACATCGTTCTGACGGGGGCGGCTGTCACGTCCGTGGGCTACCAAGGCACGACGTCCGTCAACGGCTTCACCGTGAGCGGAGTCTCGAACTCCTACAAGAAGGTCACGCTTCGCGCGTTCTCGCCAGACGGAATGACCTACGTCGACTTCGGGGGCGAGCTCGCCGGTGATGGGACGTTCCCCGAGTTCCAGGTCGGCACGGAGATCAGCGGCACGCCGGGCAACTGGACGGTTTACGCGCTCGCGCAGAAGAACAGCACCCAAGATCCGAGCTACTCCTCGACGTACCTGACGATCCAGGTCACCAACGGACCGACCGACAGCCCGAGCGCAACGAGCTCACCGACGGCCGTTCCCGGTGGCTGCATCGGCCAGGACCGCGGCAACTTCGGACAGCTGCAGTCGCCCCGGACAGGAATCGCGGACCAACAGGCGCTCCAGTACAACATCGCGCAAGGGCTCGACCACACCATCCGGCCTTACGTCTTCCCGACCGGCGTCACGGAGGTCAAGGTCTGCAGTGGCAACGACGACCCGCCGGGCGCTCAGCTCGACGACCAGCCGGGCACCGCCGGGAATGGCGCGAACTGCGTCCAGAACGACACGGGAAACGACGGCCCCAAGATGTACACCGGGTTCTTCACCGGCCCGGCTGCCGGCATTCCTGGTCGTCTCGACGCCACGGCGCCGGGGGGTGCTACCACCTGTGTCGGTCGGACCGCGGTGACCGAAGGTGGCGTGAGCGTCAACAACGACACGTTGGCGTGCTTCCTCCGCAACGGCGCGACGCTGGGAACGATCGCGCAGACGACGGGCGTCACGACTGCGATGCTCGACCCGGCGATCGTGAAGTCGCCCCGGTTCGTGTGGCTGCCCACGGTCTACGCCACCGACCGAGCACAGCACGGTTTCCAGCCGATCAAGCAGTTTGTTCCGGGATTCATCACCGAGGAGACCCAGACCAGTGGTGGGCCGAACGACAGCAGCGGTCACGTCAACGGGTTCGACCTCAACGGGAACTCGGTCAACATCCTGTACGTCTACACCTTCAACCCGGACGCCCTCCCACCGGATGAGCGCGGCGACACCGTGGACTACGAGCCCGACATCGGCGAGTCGGTGGTGAAGCTGGTTCGCTGACACCGTCGGCGGACGGTTCGGTCGCCGGCGAGTGGACCCCCGGTCAATCTGGGGCTGGACATCGACGGAAACTCGGTGAAGGTCCTGCACGTGTTCACGTTCAACCGCGATGTCCTTCCGACCGAGGAGGAGTCCCGCACGACGACCTACAACACGCGCAGATGGGAGGCGCGATGGTCCGACTCGTCGGCTGAACGTCCCGAACTTCTGGACGTTCGGCCCTTGACGCATGGCCCAACTGGTCTACTCGAAACTAGACCAAAAGCGACATTCATCACATTCCCGCCTATTCTCTGCTAAGGGGGAGATGGGGAGGGCCTGGGGATGGGTGCTGTGTGCGCACGGCGTTCGGAGCGGGGAGCCATGGCGGTGGAGTTCGCCCTGGTGTTTCCGATGGTGTTTGCGGTGATGTTCGGGATCATCCAGTACGGCGTGTACTTCTGGGGCCGCTCCACCGCGGCGGCGAGCGCTCGAGAATCGGCGCGCCAGCTCGCGGTGGGGACGGACTGGACCTGCAGCCACGACCAGGCGGTGAGCAAGACCAACGACGCCGGACGGAACGTCGTCGTCACGCGGGCGTACCTCAACGCCGACAACGCCCCGAAGATCGGTGACCTGGTGCAGGTGACGGTCACCGCGAACACGCTCGCGCCGTCGCTCCTGCCGCTCCCGGACAGCGGTGCGATCACCGAGGTCGCCACGGCTCGCGTGGAGAACATCCCGACCACTCCGTTGGCCTGCTGATGGCCGGCACGATGAGGCGCGCGATCGTGGGGCGTGACGAGCACGGTGCGGTGGCGGTCGAGGCGGCCCTGTTCCTGTCCGTGGTCCTGATCCCGCTGCTGCTGGGCGTGATCACCTACGGGATGTACTTCTGGAAGGCGCAGCGAGTGGCTCCGCTCTCGCAGCGGCTGCCGCTGGACAGCATCGTCGGCCAGTTCGACTGCGCCCAGCTGGTCGACCGGGTCAAGACCACGGTCCAGAACGCCCTGCCGAGCGTCTCCGGACTCTTCGACAACCAGCTTCCGCTCACCGACATCGGTGTCACCGTGATCAACGTGCTGCCGACGGTGGGCGTGGACATCTCGGTCTCGATCACGATCCCTGGCTCCGACACGCTGGGCGGGTTGCTGCCGCTGCCCAACGGCGGGGACGTGATTTCCGAGGCGACGTACCGGCTCGACAACGTCACGCTGACCACTGCGGGGTGCTGACATGACTCTGGACCGACGTTCGCGCCGCGACGAGCACGGTGTGATCGCCGTGGTGACCGCGATCGCAGCGACCGTGATGCTCGTGGCGGGCGCCCTGGCCATCGACCTCGGGAACACCTGGGCTCGCCGCGGCAACCTGCAGGGGCAGGCCGACCAGGCGGCGCTGTTCGCGGCGCACTACCTGCCGGCCGACGACGCGCCCAGCCGCAAGAAGGTTGCGAAGGCGGCGGCGTACTACATCGTCTGCCACCCGGTGCCGGGACAGCGCGAGATCGACAGCTCGATCCCGTCGACCTGCCCGTCCAGCGCCGACGACTCCTCGCTGGACACGTACGCCGACCAGCTGCTGTCCTCGGGCAACGTCACGTTCCCCACGATCGACAACGGCTCGGGCACCTACGTCCAGGTCACCACGCCGCCGGCTCGGATCGACTTCGGCTTCGGCGTGATGGCGGGCAAGAAGAGCTCGACCCAGGTGAAGACCGCGACCGCACACGTCGGTTCGCCGGGCTCGGTGTCCCCGATGTCGCTCTCGCTGAACTGCCTCCTCAGTGCCGCGATCAACCTGCCCGGCGGGCTGGGCAGCTCGCTGTCCGGCATCCTGCCGCTGAACTACATCGCACCCGGGCCGATCACCGTGGACAACGTGGTCACGAAGTGGCCGTCCGGCATGTCGAAGACCAGCACGATCGGCATCGCCTCGCTCACGCCGGGTTCGGCGACGCAGAACATCGACCCGGGGCCCGGTGTGATGACCGGCGCCGGACTGACGCTGCTCCAACCGATGCGGCTGGTCTTCGCGCTCGGTGACCAGTCCGGCGCATCCGTCGGCTCCCTGCCGTACTCCGACATCACCGGCGTCAACCTGGTCGCGCTCACCGGGGCCTTCACGGTGCCGGCCGCGGTCTACGACAAGGTCGGAACGTGGCAGGTCAAGCTCGCCGTCCAACAGCTCGACGGCAGTTGGCAGTACTCGCAGCAGGACTACGCCTACCCGGTCAACATCCCGTCGGTCACCGCGGACCTCCTCGGCTGCGCCCGCCTGATCAAGACCCCGCGCGACCTTCAGGTGGGCACGCCCGGCAACCTCGACTACAGCCTGAAGGCCGGCATCGACCACCCGCTCGACTTCAACCCGAACATGCTCACGATCAACACCAGCTCGGTGACCAACGTGCAGAGCATGCTCACTGCGATCGAGGACGTGACCAGCCTGACGTCGTGCAACAACACGTTGCCGAACATCTACGACAACGGTGGCGTCCATCCCACCGCCAACTGCGTCATGCCGGAGCAGGGCGCCAACACCTACAAGGAGTTCACCGACGGGATGCTCGGTCCCGTGGAGACCGTCCCGGCCGACAACTCGACCCACCAGGCGGCGTACCAGGCGGCCGGTCGGCTGGTGTGCACCGACACCAACCCGTGCAAGCACTCGTTCACGCTGCCCGGGTTCCCGGGTGAGCAGATCAACGACGACCAGTTCATGGACTTCGTCAAGCCGGACCGGCAGAACACGCTCACCGAGTCGATGTTCTTCAACCTGAGCACCTACCTGACGCCGGGCATCCCGGCCGTGACGCCGGACAGCGCACTCACGTCCGACCTCTACGACTCGGCGCGGTTCATGTGGGTGCCGGTGATCTCCAGTCCGGTGGCTCCGAACAGCGCCAACTACTACCCGATCCTGACGTGGCGGCCGATCTTCATCACCCAGTACGCCCCGATCGGCATCGACTCGGTGGACATGGTGGCCGACCTCGTGGACACCTGGGTGAAATCGCTGCTCGGCATCGACCCGGCCAACGACCACGGCCTGCTGATGTCGGCCGACGGTACGACGCTCCGGGCGCTGCGCTTCATGACCATCGAACCCTCCGCGCTGCCGGCCGTGCCGGAGAACTACGACGGAGTCATCACCGATTACGTCGGCACCGGCCCGAAGGTGGTGCGGCTGGTCCGCTGAGGCCCTGGTCAACACCGATCGGCCAACGCGACAAGGGCCCTAAGGCCCCATCTGCACGAAGTTCCTATGAGTTCGACCTTCGCGGTCGATAGGCCGCGTGTGAGCCGGGCCAGGAACGTGTGCTCCCGTGAGGCAGGGGCCGTCGCCGTCGAGGCGGCGCTGACCCTCTGCTTCGTCGTCCTTCCCGTCGTGTTCGGCACGATCAGCTACGGCTACATGCTCAGCTTCCGACAGACGATCTCCCAGAGCGCCGCCGAGGGGGCTCGGGCCGCGGCGGTCGCCCCGGTGACTGCTGACCGCACGGCCGCCGCCACGCACGCCGTCGACGTCTCCATGGCGACCGGTTCGGGCGGCCTGCACTGCGGTGTGGGCTACCTGACCTGCACGGTCAGCACGGTCCCGAACTGCGGTGACGGCTCGGACCACGACTGCATCAAGGTCACGGTGTCCTATCCCTACCGTGACCACTCCCTGCTGCCGACCGTGCCGGGACTCGGGTTCACGCTGCCGTCGTCGGTCACCTACTCGGCCATGGCGGAGATCAGCTGATGCCTCGGCGCGCAGGGCTCCGGCGATCGGAGTCAGGTGTCGTCGCGGTCGTCGTTGCCGTCGTGACCTGCTTCGTGCTGATCCCGGTCGCCACCCTCGCGGTCGACCTCGGCGTCCAGCGAGTCGCGCGGCGCGACGTACAGGCGGTCGCGGACGTGGTGGCGCTGGACCTGGCCCGCAAGCTCGACGGCCGGACCTGGTCGCAGCTGCACGGCCAGCTCCAGCACTGGGCAGACGCCAGCGCGGCCCGCAACAGGACCGGCGCGACGGTGCCGAGCGTCACGGCCCAGTTGGGGAAGGTCGACCCGGCGCACTACGACCCGGCCAACCCCGACTCCTACTTCACCCCGATCACCTCCGACGCCGGTGGCATCCCGACCGCCGTGCAGGTCACGGCGACCGGGCGAGTGGCGTTCAGTCTGCACGGCGGCTCCGGCGGTGTCGTCCGTACGGCGATCGCGCAGCAGCAGTCCTCGGCCTGCTTCAAGCTCGGCTCGTGGGCGCTGATGCTGAACTCGCAGAACTCCGTGCTGCTCAACGCGCTGATCGGGGACGCGCTGAACGTGAGCGCGATCAGCTACACCGGCCTCGCCCACGCCCAGGTGTCGCTGCTCGGGCTCGCCACCGAGCTCGGGGCGGGCAGTACCGACGAGCTGCTGGCGCTCGACGACCTCTCCCTCGGTCAGCTCTACCTCGCCGCGGCCCACGTGCTGCAGAAGCAGGGAGGAGACACCGCCGACATCACCCTGCTCAACCAGCTGGCCAGCCTCAACCTGGGTGGTCTGCCGCACGTGAAGTTCGGCGATCTCATCGCCCTCACGCCGGGCGACGATGCAGCACTGTCGACGTCGGTGAACCTGCTCGACCTGGTGGCGACCAGCGCCTTCGTCGCCAACGGCACGAACGCCCTCGCCGTGCCCGACCTCACGGCCGAGGTCCCCGGCATCGCCACGGTGACCGGCAGCCTGCACGTCATCGAGAAACCCCAGGAAGCCTGTGGGCCGGTCGACCAGGCGCAGGCCCACACCGCCCAGGTGAGTCTCGACCTGACCGTCAAGCTCGCGCCGGTCAACCTGCTCAGCATCCTGCTGTTGGGCGCGGTGAGCGCCGACGCCACGATCACCGTGCACGTCGACCTCGCGTCGGCCACCGGCACCCTGCGCAAGGTGCAGTGCGGCCCGGGCCGACCCGACGGCATCGACGTCGAGGTGGCCTCGGCCCTGACCCAGCTCGGCGTCAACCTGCCGATCAACGTCAAGCTCGCCGGGGTCCCGATCGTCGCGATCAGTGGGGGAGTCGGCACCACCGTGCCGCCGGCGACGGGCACCGTGCAGATCCGGATCCCGCCGAACACCTACGACGCACCGGTGAGCACCGGTACCGGCACCGTCCTCCCCGGCGTGGCGATGAGCGACCTGCACGCTTCGTTGCTGGGGGTGATCGACCTCGGGCCGATCCTCGACGCCGTGTCCTCGATGATCGTCACCCCGATCGTCAACCCGCTGCTGGCGAAGGTCGACGAGTTGGTGTTGAAGCCGCTCACCGACCTGCTCGGCATCAACCTGGCCGGGGCCGACGTGTTCGCGGTCAAGGCGCCCACCTGCGGGCAGTCCTCGCTGGTCGGCTGACGCCCGGCCGTTTCGGCTCCACACCGCACCTCACCGCTCGGCGCTCCACAACACCGAGTCGCAGGGAGGCGCCGCCTCGCGTCGGGCCGGTTGGCTTCCGGTGGAGGTGCAGATGAGCACAGGACGACAGAACGGTGCCCTCGGGGCCTACGGCGAGCGCGTGGCGGCCCGCCACCTGGTCGAGAGCGGCCTGGTGCTTCTCGACCGCAACTGGCGGTGCGAGGCCGGTGAGATCGATCTGGTCCTGCGCGACGGCGACGTGCTGGTCTTCTGCGAGGTCAAGACGCGTACGAGCACGGCGTACGGACACCCGCTGGAGGCGGTCGACGACGCCAAGACCGAGCGCCTCGTGCGGTTGGCGGCGCGCTGGATCGAGGAGCACTCGGTCGCAGCGCCCGACGTGCGCTTCGACGTCGTCGCGGTGCTCACGTCACTCCGCGGCGCGGCCCAGGTCGAGCACGTGCGAGGTCTGGGTTGATGAGGGGGCGGGGCTGATGTGGGCCAGTGCGCGCACCGTGTCGTTGCAAGGGGCGGTCGGTCACGTGATCGACGTCCAGGTCGACGTGTCCCAGGGTCAGATCGCCACGAACCTCGTCGGTCGTCCCGACGCGTCGATCAACGAGGCCCGCGACCGCTGTCGCGCCGCGATCGAGAACAGCGAGTACCACTGGCCCACGAGCCGGCGGATCACGATCCTGCTCTCGCCGGCCGACCTGCCCAAGCGCGGACCTCATTTCGACCTCGCGATCGCGGTCGGCGTCCTCGCGGCCGCTGACGTGGAGTTTCCGCCGGGGGCGCTCGACGGCGTCATCCTGATCGGCGAGCTCACCCTGGACGGGCGGCTCCGCTGCGTGCCGGGAGTGCTGCCGATGGTGATGTCCGCGTCCGCGCGCGGCATCAACCGGGTGATCGTGCCCGAACCGCAGGTCAGCGAGGCTGCGCTCGTGCCGGGCGTCGAGGCGTACGGCGCTCGGTCCCTGCGCCAGGTCGTGGCACTCCTGACCGGCGACGAGGTTCCCGAGGCGCCGCCGGTCGAGCCACCGACCGGTGAGCTGCTGCTGAGCTGGCGTGGCGAAGCGCGCCTCGAGGACGTCGACCTGGGCGACGTCCTCGGCATGGAGGACGCCCGCTTCGCGCTGGAGGTGGCGGCCGTCGGTGGCCACCACATGCTCCTCACCGGTCCCAAGGGTGCCGGCAAGACCACGCTCGCCGAACGGGTGCCGACGATCCTGCCCGACCTGACGCCCGAGGAGTCGCTGGAGCTCACCGCGATCCACTCCCTCTGCGGTGCCCTTCCGGCGACGACTCCCGTGCTGACCCGGCCACCGTTCCGGGCACCGCACCACTCGGCGTCGCGGGCGGCCATCCTCGGCGGTGGCAGCGGACGCGTGCGGCCCGGTGAGGTGAGCAAGGCCCATCTGGGTGTGCTCTTCCTCGACGAGTTCCCGCTGCTGCCCACCGACATCGTGGAGGCGCTGCGCCAGCCGCTGGAGAGCGGCGAGATCACCATTGCCCGCGGAGACGAGGACGCGACCTACCCGGCCGCCGGGATGCTGGTCCTGGCTGCGAACCCGTGCCCCTGCGGTGAGTACCACCCCTTCCACAAGGACAACCGGTGCAGCTGCGGTGAGGTGAAGCGGCGCGACTACCGCCGCAAGCTGTCCGGCCCGATCGCCGACCGGATCGACATCACCCGCTTCGTGGAGCCGGTGAAGGAGCGTGAGCTGCGCGACAAGCTGGCGGTGCCTGAGTCGTCCGCCACGGTGCTCGCCAGGGTCACCCTCGCCCGCCAGCGGCAGCGCGCCCGGTACGACGGCACGCCGTGGCGGCTGAACGCCCACGTCCCCGGACCTCTGCTCCGGACCTCGTGGCCGCTCGACCCGGCAGCGGCACGGCGGCTGGACCAGGAGGTGTACGGCGGCGCGCTGACCCGCCGCGGCGCCACCCGGGTCCACCGGGTCAGCTGGTCGGTCGCCGACCTGCGGGGACGCGACCGTCCCGGCGTCGAGGAGCTGGAGGTCGCCCTCCGGCTGCGCACCGCAGCGCCGCTCGACCTCGCGATGATCGGTGGCGCCGCATGACCGTGGTCCGACGGCTCGACCCCGAGCGTGCGGCCCGGGTCGTGCTCAGCCGCGTCGGCGAACCGGGCGATCCCCGGCTCACGGGCCTCGTGGCCGAGCTGGGGGCCGCGACGGTGCTGGCCAGCCTCCGGGAGCAGGGGGCGAGCGGGCAGCTGCGGGATGACCTGGCGGCCCGCCTCGAGCACACCGATCCGGCGGGGGAGCTCGAGCGGGCCGAGCGGCTGGGCATCCGGTTCGTCACGCCGGCGGACGACGAGTGGCCCGCGGGCCTGGACGACCTTGCCCACGGGCCACCGCTCCACGAACGTGGCGGGGTGCCGGTCGGGTTGTGGCTGAAGGGCCCGGCCCTCCTGGGGTCGTTGGCTGCTCGGTCCATCGCCGTGGTGGGATCGCGGTCCGCGACGACGTACGGCGCCGACGTGGCCGGCGACATCGGTGCTGCACTGGGCGAGGCCGGGCACACGGTCGTGTCCGGGGCGGCGTTCGGCATCGACCAGGCCGCGCACCGCGGTGCGCTCGCGGTCGACGGGCCGACGGTCGCGGTGCTGGCCTGTGGTGTCGACCGGGCCTACCCCGCGGCTCATCGGCGGCTGCTCGACTACATCGCGGAGGTGGGCGTGGTCGTCTCCGAGGCGGCGCCCGGGTGCGCTCCGACACGGATCCGCTTCCTGGCCCGCAACCGGCTGATTGCCGCGATGTCGCAGGGCACGGTGGTGGTCGAGGCAGCCATCCGCAGCGGGGCGCTCAACACGGCGAACTGGGCGGCTGGCCTGAGCCGGACACTGATGGGGGTCCCGGGCCCGGTCACGAGCGAGCCGTCGGCCGGGGTCCACCAGCTGATCCGGACTCGCGGGGCCCTGCTGGTCACCGACGGCCGTGAGGTCCTCGAGGCGGTCGCGCCCGCAGGTGAGCACCTGCTCGCTCCCGCCCACGAGCCGGCCCGTGCCCGCGACCTCCTCACCACAGAGCAACGCCAGGTGCTCGACGCGGTGCCCGTGCAGCGTGGCGCCGTACCCGCCAAGATCGCGCACACCGCGGGTCTCGCTCCGCACCGGGTCGAGGAGGCGCTCGGCGACCTGTCGACCGCCGGGCTGGTGGAGTGCGCCTCCGGGCGATGGCGGCTCTCCGCAGGTGCGGGCGGTGCGGTCGCGCCTCCACTCTGAGGTGGCGCACTGTTCGTAGGCTGGCTGGGTGGACGACCTGCCCGAGGGCTTCGCGACCGCACTCGCGGCGTACGAGCGGCATCTCGTCTCGGAGCGCGACCTCACGCCGCACACGGTGCGTGCCTACCTTGGCGACGTTTCGGGCATGCTCGCCCACGCGACAGCGCTGGGCCTCACCGACCTCGATCAGCTCGACCTCCGCACGCTGCGCAGCTGGCTGGCCAACCAGCAGATCCGCGGCAAAGCACGTACGACGATGGCGCGACGGGCCACCGCGGTCCGGGTGTTCACCGCGTGGGCGCTTCGGACCGGGCGCGCGACGAGCGACCCGGGTGCCCAGCTGGGCCAGCCGAAGGCGCACCGGTCGCTGCCCCCGGCTCTCGACGTCGCGGAGGCCAGGGCACTGCTCGAGGCGGCCGCGGCAGCGGCGGACGACGGCAGTGCGGTCGGAGTCCGGGACGTCGCGATCCTCGAGCTGCTCTACGCCACCGGCATCCGGGTGGGGGAGCTGTGCGGCCTCGACGTCGACGACGTCGACCGTCGCCGTCGGGTGGTGCGGGTCTTCGGCAAGGGCCGCAAGGAGCGCACGGTGCCCTACGGGCTACCCGCGGACACCGCCCTGGGGCGCTGGCTGGAGTCGGCTCGTCCGACGTTGCTCGCCCCGGGGGCCGGCGCGGCGCTGTTCCTGGGCGTGCGAGGCAGCCGGATCGACCAGCGGGCGGTGCGGAGCATGGTGCACCGGAGACTGGCCGACGTGCCGGGCGCGCCCGACCTGGGACCGCACGGTCTGCGCCACACCGCTGCGACCCACCTGCTGGAGGGCGGTGCCGACCTGCGCACGGTCCAGGAGCTGCTCGGACACGCGTCGCTGGCGACGACGCAGATCTACACCCATGTCACGGCGGACCGACTCCGAAAGGCATACCAGCTCGCGCACCCCAGAGCATGAGCAGCGGGGGCACTTCCAACGGCAGCAGCCGGACGGGTGCGACGCCGAGCAGGGACAGCGGATCGAGGTACTGCTCTCCGCGCAGCAACCCCCAGTGCAGACAGGCTCGCGGAAAGCAGTGGCTCATGGCGCCCTGCAGGTGTCCGATGACGGAGCCGGCTCTGACGACCGTCCCGACCGGCACCACGGCAGCGACCGGCTCGTACGTCGTCCGCGTGTCCCCATGGTTCACGACGACCACGCCCCGGCCGGCCAGCGTGCCGGCGAACGACACCGTGCCGCCGAGTGCCGAGTGCACCTCCTGGCCCGGCTGCCCGAGCAGGTCCACGCCACGATGACCGGAGGCCCACGGATGATCGGGCGGGTCGAACCGGTGGATCACCTGCGGTGTCGGCTGGAGCGGCCAGACCGCCGGACCACCCGCATCGGCCACCGCCGCGCCGGGCGCAGCGGCGAGCGCGGTCAGCAGGAGAACGACGGCGAAGACTCGCATGCCCCCAGCGTCCCGGCACGCATGCGCGCGGCACACCGGTCACGGTGCAGCTGTGGGTGGACGTGCCCTGCTCTGCGCCTGTGGACGCAGACCGGCCGCGTGCGGGCGGCAGCGTGGCCAGAGCGGGGACGGGGGCGGCCTCCCGCCGTTTCGACACCGCCTGAGCCGAGGGCTAGACTCACCCCAGCAACCCGTACGGGTTGACTTCGCACGCCCGCAGACCGTGCCGCCTCCAAGAGCATCGCAGCACAGCCCCCTGGGAGACGGACCCACGCGGGTGAGGACCTTCAGTCCCGACCGGCCTCGGCCGCGAGGGTCAGGCCTCACGCAGGCGTCAGGGCAGGCCGACCGGCCTGCACCAACTGAAAACGGGACGGGCACTTCCACGTGCCTGGACCACTGACCAGGAGGCACAACCGGCATGGCCGTCGTCACCATGCGCCAGCTCCTCGAGAGCGGCGTCCACTTCGGGCACCAGACCCGTCGCTGGAACCCGAAGATGAAGCGCTTCATCATGACCGAGCGCAACGGGATCTACATCATCGACCTGCAGCAGTC
>DATAKN010000209.1:0-3762 GCA_036261595.1 Marmoricola sp.
GACACTCGGGTCATCGACCCGACCCGCCGCTATCAACCCAACAAGCGCGGCCGCGACGGCCATCGACTCCCACCCCGCCGACCGCGCACACTGTCAACGAAGTAACGGCACAAGCTGTCAGCGATGCGCCGACACATGACATGCGCCATGGCCCTCGGGACGTATGACGTCCCGGCAGACGGCCACCCCGCCCTCGACATGGGACACACCCAGTCAGACCTCGGTGCGCCCGTCGTTGTCCCGGTTCCGGATTCCGATCTTGTTGCCGAGCCAGACCAGCGGGTCGTAGCGGCGATCGACCACCCGTTCCTTCATTGGGATGATCGCGTTGTCGGTGATCTTGATGTTCTCGGGGCAGACCTCGGTGCAGCACTTGGTGATGTTGCACATGCCGAGTCCGGCCGCGTCCTGGGCGAGGGAGCGCCGGTCGTGGGTGTCGAGCGGGTGCATGTCGAGCTCGGCGTACCGGAGGAAGAAGCGCGGGCCGGCGTACGCGGGCTTGTTCTCCTCGTGGTCGCGCACGACGTGGCAGACGTTCTGGCACAGGAAGCACTCGATGCACTTGCGGAACTCCTGGCCGCGCTCGACGTCTGCCTGCATCATCCGGCGCTTGCCGTCCGGGTCACGCGGCGGCGGAGCGAACGCCGGGACCTCCTTGGCCTTCTCGTAGTTGAACGACACGTCGGTGACCAGGTCGCGGATGACCGGGAAGGTCCGCATCGGGGTGACCGTGACGGTCTCCTCCGGCTCGAAGTCGGAGAGCCGGGTCATGCACATCAGCCGCGGCCTGCCGTTGATCTCGGCGCTGCACGACCCGCACTTGCCCGCCTTGCAGTTCCAGCGCACGGCGAGGTCGCCGGCCTGGGTGGCCTGCAGCCGGTGGATCGCGTCGAGCACGACCTCGCCCTCGGAGACCTCGACGGTGTAGTCGCCGAGGTCACCGCCGGACTGGTCGCCGCGCCAGACACGCATCTTCAGGTCGTAGGTCATGCCCGCTCCTTGTCGCCTGGTTTCGAGGCTCGCCTCGCTCGCACCTCAACCACCGTCATTCGAAGTACTTCTTCAGCTCGTCGGGCATGACCGGCAGCGGCTGGTGGGTCAGGTCGACGCCCTCGCCGGAGTCGTCGAGGCGCAGCACGAGGTTCTTGCTGCCCCACTCCGGGTCGGGCCCGGGGAAGTCGTCACGGGTGTGACCGCCTCTCGACTCCTGTCGCTCCAGCGCCGCCTTGGCGATGCACTCGGAGACCAGCAGCATGTTGCGCAGGTCGAGGGCGAGGTGCCACCCGGGGTTGTACTGCCGGTGTCCCTCGACCGCCATCGAGCGAGCCCGCTGCTTGAGCTGCTCGATCCGCTCGAGGGCCCGCTCGAGCTCGCCGGCGGTGCGGATGATCCCGACGAGGTCGTTCATCGACTGCTGCAGGTCCTGCTGGATCGTGTACGGGTTCTCGCCACCGTCAACCTCGAAGGGGGCGAGCGCACTGCGCTGCGCCTCCGTGACTTCGGTCTCGTCGACGGAGGGCCGCTCGGTGCCCAGCGAGTCGGCGTACGCCGCGGCGGCCTCACCGGCGCGCCGGCCGAAGACCAGCAGGTCGGACAGCGAGTTGCCGCCGAGCCGGTTCGAACCGTGCATGCCGCCCGAGCACTCCCCCACGGCGTACAGGCCCGGTACGGCGCTCAGCTCGGTGTCCGCGTCGACCTCGATGCCGCCCATGACGTAGTGGCAGGTCGGACCGATCTCCATCGGCTCGGCCGTGATGTCGACGTCGGCCAGCTCCTTGAACTGGTGGTACATCGACGGCAGCCGGCGCCTGATGAACTCGGGGCTGCGCCGGGAGGCGATGTCGAGGAACACCCCGCCGTGCGGTGACCCGCGGCCGGCCTTGATCTCGGAGTTGATCGCCCGGGCGACCTCGTCACGCGGCAACAGCTCGGGTGGTCGGCGGTTGTTCGCCTTGTCGTCGTACCAGCGGTCGGCCTCCTCGATCGTGTCGGCCGTCTCCGCCCGGAAGAACTCCGGGATGTAGTCGAACATGAACCGCTTGCCCTCGGAGTTCTTCAGGATGCCGCCGTCGCCGCGCACCGACTCCGTGACCAGCAGACCCTTCACCGAGGGCGGCCAGACCATCCCCGTGGGGTGGAACTGCACGAACTCCATGTTGATCAGCGTCGCGCCGGCCCGCAGTGCGAGGGCGTGGCCGTCGCCGGTGTACTCCCAGGAGTTCGAGGTCACCTTGAACGACTTGCCGATGCCGCCGGTCGCCAGCACCACGCTCGGAGCCTCGAAGACGACGAACCGGCCGCTCTCGCGCCAGTAGCCGAACGCACCGGCGATCCGCCGTTCCTCGGTGGTTGAGCCTGTCGAAACCAGCAGCTCGGTCACCGTGCACTCCATGAACACGTCGATGCCGAGCGCCACCGCCCGCTGCTGGAGGGTGCGGATCATCTCCAGGCCGGTGCGGTCGCCGACGTGGGCGAGGCGGGCGTACTTGTGGCCGCCGAAGTCGCGCTGGGAGATCAGCCCGTCGTCGGTGCGATCGAACAGCGCACCCCAGTCCTCGAGCTCCATGACCCGCTCGGGCGCCTCCTGGGCGTGCAGCTGGGCCATCCGCCAGTTGTTCAGCATCTTGCCGCCGCGCATGGTGTCGCGGAAGTGGACCTCCCAGTTGTCCTCCGGCCAGCGGTTGCCCATCGCTGCGGCGATGCCGCCCTCGGCCATCACGGTGTGCGCCTTGCCGAGCAGCGACTTGCACACGATCGCGACGCGGGCGCCCGCCTCGTGCGCGGCGATCGCGGCGCGCAGCCCGGATCCGCCGGCGCCGATGACCACGACGTCGTACCGGTGGTGTTCGAGGCCGCCGGCCGCCTCACCGGACATCTCGTTGCCGGTCATGGGATGCCGCTCACTCATCTAGAAGAACCTCGGGTCGTTGAAGGCGCCGGTGGCCAGCAGGTACACGTAGAAGTCGACGATCGCCACGGAGAACAGCGACAACCAGGCCCACAGCGCGTGCCGGGCGTTCTCCTTCGACACCCACGTCCACATCCGGTAGCGGACCGGGTGCTTGCTGAAGTGCCGCAGCCGCCCGGCAGTGATGTGCCGGCAGGAGTGGCACGACAGCGTGTACATCCAGATCAGGAAGGAGTTCGCGACGAACAGCAGCGTGCCCAGCCCCATGTGGATGCCCGAGGACTCGCCCTTCGCCGGCCCGAACGCCAGGACCGTCTCGAAGGTCAGGAACGCGGCGACCACCACGGCGCCGTACCAGAAGTAGCGGTGCAGGTTGTTCAGGATCAGCGGTAAGCGGGTCTCCCCCGAGTACGCCGTGTGCGGCTCGGCGACCGCGCAGGCCGGCGGCGAGAGCCAGTACGCCCGGTAGTAGGCCTTGCGGTAGTAGTAGCAGGTCATCCGGAAGCCCAGCGGGAAGATCAGGATGATCAGCGCCGGGGAGAGCCGCCACCAGTCGGCGATGATCGGCAACGACGTCGCACCCCGGCAGTCGTGCGCGATGCACGGCGAGAAGAACGGCGACATGTAGGGCTCGACGTAGAAGTTGTCACCGGCGAACGCGCGGTACGTCGCGAACAGGACGAACCCGGTGAAGACGACGAACGTGGTGGCCGGCGCCAACCACCACCGGTCGGTCCTCAGCGTCTTCGCGTCGATGTGGGCGCGGGTCGGGCCCGCCACGCCGCCCGCCTGCTGGGGGCCAGCCGTGGACGCCATCGGCACCTCCGAGTCGTGGTCTTCTGGTCCTGGGCAGG
>DATAKN010000228.1:0-1779 GCA_036261595.1 Marmoricola sp.
GGGTTGCACGGCGTCCGCGGAACCGGAGCGGAAAGACGAAACGCCCTGGCGCAGGGCACAGGGCGCGGCACGGCGTGAAGCCGTTTCACTCACTGTCACCTGCGCAGGCCGTCCGCTTTCGCGAACCTTCGCACCTCCCGGGGGAGATGGACCGGCGGTCTTCGGTTCCAGCGGGGAACTCTACCGGCGTCGCCCGGGTGCGTCCAAATCGAGACAGCGGGTACGTGCGCCCCATGCCTGAACCCCTGCGCGTGGCCCTGGTCGACATCGACGGCACCCTCCTGGATTCCAACTACCACCACACCCTCGCCTGGTCGCGCGGGTTCGCCGCGGTGGGGCGCCCGGTGCCGCTGTGGCGGATCCACCGGCACATGGGCATGGGCGGCGACCGTCTGGTGGCCGCGGTCGCCGGTGACGAGGTCGAGGAGGAGCACGGCGACGCCATCCGGGAGCGCTGGGAGAAGGAGTTCGACTCGCTGCTGGAGAGCACCCGACTCCTGCCCGGTGCCGGTGAGCTGCTCGACGCCCTGGCCGCCAGCGGCCTCGACGTCGTCCTCGCCAGCTCGGGCAAACCGCACCACACCGAGCACGCGCTCGACCTGCTCGACGCAGACCGCCGCGCTGCCGCGTGCACCACCAGCGAGGACGCCGAGGAGACCAAGCCCGACGCAGAGCTGCTCCAGCGGGCGCTCGACAAGGTCGGGGCCGGCCCGGAGGTGGCCGTCGTGCTCGGCGACTCCGTCTGGGACGTGGAGGCCGCGCAGCGTCTCGGCGTACCGACCATCGGCCTGCTCACCGGCGGCTTCGGCCGCGCGGAGCTGCTCGAGGCGGGCGCCGTCACCGTGTACGACGACCCGCCGGACCTCGTGGTCCAGCTGGAACGGGCACTCGACCTCGCCACGAGGAAGCGCGAGCAGCTGGCGTCCTGACGAGCGACGAGCCCACCCTCCGCGCGGAGGATGGGCTCGTCGAGTGACTGCCGGGGTTGCGGCTCAGGCCTCGTCCTCGACCGCGATGTTGCGGGTGCGGTTGGGGTCGACCTGGACGCCGGGGCCCATGGTCGTGGAGACCGTGACCTTCTTGATGTAGCGGCCCTTGGAGCTTGACGGCTTGAGCCGCAGCACCTCCTCGAGCGCGGCGGCGTAGTTCTCCGCGAGCTGCACCTCGCTGAAGGACGCCTTGCCGATGATGAAGTGCAGGTTGGCGTGGCGGTCGACGCGGAACTCGATCTTGCCGCCCTTGATGTCGGAGACCGCCTTGGCGACGTCCGGGGTCACCGTGCCGGTCTTCGGGTTCGGCATGAGGCCACGGGGGCCGAGCACGCGACCGAGCCGGCCGACCTTGCCCATCATGTCGGGGGTCGCCACGACGGCGTCGAAGTCGGTCCACCCGCCGGCGACCCGCTCGATCAGCTCGTCGCCACCCACGATGTCCGCGCCGGCCTCACGGGCAGCGTCGGCCTTGTCGCCGTTGGCGAAGACCAGGACCTTGGCGGTCTTGCCGGTGCCGTGCGGCAGGTTGACCGTGCCGCGGACCATCTGGTCGGCCTTGCGCGGGTCGACGCCCAGCCGCATGACGACGTCGACGGTCTCGTCGAACTTCTTCTTGGAGGTGTCCTTGGCGATCTTGATCGCCGACAGCGGGGCGTAGAGCTCGTCCTTGTCGAACTGCTCGGCCGCCGCACGGTAGGTCTTGCTGCGCTGCATGGTTCTTCTCTCTGTCTGGTCCGGTGTCCCGCGAGGGGAGCTTCCGGGGGAAGGAGTGGTCAGCGGGCCAGCG
>DATAKN010000231.1:0-3267 GCA_036261595.1 Marmoricola sp.
GACTTGGCCAGCTCGATCATGTGCCGGACCAGCGTGCCCAGGTCGTCGAAGGCGTCGACGACGAGCTTGCCGATCGTCGGCTCCTGCTCCTGGAGCGGCTCGCGGTGCGCCATGCGCGGGTTCCCTTCGTGTACGTCGACGACCCGGAGTCGGCCCGTGGCGTGGCCCGAGCCGACTCTGGGCACCTTACCGCCACACCTCGGGCTGCATGCGGGCGCGGGCGCGGCGTGACCGGAACCGCACCGGACCGGCCCTGACGCGCCCGTCGCACTGTGCGAGAATCAGACAGTTGGAGGGGAGTATTCCTTCGCGACGGCATCGTCATCACGGGCGCCCAGCGGGCGTCCCGGGGCCGTCGGTCCGTACGACGATCCGGTCAGCCGGGGCGTCGTACCGGGCGGAAGAGACCTCCGGACGAAGACCTGTCCTACGCGTCCGGAGGAAGCACCATGCACGTCTCGCCCCTCGTCTGGTGGTTGACCATCTCGATCACCACCGTCGTCCTGCTCGTGGACGTCCTGGTGATCGGGCGACGCCCGCACGAGCCCTCGCGGCGTGAGGTGTCGCTGGCGCTCGGCTTCTTCATCGGCCTGGCGGTGCTGTTCGGCATCGGCATCTTCGCGTTCTCCGGCAGCCGTTACGGCACCGAGTTCTTCGCCGGCTGGCTGACCGAGTACTCGCTGTCGGTCGACAACCTGTTCATCTTCCTCATCATCATGGCCAAGTTCGGCGTGCCGCGGCCCTTGCAGCAGACCGCCCTCCTGATCGGCATCGTGCTCGCCCTCGTGATGCGCGGCGTCTTCATCGCTCTCGGTGCCGCGGCGATCGACAACTTCAGCTGGGTCTTCTACCTGTTCGGGCTGTTCCTCGTGTACACCGCGGTCAAGCTCGCCCGCACCGGAGCGGAGGACGAGGACGAGTACGAGGAGTCTGGTCTGATCAAGTGGGTCGAGCGCCACCTCCCGGCGACCTCGGGCTGGCACGGCACCCGGCTGCTCCTCCGCGTCGACGGCCGCCCGGTGATCACGCCGATGTTCATCGTGGTGCTCGCGCTCGGCACCACGGACCTGCTGTTCGCGCTGGACTCGATCCCGGCGATCTACGGGCTCACCGACGAGGCGTACCTCGTGCTGACCGCGAACATCTTCGCGCTGATGGGCCTGCGCCAGCTCTACTTCCTCATCGGTGGTCTGCTCGAACGGCTGATCTACCTGTCCTACGGCCTGGCCGTGCTCCTCGGCTTCATCGGCGTGAAGCTGGTGCTGCACGCGCTCCACGAGAACGAGCTGGCGTTCATCAACGGCGGCAACCCGGTGCACTGGGCGCCCGACATCCCGATCTGGGCGTCCCTGCTGGTGATCGTCGTGACCTTGTCGGTGACCACCGTGGCCAGCCTGATCGGCTCCCGGCGCATGGACGCAGCGGCCCGCGACGAGGCCACCGGCCCGCGCGGACTCTGAGGCGCCGACCGGGCCCGTACGCCGCTCCGGCGTGACCCGTCGCACAGGAACCCCGGTGCCACCTCCCTAACCAGGGATCGGCTGGTTCGTTGACCTGACCATGGACTGGTTCCGACGCAACCCGAAGAAGGCTGCCGGCCTGTCCGCGCTCGCGGTGCTGTGCCTGGTCGTCCTCGTCTGGGGTGTCGCCGGAGGGTCCGGACGGAACGCCGAGCCCTCCACGCTGGGCGCGCCCTCACCACTCGCGACGCCGACGAAGTCCCCGACCCGGGCGCTCGACGGGCTGGCCACTCCTTCCGGGTCCCCCACGCCGATCGGGCAGATGACCGGCGGCTTCCCGTCCTCCGGCATGGGCGCGGCCGGGTTCGCCGGCACGGGCTTCGACCGGGGGCTGAAGCCACACCACATCGTGATCACCGCGGAGTCCGACGGTCCGCTCGCGGGCGTCGGCTGGAAGATGCCCACCGCCGACGGTCCGCGCGGCGGCAAGGACGCGGTCGGCCAGCGCTCGTTCCGGCACGAGGCAACCGTCTACGGCAAGCCCGACTACGCCCAGCTGTACACCTTCGACGGCCCTGACTCCTCGTGGGTGTCCTGCACGATCACGGTCGACGGCAAGGTGACCGACCACCAGGTGGCCAAGGGGCCATGGGGACAGGTCTTCTGCCAGGGCTGACGAGCGTCGCCAGCCGCCGCACCTGGCGAGCTGTCCCGCGTACGACGACGGCCCCGCGACCTGGTCGCGGGGCCGTGGTCGGCAGTGCTGGCTACTCCTCGCTGCTGGAGGCCTGCAGCCCGCTGGAGATCAAGTCCATCACCGTCGAGTCGGCCAGGGTGGTGACGTCGCCGACCTCGCGCTTCTCGGCGACGTCGCGCAGCAGCCGCCGCATGATCTTGCCCGAGCGCGTCTTGGGCAGCTCGGGGACGATCATGATCTTGTGGGGCTTGGCGATCGGGCCGATCTCGTGGGCCACGTGGTTGCGCAGCTCGGCCACGATGTCGGCCCCGCCGTCGCCGGCCGACTCGCGCAGGATCACGAACGCCACGGGTGCCTGGCCCGTCGTCGCGTCGGTGGCACCGACCACGGCGGCTTCGGCCACCATCGGGTGGGAGACCAGCGCCGACTCGATCTCGGTCGTCGAGAGCCGGTGGCCGGACACGTTCATGACGTCGTCGACCCGGCCGAGCAGCCAGAGGTCGCCGTCGTCGTCCAGCTTGGCGCCGTCGCCGGCGAAGTACCAGCCCTGGTCGGCGTACCGCGACCAGTAGGTGTCCTTGTAGCGCTGGTCGTCGCCCCAGATGGTGCGCAGCATCGCCGGCCACGGCTCGGTCAGGACGAGGTAGCCGCCCGAGCCGTTGGGGACGATCTTGCCGTCCTCGGTCACCACCTCCGCGGAGATGCCCGGGAGCGGGGTCATGGCCGAGCCCGGCTTGCCGGCGGTCACGCCGGGGAGCGGGCTGATCATGATCTGCCCGGTCTCCGTCTGCCACCAGGTGTCCACGACCGGGCACCGACCGCCGCCGATGTTCTCGCGGTACCAGACGTAGGCCTCCGGGTTGATCGGCTCACCGACCGAGCCGAGCAGTCGCAGCGAGGACAGGTCGAACTTCGCCGGGACGTCCGCGCCCCACTTCATGAACGTCCGGATCGCCGTCGGGGCGCAGTACAGGGTGTTCACCTTGTACTTCTCGATGATCTCCCACCAGCGACCCTTGTGCGGGGTGTCCGGTGTCCCCTCGTACATCACCGACGTCGTTCCGTTGGCGAGCGGTCCGTAGACGATGTAGCTGTGCCCGGTGACCCACC
>DATAKN010000260.1:0-33963 GCA_036261595.1 Marmoricola sp.
CAACTGCGGCGCGTGCACGGTCCTTCTCGACGGCGTCAGCGTGAAGTCGTGCAACGTGCTCGCCGTCCAGGCCGACGGTCACGAGGTGACCACCATCGAGGGTCTGGCCACCGACGGTGAGCTGCACCCGGTCCAGCAGGCCTTCCACGAGTGCCACGCGCTGCAGTGCGGGTTCTGCACCCCCGGCATGATCATGCGGACCGTCGATCTGCTCGCCGAGAACCCCGATCCCTCGGAGGAGGAGATCCGGCAGGGCCTCGAGGGCAACCTGTGCCGGTGCACCGGCTACCACAACATCGTGCGTGCCGTTCAGACCGCGGCCGGGAGCGCGTCATGACCGCGGTCGCCGAGCCGGTCCCGCAGAAGGAGATCGGCCGCGACCGGCGCCGCAAGGAGGACCAGCGGCTGATCACCGGTCGCACCCGCTGGACCGACAACATCACGCTTCCGGGCATGCTGCACCTGGCGATGGTGCGGAGCCCGTTCGCGCATGCCCGGATCACCGGCATCGACACCGCTGCGGCGAAGGCGGCGACCAACGTGGTCACCGTGATCACCGGAGCCGATGTCGCCGAGGAGCAGGGCTCGCTCCCCAACGCCTGGCCGATCACACCCGACCAGGTCACTCCTCCGCACCCGCCGGTCGCGGTCGACCGAGTCGCGTTCGCAGGCGAGATCGTCGCCGTGGTCGTCGCGCGCTCCGCCGCGGCGGCGCGCGACGCCGCCGAGCTGGTCGATGTCGACTACGAGGAGCTCCCGGCGGCGCTCGACCTCAAGGACGCAGCCACCGACAGGGTGCTGGCCCACCCGGACCTGGGTACGAACAAGTCGGCGCTGTGGGTGTTCGACTCGGCCGAGGCGGGCACCGGCGGGAGCGTCGAGGACGCCATCGCCCAGGCCCGCACCGACGGCATCGTGATCGAGCGGGAGTACCGACAGCAGCGGCTGATCCCGGCGTTCATGGAGCCGCGGTCGGTCGTCGTGGACCCGACCGGCGAACAGGTGACGATGTGGTCGGCCACCCAGATCCCGCACATCCTGCGGTTCCTGCTGGCCGCGGTCCTGGGCATCTCCGAGTCCAAGGTGCGGGTGATCGCTCCCGACGTCGGCGGCGGCTTCGGGGGCAAGCTGCAGACCACGCCTGAGGAGTTCATCTCGATGGTGATCGCCCGCCGGCTCGGCAAGCCGGTCAAGTGGACCGAGACCCGGTCGGAGTCGCTGGTGTCCGGGCACCACGGCCGCGACCAGTGGCAGAAGCTGACCCTCTCCGCCACCAAGGACGGCACGGTCACGGGCTTCAAGGTCGACCTCCTCGCCGACCTCGGCGCCTACGTCTCGCTGGTCGGCGGCGGTGTCCCGGTGCTCGGCGCGTTCATGTTCAACGCGATCTACAAGTTCCCGGCGTACCGGTTCAGCTGCCAGACCGTGCTCACCAACAAGACCTGGACCGACGCCTACCGCGGTGCCGGCCGGCCCGAGGCGACCTTCGGCATCGAGCGGATGATGGACGAGCTGGCCGCCGTGCTCGGCGTGGACCCGCTCCAGATCCGTGAGAAGAACTGGATCCGGCACGAGGAGTTCCCGTTCACCACCGTCGCCGGACTCACCTACGACTCGGGCAACTACGAGGCGGCGACCGCGAAGGCCAAGGAGATGTTCGGCTACGACGAGCTCCGTGCAGAGCAGGCGCGGCGTCGTGAGGCGAACGACCCGGTCCAGCTCGGCATCGGCGTGTCCACGTTCACCGAGATGTGCGGGCTCGCGCCGTCCCGCGTGCTCGGCAGCCTGGACTACGGAGCAGGTGGTTGGGAGCACGCCGACGTGAGGATGCTGCCGACCGGGAAGGTGGAGGTCGTCACGGGTGCCTCCGCACACGGGCAGGGTCACGAGACGGCGTTCAGCCAGATCGTCGCGGACCGGCTCGGCGTGCCCTTCGAGGACGTCGAGGTGCTGCACGGGGACACGCAGGTCTCCCCGCGCGGGCTCGACACCTACGGCTCGCGGTCGCTGGTCGTGGGCGGTGAGGCGCTCGTGCGTGCCGCCGACAAGGTGATCGAGAAGGCCAAGCCGATCGCCGCCCACCTGCTCGAGGCGTCGACCGACGACATCGAGTTCGCCGGCGGCCGGTTGTCGGTGCGGGGGACGGACAAGGGCGTCAGCATCCAGGAGGTCGCGCTGGCGACCTTCGCGTCGCACAACTACCCCGAGGACATCGAGCCCGGCCTGGACTCCTCGGCGACCTTCGACCCGGAGAGCTTCAGCTTCCCGCACGGCACCCACCTGTGCGCCATGGAGGTGGACACGGAGACCGGTGCGACCCGGATGCGCAAGTACGTCTGCGTCGACGACATCGGCAACGTGATCAACCCGCTGATCGTCGCCGGCCAGGTGCACGGCGGCCTGGTGCAGGGCATCGCCCAGGCCCTCTGGGAGGAGGCGGTGTACGACGACGCGGGGACCCTCGTCTCCGGGTCGTTCGTCGACTACACGCTGCCGACCTCCGCGGACACGATCAGCTTCGAGATCGACCACAACTCCACGGCCTCGACGACGAACACGCTGGGCACCAAGGGCGTCGGGGAGGCCGGCACGATCGCCTCGACGCCGGCCGTCGTGAACGCCGTGGTCGACGCGGTGCGGCACCTGGGCATCGACGACATCCAGATGCCCTGCACACCGCACCGGGTCTGGACAGCGCTCCAGCAGGCCGGTGGTGGTCAGTCGACACCGGAGGTCGCCCAACCGCACTTCGACGAGGGTGAAGGAGACCAGTCATGATCCCCGTCCCGTTCGACTACCTGGCGCCGGCCACGCTCGAGGAAGCGTTGTCCGCGCTCGCCGAGCACGGCGACGACGCCAAGATCATCGCCGGGGGCCAGAGCCTCCTGCCGGTGCTCCGGATGCGGCTGAACGCGCCGGAGCTGGTGATCGACCTCGGCAAGATCGACACGCTGCGCGGTGTCCGAGACGACGGCGCCGACCTCGTCATCGGGGCCATGACCACGCACACCGAGGTCGGCCGCGACCCCCTGGTCGCCGAGCACGCCGCCCTCCTCTCGCGGGCGATCGAGCACCTCGCCGACGCCCAGGTGCGCCACCGTGGCACGTTCGGGGGCGCCCTCGCGCACGCCGACCCTGCGGGTGACCTCGGCGCTCCCGTCCTCGCCCTCGACGGGTCCTTCGTCATCGCCGGACCGGGCGGCACCCGGACGGTGCCCGCGGCAGAGTTCTTCGAGGACGTCTTCACCACGGCCATCGGGGACGACGAGATCCTCACCGAGGTCCGGATCCCCAAGCACACCGGCTGGGGGGCGCATTACGAGAAGTTCGTCCGCGTCTCCCACCAGTGGTCCATCGTCGCGGTCGCGGCCACGGTCCGTTCCGAGGGTGGGCAGATCGCCGATGCGGCGATCGGGCTGACGAACATGGGAGCCACGCCGCTGCGGGCGCGTGCGGTCGAGCAGGCCCTCGTCGGGCAGAGCGCCGGCGAGGACGTCGTACGCCGGGCCGCCGAGGCCGCCGCCGAAGGCACGAACCCGCCGACCGACCTCAACGGCGACGCGGACTACCGGCGGCACCTCGCCACCGTGCTGACCCGACGAGCCGTGCTCGCGGCCGCAGGGGCCTGAGCCGGTGGAGCTGACCCACGACTTCACGGTGCCGGCCGGGCTCGAGCAGACCTGGGCCGAGTTCACCGACATCGCGGGCGTCGCCGGCTGCTTCCCGGGAGCCACGGTGTCGGGCGTCGAGGGGGACGCGTTCGAAGGCTCGGTGAAGGTCAAGCTCGGCCCGATCGCGCTGGTCTACAACGGCGCCGGCACGATCACCGAGAAGGACGAGGCCGCCGGGCGGCTGCTGATCTCGGCACGGGGAAAGGACAAGAGAGGCAACGGCACCGCCTCGGCCGAGGTCACCGTGACGATGACCGGCCAGGCGTCCCGGACAGAGGTCCACGTCGTCACGGCGCTGCAGATCACCGGCAAGCCCGCGCAATTCGGCCGGAGCGTGATGCAGGACGTGAGTGACCGGCTGCTCGAGCAGTTCATCGCCTGCCTGTCCGACAAGCTGGCCGGGCCGCCGGCGACGCCGGCCGAGGAGCCGATGGCACAAGCACGCGCCGACCAGGAGGCGGCGGCCCCCGAGCCGGCGCCAGTGGCCGGCCGCGTCACGACGGCCGGCTCGGAGCAGGCGCGTGCGCCCAGGCCGCAGCCGTCGCCGGCCACGGCGCTCAGCGGCGACGCCATCGACTTGCGCACCACCGTGCTGCCCGTGCTGGTGCGCACCTACAGGCGGCAGGTCGCGGCCGCGGTGGTCGTGCTGCTCGTGATCTGGGCGTGGCGACGCCGACGCTGAGCCGGTGGCCCTCCCGATGTCTCAGCGCAGGCGACTGAGGTTTCGAGACGCGCCGTCGAGTGCCCTCGCGGGCTCGGGCTCTCGACGGCGCTCCTCAACCTGATCCGCGTTCAAGCCTTCGCAAGCTCAGGCTTGGCGGATCAAGCCGGGACGATGTTGGCTCCGATGGCTTCGAGCATCTCCGGGGTGACCTCGGTGACGCCGTGCGCCTCGCGCGCGTGCACGGAGACCTGCTGCAGGATCACCTCGCGGCTCTCGTCCTCGAACCTGGCCGAGCATCCGGGCATCGCGTCACCGCAGGACAGCTTGAACTTCATGGGTTCCCTCCCTCTCATTCACCGCTCGGCGGGGCCCCCGGCCCCGGACCGACCGCTGGTTCTCGTGGTAGCCGTGCGAGCAGCACGGTCTGCTCGTCGTCGCCCTCGGCGCCGAGAAAGCCGCCGTGGGCGACGACCAGGGCGCGGGCCAGGTAGAGCCCGATGGTCACGCCCGTCGCGTCATCGTTCGTGCCGAACGGGTCGAACAGGGCCCTCAGGATCATGGCGCTGATCGGGGTGCCCTCGCGCACCACCCGGATCTCGTGCCACGAGCCGGTCTCGACGACGTCGATGTGGACCGCGTCCGGGTCAGGCTCCCGGTGTGCGGTCGTCCAGAGGTCGCGCAGCACGCGGCCGAGCAGCCGCGGGTCGGCGTACACGACGAGCCCGGACCCGTGGCGTACCCGCGGACTGCCCTCGAGGTCGTGGCACAGCGTGTCGAGATCCAGCGGTTCGGCGTTGACCCGGACGCGCCCCAACGAGGCGGAGGCGGACAGCTCGACGTCGAGGATGTGGTCGGCGAGCCGGCCCAGTGCATCCGCCAGCCGCTCGTGCGACTCAGCAACCCTCTCCTGGGGCACTTCGCCCTCGGCCAGCATCATCGCCCAGCCGCGCGCGACGGCCACCGGTGTGCGCAGCTCGTGCGCGAACGCCGCCAGGAACCGGTCTCTCTGGCGAGCCTCGTCGGGGTCCGGCTGGTTGGTGACCACGGCGGACCCGGCCACGAGGAAGTCCCGCACCCACCGGTGCAGCAGCGAGGACTCGACGTCCCATTCCTGGGCCACCTCCTCGACGGCTCGGCCGCCCAGGACGGCGAGCACCATCGACACGCGCAGGTCGACCGCAGCCTGCGCGAGCACGCGCGGCTCCACTCGCGGCTCGTCCTCGTCCGCGCCCGGGGAAGCATGCACCAGGCGCGGTCGCGCAGCCTCCGGCGTCTCGGTCACTCGGTGTCCCTCACTCCAGGCGCCCCAGCCCCCCGCCGGCGTGCCTTCCTCCCCGCAGACCCCGAGCCGATGCGAGCCGGGCCCTACGGTACCGCCCCCGCGGGGCCGCCGAGGGGTAGAGCCGGAGAATTGTCCGATTCCACCCGTTGTGTCGACCGTCGTACGGACGGGACCTCTGGCCCCACCTAGACCTTGCTCATGATGCTCGTGATGCTGGTGCCGTGAGTCCCCGGCGTGCTCCGGCCGGACGCACGGAGGCCCTCGCCGCGAGGCGGGGGCCTCCGATGGTTGCGGGTCTTCTCAGCGCACGCGTACCCGGCGGGAGGTGTCGGCCAGGACCTGTCCGGACGCCGGATCGATGAAGTCCGGTGAGGTCGCGTAGTACCGGCCCTTGCCCACGCGGGCCTTGAACTTCCCGAGGCTGTTGGTGACTCGCGTTCGCACTGCGCGGTCGGGGCCGGGCCGGACCTTCCAGATCGTCACCGTGCGACCGGCCGAGAGGGCCGGGTAACCGGGCGAGCTGAGCATGCCGACAACACGGCGCGGACCGTGCTTGGCCTTCAGAGTCATCGCCCGGTCACGCACCAAGCATCCGTTGGCGGTGAACGCCTGGAGCGCGGGGCACTGGTCCGTCGGGGTGGCCACGTAGTCGCCGTCGACGTCGGCCGAGGTCGGGCCGTTGTACAACAGCGTGCCGGCATCACACGAGGCCGCGACCATCGTCCAGGAGGACACCACAGTCCCCTTCGGTCGCTCGAGGGCGATCGTCACCTTCATCGGCTGTCCCGCCGGGATCGGGTAGGTGCCGGTGGTGGGTCCGTAGGTACTGCTCGTGTACAGACCCCATGTGTCTGTCCCGTCCGAGCGGGTCGCATCGAATCCTTCGTTCATGTACACCAAGCCGCCGGACTCGACGGTCGTGTGGTGCTGGTACACGCCGCCGTCGGTGCCTGACCACTGGACCCCGATGTCCCAGGCGCTCGACGTGCAGCCGAACGAATTCACGCCGGTGATGCTCCAGACGGTGCCGGACGCCTGGCTCGGGGCAACGCCCAGCGCCAGCAGTCCGCCGACCAGGGGCAGCAGCAACAGCCATGCCTTCTTGATCATGTTCCTCTCCCAGGGAGTCAGGGGAGGGGTGTGGCGACTCTAGGGACACTCGGGACCCACCGCATGCGCGGGCTAGACGGCTCGGCGGCCGGTGTATCAGGGCGCTGGCGGGCGTCCTCAGAAGACGTTCAGCGGGCGGAACTGCACGCTGATCCGGGGACCCACCGGCCGGGTGGTCTTGGGCACGGCGTGCTCCCAGGTGCGCTGGCAGGAGCCACCCATGACGAGCAGGTCGCCGTGCCCGAGCCAGTGGGCGTGCTCGACGCTGCCGCCCTTCGGGCGGAGCAGGAGCTTGCGGGGCGAGCCCAGGGAGACGATCGCGACCATGGTGTCGTGGTTGCGGCCACGACCCAGGTTGTCCCCGTGCCAGGCGACCGAGTCGCGGCCGTCGCGGTAGTAGCAGCAGCCGGCGGTGACGAACTCCTCGCCGAGCTCGGCCGCGTAGTGCCGGTTCAGTGCGGCGCGCGCGTCGGTCAGCGTGGGATGGGGGAGCGGTGCGCCGACGGCGTACGTGCACACGAGCCTGGGTACGTCGACCACCCGGTCGTACATCTCCCGGCGCTCGGCCCGCCACGGGATCTCGCGGACGAGCTCGGCGAACAGCTCGTCGGCGCCGGCGAGCCAGCCCGGCAGCACGTCGACCCACGCGCCGCGCGTGAGCGTCGTGCGGCGCAGCCCGTCGAGCGGCCCGACCGCGATCTCGGGCTCGTCGAACAGCGTCGGCTGGAAGACCGTGGTCATGCCGCCACTGTAGCCCATGATCGAACGTCTGTTCGATGTCTCGTCAGCGGTCGACCGACTCCACCGCGGGCGTGATCTGCTCGGCCGGTGCCACCTGGGCCGGCGCGACCGCCTCCGGAGCCGCGGTCAGGAGGCCGTTCGCCCGGGCGCTGAGCTGACCCTCCAGTCGGGCGACCGAGAGCCAGGCGACCACCCCGCAGCCCAGGATCAGCACGATCAGGTAGGCGAGGTTCAGGCCGTGGCCGATCATGAATCCCGCCAGCACCGGGCCGAGGATCGAGGCGAACTGGAAGCAGCCCGACGTCAGCCCGTTGTACCGACCACGCAGGTGCTCGGGAGCGAGGTCGTTGACGATGGCCGGCATGGTTGGCTGCAGCAGCGTCTCCCCGAGCGCGAACACCGAGGCGCAGGCCGCCACGAAGAACGTCGCCGACCAGGTGCCGGGCCACAGCCCACTGGCGCCGAGCAACGCCCAGGAGCCGGCCCACACGAAGGCCATCACCACGATGACCCGGGTACGCCGGCGGCCCTCGATCCGCTGCAGCACGACGAGCTGGAGCAGCACGATCACCAGAGTGTTGGCCGCGAAGGCGAGGCAGAGGCTCCGTGTGGAGATCTCGCCGATCGCCCGCGCGTACGCCGGCATGCCGGAGTTCAGCTGGGCGTAGCCGACGAACGCCGAGACGAACATCAGCGTGCACAGCGTGCCCATCGCCGGAGCCCGCAGGACCTGGAGATAGCTGACCGGGGACCCGTCGTGGTCGTGCGAAGCCGGGACCGGCTTGCCGACGTGGCGCAACGGCACCAGCAGCACGACGAGGCCGGGCAGGTAGCTGACCGCGTTGCCCAGGTACATCGCCTGGAAGGTGTAGGTCTTGTGGACGTCGACGATCAGCCCGCCGAGGATGCCGCCCACGCCGATGCCGAGGTTCAGCAGCGAGAAGTTCATGCCGAAGTAGCGCGGCCGGATCTCCGACGGCACCACGGAGGCGATCAGGGCCTGCACGGCCGGCCACCCGAGGCCGAAGCCGCCGCCAATGATCGCGATGCCCACGACAGCCACGGGCAGGTTGGCAGCGAAGGCCATCACCGTCTCGCCGACGACGGAGGAGACCAGTACGCCGATCATCGCCCGCCGCGGACCGACCCGGTCGATGAGTGTGCCGCCGGGGATCGACGTCGCCACGCCGGCCGCCGACATCCCGGCGATGAGGAGCCCCACCACGTCGAGGGAGAACCCTCGGATCTCGTGCAGGTAGACGACCCAGAACGGCAACACCAGTCCCGTGCCGATGAACTCGAAGGCGACGACCGAGAGCATGAACCGGCCCTCACGAGGAAGGTCGTGCCAGAACGAAGCGAGGGAGGGTCGGGTGCCGGCGGTGCTCATCGCCCCCGAGTCTGGCACCCGGCGAAGTGTCGCGCACCGGGTTAACGGCGGGGGAGCTGGCGATCTCCACCTCACCGCCGAGGGGCCGCGCGCAGCGCCTCCGGAGGGCTGGACGGATGCGCGGAAAACGCCGTCGCGGTCTGATCCCGGCCGATATCGTGACGCACGGACCCCTGAGGAGCGGTACGTGGCAGATCACGTGATCCCCGCGAGCACGACGCAGCGCGGGCGCAAGCACCTGTTGGTGCGCGAGTATGTGCGCTCGCTGATCGTCGACGCGGAGCCGGGCAGTCCCGCGCCCTCCGAGCGGGACCTGGTGGAGCAGTTCGGGGTGGCTCGGATGACGGTGCGCCACGCCCTCGACGGCCTGGTCGCGCAGGGGCTCCTCGAGCGGATCCCGGGCCGCGGCACGTTCGTCACCAAGCCGCTGATCGACATGCAGATGCGCTTGTCGTCGTTCTCCGAGGAGATGGAACGACGCGGCAAGGTGCCCGAGTCCCGCACGCTGCTCGCCCGACGGGAGACCGCCGGACCGGGCCTCGCTCGCGCCCTGGAGACCGAGGTCGGCGCGCCGATCGTGCACTGGGAACGGCTCCGGCTCGCCGACAGCCAGCCGATCTGCATCCAGCACGTGTACCTGTCGCTGGACACGTTCCCGCGGTTCCTCGACGACGCACTCCCCTCGAGCCTGTACTACTGGTTCGCCGATCAGGACCTCATGCCGACGTGGGGCGAGGACTCCGTGGTCGCGGCGGTCGCCACCGAGGAGGAGGCCGTGGCGCTCGAGCTGGAGCCCGGAGCCCCCGTGCTGCACATCTCGCGCCGCTCGTTCTGCCGCGAGGTCGCCGTGGAGGTCACGCGCAGCATCTACCGAGCCGACCGGTACACGCTGTGGGTGCCGGTGCTGCGTCCCGAGCACCTGCGGTAGCGAGGGAATTCACGACCCGCCGTCGCGGGTTCGCGAGCTCACCCGCGGGCTCGCTCAACCTCTTCGCATCGTGATCCTGCTCGTGCCTCGCAGGTTCACGGCTCAGAGGCCGCCGATCGGGGCGACCACGATGCCGGCCGTCTCGCACACCCAGGTCGGATCCGGCCCGCCGAGGTCGGGGTCGACGTACAGGGCATGGGTGGCGTCCTCGCAGGCCGTGCACAGCGGCCAGCGCCCGGACCGCTCCAGCAGAGCGTCCTGCACGTCCTGGGCGACCAGCCCGACGACGAAGTCGCGGCCCGCGGGCCACTGCTCCAGCCACCAGCCACGCTGGGCGACCGCCTCCTCCAGCATCGAGACGGTGTCGGGGTCGGCCACACCGGTGGACTGCAGGTCGCGCAACACCAGCGCGCGCGCCGTCATCACGGGGTCGTCGAATGCCACGATGACCATTGTGTCCCCCGACCCTGAGCCGACCCGAGACCTCGCCGCCCTCGCCCTGGTGCCGGACCCCTTGCTCGAGGTGGTCGTCCTGCACCCGCGTGACGCCGAGGCCGCAACGCTGGGGCAGGCCGACCGGCTGCTCGCGCTGGTCGATCCCGAGCAGGGCGGACGTTCGCCCGAGCCGGCGGCGGTGTCCGCGATCCTGCGCGAGACCGACCTGTCGGTGCGGGTGATGCTCCGGCTCGACGACGGGCTCGGTGCGACCGGCGACGACGTCAGCCGGCTGGGCGCCCTGGCCGGTGACTACCTCACGCTCGGGGCGGAGGGTGTCAGCTTCGGCTTCCTCGACCGCGACCTCGAGATCGACCGCGACGCCTGCGCCGCGCTCGCGCACGAGCTCGCCGGTACGCCGTGGACGTTCCACCGCGGCTTCGACGCCACCCTGTACGCCGATCGCGCGTGGCGTGACGTCCGCCGCCTGCCCGGCCTCGACGGGGTCAGCTCGGCGGGCTCGACCCGCGGATTCGCGGCGGGTGGCGACGAGCTGCTGCGCCGCTGCGCCGGCGATCCCGAGGTGGCGGCATTGCTGATCGCGACCGGCGGGCTGACCACCGAGCACGTGCCCTGGCTGATCCGGGCGGGCGTGCGCCAGTTCAGCCTGGGCGAGGAGGCCAGGCCCGACGGCTCCTGGACCAAGGCCTACGTCGCCGCGGACTACGTGCGGGCGTGGCGGATGCTCCTCGACGACGCCCACCAACGGGCGCTCGGCGTGCCGGTCGACTGACCCTCCCTGATTCGCCGAGGCGTCGCAACTGTTGCCGTTCGCGACGCCTCGACGCGTCCGGGCCGTGAGGAGCTGACGCCTCAGCGCAGCACGCCGGGGAGCGGCTCGCCGTGCAGCACGACCAGCGAGGTGACCGCGCGGGTCAGGCAGACGTAGAGGCGCCGCAGCCCGGTCACCTCGTCCGGCTCGGCGGCCACGATCGCGGCCGGCTCGACCAGGACGACGTGGTCGAACTCGAGTCCCTTGGCCAATGACGCCGGGACGACATCGAGGCGCACGTCGAACTCGACCTGCTCGCGATCGGTGGTGCCGACGACGGCGAGCGGCCGGCCCTGCAGTGCGCGCACGGCGTCGTCGACCAGTGCGTCCGGCACGATCACGCCCAACGACCCCACCCGCTGCAAGGCGTCATCGGCAGCGGCCGGCAGCGCCGCCAGCGGGTCGGCCGCGACCACCTCGAGCTCACCGCGTGCCCGGCGAACCGACACCGGCGGCGAGAGCTCGGGCGCGATCGTGGGCAGCAGCCGGGCGGCGTACTCGATCACCTCGCCGGGCACGCGGAAGCCGCGGGTCAGCTCGTCGACGACCGCGTCGGGCTTGCCGAGGTGGCCGAGTGCCAGCGGCCACGACCCGACGCCCCACGAGGTGGTGGTCTGGGCAAGGTCGCCGAGAACGGTCGCCGAGCCGGTGGTGCAGCGCCGTCCGACCGCGCGCAGCATCATCGCGGAGAGGTCCTGCGCCTCGTCGACCACGACATGGCCGAGCGAGGGCTGGCGGCTGACCAGGTCGCTGGCCTCGTCGACCAGCACCGCGTCGGCCAGCGACCACCGCGCCGAGCCCGGGGCCTTGGCGGGCTTCGGCCACAGCAGCAGCGCCTGTTCGTCGGCGCTGAGGATCCCGTCCGCGGCTGAGGCCAGGAAGGTGGGATCGGAGAACAACCGGACGACGAGCCGCGCGGGGTCGACGGCGGGCCACACGGCGTCGACGTACTGCTTCACCGGCCGGCTCCGGGCGACGGAGTCCTGCACCCGGTCGTCAGGGGAGTCGCCGGCGTTCTCCATCTTCACCAGCACGGCGTGCGCGAGGCGCTGGGCGAGCATGGCGCGGGCGGCGCCGTACCGGACGTCGCGGCTGCGCAACGTCGCGATCGTCTCCTCCACCTCGTACGCCGGCACCCGCCACCGTGCGGCGCCTCGGGGAACGACGAGTCCCTCGGTCGGGGTGGCCAGGTGCGACCAGACGGCCCGCGACAGCACCTCGGCCATGCGTGCGTCGCCCTTCAGCGTCGCCACGGCGGCCGGGTCGGTGCCACGGATCGCGGCCTTCGCATGGGCGTGACGCAAGGTGGTCGCGACCAGTTCCTCGATCGTGGTCTGCCCGACCGCCATCTCGCCGAGGGCCGGCAGCACGTCGCCGATGTAGCGCAGGAACGAGGCATTGGGGCCGACCACCAGCACGCCCTGGCGGCTGAGCTGGTCGCGGTGCGCATAGAGCAAGTACGCCGCCCGGTGCAGCCCGACCGCGGTCTTGCCGGTGCCGGGCGCACCCTGCACGCACACCGAGCGGGACAGGTCCGCCCGGACGATGACGTCCTGCTCGGGCTGGATGGTGGCGACGATGTCCCGCATCGGCCCGACGCGCGGCCGCTCGATCTCGGCCTCGAGGATCGCGGAGTACTCCTCCTCGGGTGCACGCCCCGGTCCGAAGGCCTCGTCCTCGAAGCCGGTGAGCCGGCCACGCACGAATCCGTACCGGCGCCGCATCCGCAGACCCATCGGCTCGGCCCGCGACGCCCGGTAGAACGGGCGGCTGACCGGTGCCCGCCAGTCGACCACCATCGGGTCGCCGTGCTCGTCGGTGATGTGCCGGCGGCCCACGTGCAGGCTCTCCCCGCCCACGTCGGGTGCGTCGGGGAGGTAGTCGACGCGCCCGAAGAACAGCGGCACCGTGGGGTCGTCGGCGAGTGCCCGGCGGCGCTCGGCGAAGGCAGCCTCGAGGAACTCGCGGCTGATCCAGTCGCCTGCCGCGGCGGAGTCGAGGCTCTCGGTGCGGGCCCGCATCCGGGCGAGGGCGGCGCGCGAGGCGTCGAGGTGGGCCTGTTCGGCACTCAGCTCGGCGTCGGGCTGGAGGGAGGCGGACGGGGACGATGGCGCGGCTGACGGCACGGTGGGCTCCTTCGGCCGCGCGACGCTACCAGCGTCCTCGCGAGGACGACACCGGTTTTCGGGTACGCCGTGGGCCCGGTCTCGGCGTTTCGGTGGACATCGGCGTTCTCTCGGGTCAGGGTGAGCTGGGGCCGGATCGTCCGTGGACCCCGGAGAGGGATCTCGTGAAGCGTGTGGTGGCCGTTCTCGTGGCGGCAGTGCTCGGGTTGTCGCTGGCAGGGTTGCAGGGAGCGGAGGCGTCGCCGGGACCGGTGCGCGCCGCCGCGGCGTACACACCGCCTCCGCCGGTGCTCACACCGTGCTCCGACAACGCCACCGACCTGTGCGGTCAGGTCCTCGTGCCGCTGGACTACGCGAACGAGGCAGGCGAGAAGATCTCGCTCGCCGTGCGGGTGCACCCGCACGACGCGACGAAGCCGTCGCTCGGCGTCATGCTGGTCAACCCGGGCGGCCCGGGTGGCTCCGGCACGGGCCTGGCCGACTACGTCGCCAACAACATCCCCAACGGCGTCGGCAAGCAGTACGACGTCGTCGGCTTCGACCCTCGCGGCGTGGGCGACAGCACCCCGTCACTGCACTGCAACAGCCGCTACTTCGGCGTGAACCGTCCGAACTACGTGCCGAAGACCCGCAAGCTGATGCGGTTCTGGAAGACGAAGGCGGCGCGGTACGCGTCCCAGTGTGGATCCAGCGCCGCGGCCCGGCTGCTGCCGCACGTCTCCACGATGGACACCGTCATGGACATGGACACCATGCGCCAGGCCTTCGCTGCCGACAAGCTCAGCTTCTACGGCTTCTCCTACGGCACCTACCTCGCGCAGGTCTACGCGACCCGCTTCCCGACGCGGGTGGACAAGTTCGTCATGGACGGCGTCGTCAACCCGACCGACTACTGGTACGGCGCGAACCTCAAGCAGGAGATCGGCTTCGACCGCAACCTGAACATCTTCTTCAAGTGGGTCGCGCGCAACCACCGCACCTACCACCTCGGCACTCGCTGGCGCGCGATCCGGCACGGCTACAACGCGCTGCTCCAGCGGCTGGACCGGCACCCGGCGTACCACCGCAAGCTGGGTCCGGACGAGCTGACCGACGCGATGGTCAACGCCGGGTACTACGTCTACAACTGGGACTACATCGCCTCGTCCTACGCCAAGCTCGTACGCCGACACGCCGGTGGCCCGATCTTCCGGATCTACCGGGACCTCAACATGGGCGACGACAACGGCTACGCGATGTACCTCGCCGTGCAGTGCACCGACGCACCGGCTCCGGCCTGGCGCACCCAGGTCCGGGACGCGTGGCGGATCCACCGCAAGCACCCCTTCCTCGCTTGGGACAACACCTGGTTCAACGCTCCGTGCCGCACCTGGCGCGCCGCCCCGCAGAACCGGATCGCCGTGAGTGGCGCCGAGGCCGCAGCAGCGGGCGCGAAGTTCCTGCTGATCAACGAGACGAAGGACGCTGCCACGCCCTACTCCGGCGCCGTGAAGGTGCGTTCGCTGTTCCCGTCGTCGGCGCTGATCGCGGGCGTCGGCGGCACCACCCACGCCGGTTCGCTCTCCGGCGTGAGCTGCGTCGACGACCGGATCGCCACGTTCCTCGCCTCGGGCACCCTGCCGCCGCGCGTGGCCGGCACGGGCGCCGACGTGAACTGCCCCAAGGTGCCGGCCCCGTCGAGTCGCTACGCACGTACGGCGGGAGGCGGCCTCCCCTCGGCCGACCGCCAGCAGCTCCTCGCCGCCCAGCTCCCGCGCCTGTAGCCACCTCCGCTCGGGCCCGGCGGTTGTCGGGCCCGAGCGCGGTGGCGACGCGGTACGGCGCCTGCCCGCCTTCCGCTGCTGGCGCGGGTCGTTCGGTGGTTGAGGTGCGAGCGCCAGCGAGCCTCGAAACCACTCCCGGGCACAGGTCCGTTACGAGACCACGCTCGCCTCGTTCGGAGGGCCCGGGGTTTCGAGGCGGTTGCTGCGCAACCGCACCTCAACCACCCCAACCGCTGTGCAGCAGCGCAAGCTCTTCAAGAAGTTTCTCCAGAACCCCCTGAAAACAAGGGATCTGAGCCGATTCTTGTCGGTGGTCGCGCCTAGGTTCATGGATATGAACTCGGGCACGAAGACCGCCGACGGGACCGGCATCCTCGCGGTCGCGCGGGGTGCCCGAGCGGCGGCGAACGCTGCTGAGGCGAAGGTGCTGGCCAGTGCGGTGGAGTGGGCGCACCTGCACGCCGTGGACGACCTCGACGACGCCGCGACCTGGTGGTCGGGGACGAAGGCGATGGGTCAGGACACCGGGATCCCGATCGCCGGTGAAGGTGCCCCGTTGGTCAGTGAGTTCGCGGTGCTGGAGTTCGCCACCGCCCTCGGTATGACCGCGGACGCGGGCAGGAACCTGGTCGGGCAAGCCCTGGAGCTGGCGCACCGGCTCCCGAAGGTGTGGGCCCGCGTGCAGGCCGGGTCGTTGGCGCCGTGGCGGGCCAAGCGGATCGCCGAGCACACCCTCCACCTGTCTCCCGAGGCTGCTGGGTTCGTGGACGCCCAGGTGGCACCGTTCGCGCACCAGACCGGACCGGCGCAGACCCAGCGGTTGGTGGACGAGGCGATCGCGAGATTCATGCCGCAAGTGGCTGCTGAGCAGCGGGAGCGGTCTGCGGAGCAGCGGTACTTCACCATCGACCACGACCAGGTCTCCTTTGCCGGCACCTCTCGGGTGCACGGGGAGATGGATCTGGCGGATGCGTTGGACCTCGAAGACGCGATCCGTCGTGGGGCCGAACAGCTCGCCGCGCTGGGCAACACCGAGTCACTGGACGTGCGCCGGTCGTTGGCGGTCGGGATGCTGGCTCGCGGCGAACAGGCACTGGAGTTCGACGACTTCGCGGATGGTGGTTTCGAGGCTCGCTGCGCTCGCACCTCAACCACCGGGCCTGCCGCCGGACGTGAGGTCGTCTTGTATGCGCACCTCTCCGAAGCCGCGCTCGCCTCCGGGGACCCGGACGCACCGGTGCACGTCGAGAACGTGGGCGGTCAGTTGCTCACCGCCGTGCGACCGGTGCTCGACCTGAACGAGTCGATCGTCTGCACCGGGTACCAGCCCTCGGACCGGTTGGCCGAGCAGATCCGTCAACGCGACCGCACCTGCGCGTTCCCCTGGTGCCACCGCCCCGCCCGGGCCTGCCAGATCGACCACATCACCCCGTGGGAACAAGGCGGCCCGACGATCACCTGGAACCTCGCCTGCTTGTGTGTGAAGCACCACCGGTTGAAGACCCACGACAACTGGACGTACTCCATGGTCACCAACGGCGTGTTCCTCTGGCGCGACCCCTACGGACACACCTGGCGCACCGACCGGCACAGCACCACCGACCTCAGCCCACCCGATCCGGCACCACTCGACCCACCACCACCGGACCAGTAGCGGGTTTCAGCGCGGGCGGTCAGGCCGGGAGCTCGTCAGAGTCGACGATCCGGTACGCGTAGCCCTGCTCGGCGAGGAAGCGCTGGCGGTTCTGGGCGAAGTCCGCGTCCACGGTGTCGCGGCTGACGATCGTGTAGAAGCGCGCCGTCCTGCCGTCGTGCTTGGGCCGGAGCAGGCGCCCGAGTCGCTGGGCCTCCTCCTGGCGCGAGCCGAAGCTGCCGGACACCTGGATCGCCACGGCGGCCTCGGGCAGATCGATCGAGAAGTTGGCCACCTTGGAGACGACCAGCAGGTTGATCTCGCCCTCGCGGAAGGCATCGAAGAGCTGCTCGCGCTCCTTCACGCTGGTCTCGCCCTTGATGACCGGGGCGCCGAGGTGCTCGCCGAGCTCGTCGAGCTGGTCGAGGTACTGGCCGATGACCAGCGTCGGCTCGCCCTCGTGCTGGCGCACCAGCCGCTCCGCGACCCGGGTCTTGGCGAAGGTCGAGCTGGCCAGGCGGTAGCGCTCATCGGAGTCCGCGGTCGCGTAGGCCAGCCGCTCGCCCTCGCTCAGGGTCACCCTGACCTCGACGCAGTCGGCAGGGGCGATCCAGCCCTGTGCCTCGATGTCCTTCCACGGGGCGTCGTACCGCTTGGGCCCGATCAGGCTGAACACGTCGCCCTCGCGGCCGTCCTCGCGGATCAGCGTGGCGGTCAGGCCGATCCGCCGACGAGCCTGGAGGTTCGCGGTCATCCGGAAGATCGGGGCCGGCAGCAGGTGCACCTCGTCGTACACGACCAGCCCCCAGTCGCGGGCGTCGAGCAGCTCGAGGTGGGTGTAGACGCCCTTCCGACGGGTCGTCAGCACCTGGTACGTCGCGATCGTGACGGGCCGGATCTCCTTTCTTGCCCCTGAGTACTCTCCGATCTCGTCCTCCGTCAGCGACGTGCGTTTGACCAGCTCGTGCTTCCACTGGCGCGCGCTCACCGTGTTGGTGACCAGGATCAGCGTCGTCGCCTGCGCGTGTGCCATCGCTGCCGCTCCGACGATGGTCTTGCCGGCCCCGCAGGGCAGGACCACCACGCCGGAACCGCCGTGCCAGAAGGAGTCCGCTGCCTGTCGCTGGTAGTCCCTGAGTGACCAGCCGTCCTCTGCGAGCGCGATCGGATGCGCCTCGCCGTCCACGTAACCGGCGAGGTCCTCGGCCGGCCAGCCGAGCTTGAGCAGTGCCTGCTTGAGGTTGCCGCGCTCGGAGGGATGCACCACGACCATGCCCTCGTTGTCCGGCGCCGCATCGAGCCGCTCGCCGAGCATGCCGGCGACCCGCTTGCTGCGCACCACCTCCTCGAGGACCGCGCGATCGGTGCTGGTGAGGACGAGCCCGTGGGTCGGGTGCTTCTCCAGGCGCAGGCGACCGTATCGGGCCATCGTCTCGGCGACGTCGACGAGGAGGCCGTGCGGCACGGCGTACCGGCTGTAGGTGAGCAGCGTGTCGACGACCTGCTCGGCGTCGTGGCCGGCGGCGCGGGCGTTCCACAGACCCAGCGGAGTGAGCCGGTAGGTGTGGATGTGCTCCGGCGAGCGCTCGAGCTCGGCGAACGGCGCGATCGCCCGCCGTGCCTCCTCGGCCCGTGGATGGTCCACCTCGAGGAGCACGGTCTTGTCCGACTGGACGATCAACGGGCCTTCGTTCATGACCGTCCGAGTCTACGAGGGCCTTCCACGCCGCCCGGGCGCCGTACTGTCGGCGCATGCACTTCGAGGACAGCATCGAGGTCTCCGCGCCGGCATCGGCGGTGTTCGACGCGTACGTCGACGTCGTGCACTGGCCGTCGTGGACCAGCAGTGTGACCAGTGTGGAGCTGCTCGACCCGGGCCCGTTCCGGCGAGGGATGCGAGCACGGGTCCGGCAGCCACGGCTCCCGGTCGCCGTGTGGCAGGTGACCGAGCTCGTGCCCGGCCGCTCGTTCACGTGGGTCGCGCGGTCGCGGGGCCTCGTCACCACCGGCACCCACGTCGTGGTGCCCTTGGGCGAGGGCTCGTGCACGGCGACCGCGATGCTCGACCAGGACGGTCTGCTCGGTCCGGTGGTGGGGCTGTCGATCCGGGGCCTGACGAACCGCTACCTCAGGACCGAGCTCGAGGGCCTCAGGGCCTACTGCGAGAGCTGATCCGGCTCAACCGGCGACCCGGGCCTGGGTGATCCGGTGGATGGCGAACGTGCGGACCTCGTCGGTGCGCTCGTCGTACGCCGAGAGCTGGCCGCCGCCCACCTCGACCGGTCGCACGATCCGCTCGGTGGTCGATCCGTGGTTGTCGAGGTAGCCGATCCAGGCCTCACGTCGGGACTCGACCGCCTCACGCAACACGGCCATGACGTCGGCCGGCGTGGTCGCCGGCCCTCGTGAGGGGCGCTCGGCAGCCGCACGGTCACCGGCGCGCACGGCGGCGACGACGGCCGAGACCCGGGCCGCCTGACGGGCGGCGTCGCGACCGGCCGTCCGCGCGTGCTTCGGAGTCCGGGCTCGGTACTCCTCCGGGCGAGCCACTCGCACCGTGCCGTCCGGCGCCTCGACGACCGGGGCCGCTCCGAGCTCGCGCAGCCGCGGGAGCAGCACCTGCAGGGGCACGTCGGAGACCACGACGGTCGGGGCGATCCGGCGCAACCGCAGCGACGCCGCGTCGCGGTGGTGGAGGAGCTCGGTGAGCGCGGTCTCGTCGTCGCTGCGCAGGAAGGACTCGGCCACACCGACGCGCAGCGTGCCGAACCGGCGCGAGACGTCCTCGACCAGGTAGTCCAGCGATTGCGGCACCGGCGTGCGCGAGGACTCCCGCAGGAAGTCCTTCACCTCGATCGCGGACCAGCCCGAGTCGAAGGCCCGGCGTACCGAGTCGGCGGAGAACCGGTACACCGTCGCGCCGCCCCGGGACTCCACGTCAGCGAGCAGGCCCAGCCGGTGCGCGAAGCTGCGCTCGAGCGGACCGGGCGCCACCGCGGTGAGGTCGGCCTGGATCAGCACGTGGTCGACCGGCGGAGGAAGCAGAGCGTCGAGCCCGGCGGCGGGGTCGTCGCCGGCCAGCAGCCGCCGGCCGTACGACGTGAGCCCGCCCAGCGCGGCCATGCCGAGGGCCGACGCCTCCTCCAGCATCGTGCCGACCTCCGCCAGGCGCGCTGCGGGGAGGCGCGGGTGGCGCCACTGCAGCCGCGTCACCAGCGCTGGTACGCCGGTGCCGGACGCCAGCACCCGGCCGGGCTCCAGGGTGGCCAGCTCGCGGAGGACCGAGCGTCGGTCACCGGCCAGCCAGGCTCGCTCCAGCCCCGGGGTCAGGGCGTTCACCGGCTTGTCGCCCTCACGGCCACCGACTGCGGACACCAGCCTCGGGTTGTCCAGCCACGCGTGGGCCAGCACCGTCCAGCGCTCCGCCCCGCTGCGGTTGACCCAGGCGTCGTAGGCATCCGTGGGCAGCCAGGCGGAGTCCAGCTCGTCGTTCATGCCCAGGGCGACCAGGCCGGCTGCGGCCGCCGTCTCCACGACCAGGGCCGCGACCGTCGCCTCGGCGTGCAGCAGGTCCGCGGCCGCTCGCAGGTCGCGGACCCCGAGCCCGCCTCCACGCAGGCCGCCGGGTGGACGGAGCGCCCAGTGCTCCAGGAGCATCTCCACCCGGCGGGTGAACTCGTACGCCGCTCCCGCCCCAGCCCGGTCGACCATCTCCTGTGCGCGTTCGCCGGCGGCCAACTCGGGGACCGCGTCGACGCGGTCGCGGGTCGAGTGCCCGTTGCGGAGGTGGAGCAGGACGGTCCAGGGGATCACCACGTGCCGGTCGCCGCGGGGGGCCAGCAGCCGGCGTACGAGCAGCTGCTCGAGGGGCGTGCTCGCCTGCTCGCGCCGGGCCGGGACGCGGCTGTCCGCGACCGTGCCCGCCGCGTCGGACTCGTCGAGGTGGTCCAGGATCGACCGGGCCCGGTCGTCGAGCTCGGCGAGAAGGCCGGCCACGGCGCCCGGCTCCGGTCCCCCCGGTACGCCGAGCAGCTCGGCCACCACGGTCAGCGGCCGCCACGTCTCCGGGCTGCCCCACACCAGGGCGAGGTCGCACAGCCGGTCGAGCGCGGCGTCGACGGCGTCCGGGTCGGCCTGCACCACCTCGCGGATGCGGGAAGAGTCGGTCGGGCCCTCCTGCACGACGGCGGACAGGACGGCGAGCTCGAGCCGGTCCAGCAGGTCCAGTGCCCGGGCCACCGACGTACGCACCACGGCGCGCCCCGCCAGCTGGGCGGAGTCCGCCGGGGCCGGCGTGGCCAGGTCCGGACGCTGCCGCAGCAGGATGCCCAGGCGCTCGTCGGGCCAGCCGCGCAGCTGGTCGGCGAGGGTGCGGGGCGCCGCTGCGGCCCCTCCCGCGGAGCTCTGGGTGGACATCCGCACAATTCTAGTGACGGGCTGGGGATCACGGGGTTCGCGCCGGTCCTGGATGGCAGGATCGGGCCCATGGCGACCATTGCGGCCCAGGGCCTCGGGAAGAGCTACGGTGGCAAGCCGGCCGTGAGCGACCTGTCCTTCGAGGTCCAGCCCGGCAGCGTGACCGGCTTCCTCGGACCCAACGGCGCGGGCAAGTCCACCACGATGCGACTCATGCTCGGCCTGGACAACGGCGCCGGCCGCACCACCTTCGACGGGCGACGGTTCGCGGAGCTGACGCACCCGATGCGCCACGTGGGCGCGCTGCTCGAGGCCAAGCCGTTCCACCCGACCCGGAAGGCGCGCAACCACCTGGTGATGCTCGCCGCGGCCAACGCGATCCCGCGCTCGCGCGTCGACGAGGTGCTCGCGCTCGTGGGCTTGACCGACGTGGCCAAGGCCAAGCCGAAGGGTTTCTCGATGGGCATGGGTCAGCGGCTCGGGCTCGCCGCAGCCCTCCTCGGCGACCCCGACACCCTGATCCTGGACGAGCCGGCCAACGGGCTGGACCCGCAGGGCATCCAATGGATGCGGCTGTTCCTCAGGTCGCTGGCCGCGGAGGGGCGCAGCATCTTCGTGTCCAGCCACCTGCTCTCGGAGATGGCGCTGATGGCCGATCACCTCGTCGTGATCGGCAAGGGCCGCATGATCGCGACCGGTCCGGTCGCGGAGTTCGTCAGCAGTTCGCGCGCCGCCGCGGTCGTGGTCCGTACGCCGGACGCTCCCACCCTCGCCGGCGTGCTCCCCGACCGCGGCGCCCAGGTGGAGGCCGGCGAGCCCGGCGTGCTGACCGTGCGCGGCCTCACCGCGGACGCGATCGGCGACCTGGCGTTCGACCACCGGGTCCGGCTGCACGAGCTGTCGACCCGGGTGGCGACGCTCGAGGAGGCGTTCCTCGAGCGCACGGCCGGCGCGGAGGAGTTCATGGCGCTCGGCGTACCGGGGGCGCTGCCTCCCGACGGCGCCGGACCGGCACACGAGGGGAGCGCGTCATGAGGTCGGCCCTGGCCTACGAATGGGTCCGGATCCGGACGATCCGGTCGACCTGGTGGCTCACCGCTCTCGCCGTCGTGCTGGGGGTCGGGATCTCGACGCTGTTCTCCTGGGCGATCCACCACGACTTCTCCACCTCGGGCATCCACGGCAACGACCTCGAGGGCCTCGGTGCGGCGATCGTCACGCAGCTGGCCGCCAGCGGGCAGATCCCGAGCGTCGTCTGCTTCGTGCTCGCGATCCTGGGCATCTTCGCCTGGGGGCACGAGTACCGCCACGGCATGGTCCGGGCCTCGCTGACCGCGCTGAACTCCCGCACGGCGCTGTGGGTGGCGAAGTTCGTCATGATCGGCGCGTGGGTCGCGGTGGTCGCGTTCGTGACACAGGTGTTGTCCGGCCTGGTCGGCGTGCTGTACCTGCACCAGTACCTCAGCGTCTTCGGCGGCGAGACGTGGAGCATCATCGGCCGCCAGGTCCTCTTCGGGGTGCTGCTGGCGTGGCTGGCCATGGCGTTCACCGCGACCACCAGGTCGCAGGCGTTCGCGCTGGTCGCGCTGTTCCTCTGGCCGCTGCTGATCGAGCACCTCATCCAGGTGTTCTTCCTGCTGGTCCCGGGTCTGCGCGACCACACCGACGTGCTGCGGTTCCTGCCCTTCCTCGCCGGCAACCGGATGGTCGACGTGCTCAACCATCCGAGCAGCACGTTCGGCGACCCGCTGTCACCGCTGGGCGGCACGATCGTGTTCGGCGGCCTCGCGGTGGTGCTGATGGCCGCGTCGTACGCGCTGTTCCAGAAGCGCGACGCCTGAGCCGGACTCTGACCGGTCGTCGACGCGGATGGGTCGATCGGGCTATTGACCGGGTGCCCGCCGGATTCGAGACTCGAGGGTCTTGTGCCGCGTCGGGGCGGCACGTCGCGGTACGGGGGAGCTTGCGTGACCGACCAGATGACTGACGCGTCGCCGTCGGGGGAACCGCCCGCAGAACGCCCGCGCCCACCCGAGGACCTCGTGACGATCCGTGTGCCGAGGGCAGCGATCTACGCCATCCTCGGCGGGATCGTGGGCCTCCTGATCGGGGGGATCGCCGGATTCGGGGTGGGCCGCGGAACGGCGCCCGACGGCGCGGCCGCGACCGGCACGGTCGCGAACGTCGGGCCGGCCGCTGCGTCGTCGTCTCCGCAGCCGGCGCAACCGCAGAGCTCGGCGCCGGCGGTCGTGCCGAACGTGAGCACCGCCGGCCAGCCCAGCGAGGGGCCGGCCGACGCCCCGGTGACGATCGTGGAGTTCACCGACTTCCAGTGCCCCTTCTGCGGCGCATTCGCCCGGGACACCGAGCACGCCTTGCTGGCGGCGTACCAGGGCAAGGTCCGCTTCGTGATCCGGGACTTCCCGATCAGCGGCATCCACCAGTACGCCGAGAAGGCCGCGGAGGCGGCCGAGTGCGCCCAGGACCAGGGCAAGTTCTGGCCCTACCACGACGTCCTCTTCGCCCACCAGGACGCGCTCGACGACGGGCACCTGAAGGTCTATGCCGGCCAGGTCGGCATGGACAAGGCAGCGTTCAACCGTTGCCTCACGTCGGGCTCGAAGGCGGCGGTGGTCGCGGCGGACATGGCCGACGGGCAACGCTACGGGGTCTCGGCCACCCCGACGTTCTTCATCAATGGCCAGAAGGTCATCGGCGCCAAGCCGCTCGACGGGTTCAAGCAGGTCATCGACCCGATCCTGGCCCACCATGGCTGAGCACGCGGCCTGGTGGCGGCGGGCGGCCGGACTGGTGCTGACCGGGGCGCTGCTGGTCGTGCCGACCGCTGTCGCGACTGCGGCGGTCACCGCTGGGACCTCGGCGGCCGTCTCGGTGCGACTGATGGCGAACTCGAGCACCGCCGGCACGGCATCCACGCTGACCTTCAGCATCCACGCACGCACCCCGCTCGCGCGTGCTCGCGTGGTCGTGGTCCCACCGACGGGCTGGCCGCACGTGTCCGCGCGGCACCTCAGCGTGGCGGCGAAGCACTGCTGGCGCGCCGGCTCTCTGCGCTCGACCGCACACGGCATGGTCCTGCGTGGCCTCTCCTGCCCCGCCGGCACGACGGTGCGTCTCCGCGTGCGCCTCCATCTGCCCACCACCGCCGGCGGCTACGCCTTCGCCACCACGGTCACCTCCGGGTGGGGCGGGCACCGGACCCGTACGACGACCAGCCTGTCGCTCGGCGTACGCCCTGCCGGTGTCGACCACCTGGTGCTCACGCCGGACGCCGGCGCGATGACCTACGGCGACACTCAGTCCTTCCACGCCTATGCCGTGGACCGCTTCGGCAACCGGCGTGGTGACGTCACCGGGCAGACCACGTTCACGATGGCGCCCGACGGTCGCTGCGAGGGGTCGGTGTGCGGCGCAGGAGCCCATGCCGACAGCAGCAGCACACACCACCAGGTCGTCGCCACCCTGGGCGCGCTGCACGGTGCTGCCGAGCTGCTGGTCACACCCAGGCCGGTGACCGTCGCTGCCCAGCCGGCGACCAAGGTCTACGGCGCCGACGATCCGGCGCTCGACCACCGGGTCGACGGACTGCTCCCGGGGGACACGCTCCCCGGCGTGGTCTGCGCGGTCCAGGGCGCTCACGTCGGCGTCGGCACCTACCCGCTGACCTGCCAGGGCGGCACCAACCCCGACTACGTCGTCGACCGGTACGACGCCAGCACCTTGACCGTGACTCCGGCGCCCCTGGTCGTGCCCGTCACGGGTGTGCAGACCTACGGGGGCACTCCGGCGTACCGGGCCGACCTGGCCAGCGCCGGGCTGGTCAACGGCGACACCGACGCGGTCGTGGGCGGCACCTTGTCCTGCGCCACCACCGCTACCGTCACGAGCCACGTCGGTGACTATCCGATCACCGGGTGCACCGGCCTGGACGCGGCGAACTACACGATCAGCTACAGCTATGGCACCGTGTCGGTCACCGCGGCCGAGGTCGCGGTCCAGGCTGACGACCAGACCATGACCGCCGGCGACGCCGACCCGGCGTACACCTACACGACCCAGCCGGCCGGGCTCCACCTCGCCGGAGTCACCTGCACGGCGAGCGGCGACCACACGGTCGCCGGCACATACCCGATCACCTGCACCCCGACCACCGACGCCGACTACACCGAGACCGACAATCTCCCCGGCACCCTGACGGTGCAGCCGGCAGTCGCGGTCTGCGGCAACTCGATCGTGGAGAGCGGCGAGGTCTGCGACGACGGCAACACCGTCAACGAGACGTCCTGCCCCTACGGCGACGCCACCTGCAACGCCTGCAACTCCACCTGCAGCGCCGTGCTGAACCTCACCGGCTCCTACTGCGGTGACGGCCAGACCGACACCGCGCAGGGGGAGGTCTGCGACGACGGCAACACCGTCGACGAGACGTCCTGCCCGTACGGCGATGCCACGTGCTACGCCTGCAACTCCACGTGCAGCGCCCCGCTGAACCTGACCGGGTCCTACTGCGGGGATGGATACGTCGACTCTGCGAACGGTGAGGTCTGCGACGACGGCAACAACGTCACGGAGACGTCGTGTCCCGCCGGCCAGGCGACGTGTCAGGTGTGCGATGCCACCTGCTCGACCGTCCTGAACCTGACCGGCTGACCCGGCCGACCGGAGCCGAGGACTGTCCGGAATGCCCCGGGATCTCTAAGGTCGGCACATGGAGTCCTATGCGCGCGGGGAGACTGATCCTCCGCTGTTGGAGCAGACGATTGGTGCCAACTTCGAGGCGACGGTGGCGGCGCATGGTGATCGAGAGGCGCTGGTGGAGTTCGCCACCGGCCGGCGGTGGACGTATGCGGAGCTGGATCGTGATGTCGACGCGCTGGCCTGCGGCCTGATCCGGTCGGGGATCGGCAAGGGTGATCGGGTCGGGATCTGGGCGCCGAATTGTGCGGAGTGGACGATCACGCAGTACGCGACGGCGAAGATCGGCGCGATCCTGGTGAACATCAACCCGGCCTACCGCACCCATGAGCTGGCTTATGCGTTGCAGCAGTCCGGGGTGAAGCTGCTGATCAGCGCCGAGGAGTTCAAGGGCAGTGACTACCGGGCGATGGTCGAGGAGGTGCGGCCGAACACTCCGACCCTGGAGCAGGTGTTGTTCCTGGGCAGCGTGGAGTGGGCCGAGGTCAACGTCTCCGACCCCGGGGTGACGCTGGCGGAGCTGGTGACCTGGACCCTGGAGCCGGATGATCCGATCAACATCCAGTACACCTCCGGGACGACGGGGTACCCGAAGGGCGCGACCCTGTCGCACCGCAACATCTTGAACAACGGGTACTTCACCACCGAGTTGATCAACTTCACCCCGGCTGACCGGCTGTGCATCCCGGTGCCGTTCTACCACTGCTTCGGGATGGTGATGGGCAACCTGGGCTGCACCACCCATGGGGCGGCCATGGTGATCCCGGGGCCCGGTTTCGACCCGTCGGTGACGTTGCGGGCGATCGCGGAGGAGAAGTGCACGGGTGTGTACGGCGTGCCGACGATGTTCATCGCGATGCAGAGCGCCCCGGACTTCGCCGAGCACGACCTGTCCACCCTGCGCACCGGGGTGATGGCCGGTGCGGTGTGTCCGGTGGAGGTGATGAAGCGCTGCATCAGCGACATGAACATGTCCGAGGTGGCGATCGCCTATGGGATGACCGAGACCTCACCGGTCTCGTGCCAGACCCGCAGTGATGACGACCTGGACCGGCGGACCGCGACGATCGGGCGGGTGCACCCGCACGTGGAGATCAAGATCGTCGACCCGATCACCGGGGACACCGTGGAGCGCGGGCAGCCCGGGGAGTTCTGCACCCGGGGGTACTCCGTGATGCTGGGTTACTGGGACGACCCGGAGAAGACCGCGGAGGCGGTCGATGCCGAGGGGTGGATGCACACCGGTGACCTGGCCGAGATGCGCGAGGACGGGTACTGCAACATCGTCGGGCGGATCAAGGACATGGTGATCCGGGGCGGAGAGAACATCTACCCGCGCGAGATCGAGGAGTTCCTCTACACCCACCCCGACATCGAGGACGTCCAGGTGATCGGGGTGCCCGACGAGAAGTACGGGGAGGAGCTGTGCGCCTGGGTGCGGATGCGTCCGGGAGCAGCACCGCTGGACGCCGAGGCGGTGCGGGCCTTCGCGCTGGGCAAGCTGGCGCACTACAAGATCCCCCGCCACGTCCTGGTCGTCGAGGAATTCCCGATGACCGTCACCGGCAAGATCCGTAAGGTGCAGATGCGCGAGGAGACCACCGCGCGTCTCGGGCTGCAGCGTCCTGAGGGACCGGAAGAGGACAACCACACGTGAGCTACATCGACGATCTCGCCGCGGAGTACTTCACGGCGTACCTGAACGCCTTGCCGACCGAGGCGCACGTGCTCGGGCAGTACGCCTGGGCCGACCGCTTCGAGGTGCTGACCCGCGAGGAGGAGGACCGCCAGATCGCCGAGCTGCGGGGCTTCGTTGCCGCCGCGGAGGCGATCAGCGACGGCGACCTCGACGAGCAGCAGCAGATCACCCGGGACGTGCTCGTCAACGACGCCACCACGCGGGCCGACCTGCTCGAGGCGCGCCTGCGCACCTTCGCGGCCGACCCGATCTTCGGACCGCAGGTGCAGCTGCCGGTGATCATCGGCATGCTCATGATGCCGACCCCCGACGTCGCGGACGCGATGGTCGAGAAGTACCACGCGATCGGGCAGTCGTACGCCGACCTGGCGGAGCGTCAGCGCGAGGGGCTGGCCGCCGGCCGGGTGTCACCTCGGTTCGCGGTGGAGGGCACGATCGCCCAGATCGACGAGGCACTGGCGGTGCCGGCCGATCAGGACCCGCTGCTCGGCACGACGCCGTTGCCCGACGGGGTCGACGCCGAGCAGTGGCGGGCCCGGCTGGTGGAGGCGATCGAGCGCTCGATCCGGCCGGCCATGGCGACGTACCGCGACGTGCTGCGCGAGCAGATCCTGCCCCGGGCCCGTCCCGACGACCGAGCCGGCCTGTGCTGGCTCGAGGACGGCGCCGAGAGCTACGCCCGCACCCTGCGCTACTTCACCACCACCACGAAGAGCGCCGAGGAGATCCACGAGATCGGCCTGGAGCAGGTGGCCCGGCTAGCCGACGAGTACCGCGGGCTCGGCCCGCAGGTCGTCGGCACCGACGACCTGCAGGAGATCTTCGACGCGATGCGCACCGACCCGAAGCTGCACTTCGAGCGCGGTGACCAGCTCGTCGAGGCCGCCGACGTGGCGATGCGCCGCGCCTGGGAGGCGATGCCGGCCTGGTTCGAGGTGCTGCCGCAGGCGCCATGCAGCGTGCAGGCCACCACGAGCGGCCCGAAGGCCTACTACTTCCCGCCCGCGGCCGACGGCTCACGCGGCGGCACCTTCTACATCAACGTCACCGACCCGGAGTCGTGGGGCACCTTCGAGCTGGAGTCGATGGCCTTCCACGAGGGGATCCCGGGCCACCACCTGCAGCTGGCGATCGCGGCGGAGCTCGAGGAGCTGCCGGAGTTCCGCAAGCACATCCACAACTCGGCGTACGCCGAGGGCTGGGGGCTCTACACCGAGCGCCTCGCCGACGAGATGGGCCTGTACAGCGGGGCCGTGGACCGGATGGGGATCTTCTCGGCCGACTCGATGCGGGCCTGCCGGCTCGTCGTCGACACCGGCCTGCACGCGCTCGGCTGGAGCCGCCAGCAGGCGGTCGACTACATGGTCGCCAACTCGCCCTTGACCGAGGGCGTCTGCCGCCCGGAGGTGGACCGCTACATCCTCTACCCGGGGCAGGCGACGTCGTACATGATCGGCCGCCTGGAGATCCTGCGGATGCGCGCCGAGGCCCAGCAGCGCCAGGGCGACGCCTTCGACATCCGCCGGTTCCACACCGCGGTGCTCGACAACGGCTCCCTGCCGCTGGGCGTGCTCGACGAGGTGGTGCGGACGCGCCTCCCGTGAGGTCGCACCTAGGCTGACGGCGTGGAGGACAACAGTCGTCTGGTCGTCGGGTTCGACCTCGACCTCACGCTGATCGACACGGTCGCCGGCGTCGTCGCGACGATGGACGCGCTCGCCGTCGAGCTGGGGGTGGCCCTCCCCTCACGCGAGCTCGGCGCGAAGCTGGGGCCGCCGCTGGACCAGATGCTGGCGCCGTACCTGCCGCAGGACGCGATCCCGGCCGCCACCGCCCGGTTCCGCGCCCTCTACCCCGAGCACGCCATCGGCCCGACACCCGCGCTGGCCGGAGCCGTCGAGGCGCTGGCCGCCGTACGCCGCCACCACGGCCGGATCGTCCTGGTCACCGGGAAGTACACGCCCAACGCCCAGCTCCACGTCGACCACCTCGCGTTCGACGTCGACCTCGTCGCCGGCGAGGTGTGGGGCGAGGGCAAGGCCGCGGTGCTGCGCGAGGAGGGGGCGAGCATCTACGTCGGCGATCACGTGCACGACGTGGCCGGCGCGCTCGCAGCCGGCGCGCTCAGCGTGTCGGTGCTCACCGGGGGCAGCACGCGGGAGGAGCTCCTCGCCGCCGGCACCGACGTCGTGCTCGACGACCTGAGCGCGTTCCCCGAGTGGCTCGACCAGCACCTGCTCGCCGCGCGGCTCGCGGCCCCCGGTGAGGCCTGACGGCCACGACGAACCGACCGGTATCCGCCACCCGCTGGCCGGGCCCCGACGGCGGGGTGGAGGATGGCACGCGGGACCTGAATCGCGTTCGCGGTGGTCTCGCGGGGCACGTACGCTGTGCCTTCGCCTCAGCAGAGCAGTTCAGGAGAAAGGGTCGCGCTGTGCCCACCGGAAAGGTCAAGTGGTACGACGCCGAGAAGGGTTTCGGCTTCCTCTCGCGCGAGGACGGCGACGACGTCTACGTCCGGGCTTCGGCCCTGCCCGACGGCGTGACCACGCTCAAGGCAGGCACCCGAGTGGAGTTCGGCATCCTCTCCGGTCGCAAGGGTGACCAGGCCCACCAGGTGCGCGTGCTCGACGCCCAGCGCTCGGTGGCGGCGGCCCAGCGGCGCGCGCAGCGCAAGAAGCCCGAGGAGATGGAGCGCGTGGTCGAGGACCTCATCCGGCTGCTCGAGGGCGTCGAGGAGGCCTACCGGCACGGTCGGCATCCCGACCCGAAGACGGCGCGGCCGACCGCCAAGCTCCTGCGCGGCCTCGCCGACGAGCTCGAGCTCTGAGCCGCGACCGAAGGGAAGCCGCAACGGCGGGTCCTGCTACTCCGGCGCGCCGACGAGGGTGTCCGTCGGCTGGGGCCGCGCGGTCCGGCGTACGAGCACGAGCGCCGTCCAGGCCACGATCAGGCCGGCGAGCAGGCCGAGCCCGAGCTTGGGCAGCACGTGCCCGTTGATCTCCAGCGGTACGCCGATCCCGACGAACCCGCCGATCACCCAGGACAGCTGCAGCAGCGTCTCGGAGCGGGCGAAGGCCGACGTGCGGTACGACTCGGGCACGTCCCGCTGGATCGTGGCGTCGAGGGCGAGCTTGCCCATGGCCTGGGCGATGCCGGCCGTCAGGCCGAGCACGACCGCGGCGACCAGGCCGTACAAGAAGGCAGCGAAGACGGCGGCCGCGGAGTCCGCGACGAGCGCCACCACGACCACGATCATCGGGTTGAGCCGCCGCAGGATCGAGGCGACGGCGATGCCGATGGTGTTGCCGAGGCCGGCGGCACCGATCACGAGCCCCATCAGCAGCGTCGTGCGGTGCTCCCACCCGGGCAGCGGGTGCTGGCGGAGCAGGAACGCGAGGTACATGGTGAGGAACCCCGACACCATCCGCAGGCCGGCGTTGCAGCGCAGCGCGAACACGACCGCGGCCGGCAGCTGCAGCTTGCGCCGGCGCCGGCGCAGGGAGACGTCCTCCTCGCCGGCGCTCGCGTCGGACTGCGCGGGCAGCAGGATCGCGAGGATGGTCGCCCCGGCGAACACCACGAACGCATAGCGCAGCGTCCACTGCGAGCCGAACGTCGACGCCAGGCCCGCCATCGGGGCCGACACGGCGGCGCCGACGACGCCCGCGAGCGAGATCCGGCTGTTCGCCTTCACCAGGGTCAGCTCGGTCGGCAGCAGGCGCGGGACGGTCGCGGCACGGGTCACGCCGTACGCCTTGGAGGCGACCAGGCAGCCCAGTGCGGTCGGGTACATCAGCACCGACTGGGAGGCGACCGCGTCGGCCATCAGCCAGGCCAGGAAGGCGCGGATCGCCATGGTGGCGCCGATCGCCCAGCGGCGACCGTGGCTGAACCGGTCGAGGAACGGCCCGATCAGCGGAGCCACGACCGCGAACGGCAGCATGGTGAGGCCGAGGAACAGCGCGACCTGACCCCGGGCCTCACCCGGGTTGGCAAAGAACAGCGTGCCGGCGAGCGAGATCGCGATCGCCGCGTCGCCGGCGGCGTTGAACGCGTGCAGCTCGATCAGCCGCGAGAGACCGGAGTCGCCCGCCCCCTCGGCCCGCGCGGCCCGGCGCGCGAGCTGGAAGACCGCGGTCACGCCGCGCCCCGTCGCCCGGCCGGCGGCGGCGGCCCCCCTGGCTCCGGCGGCGATGCCGCGTCCCGCGGCGTCCGTGATCTGGTCGCTGCGGTGAGGGTCGCCCGTCTGTTCCTCGCCCGCCATGGGTCCATCCTGCCAAGAACCCAGCGGCGTCGCTGTGCGCTCTGCCGGGGTCAGGAGACATCGTCGGCCGCGATGAGGGACAATCGCCGGGTGATGATGACCGAGGACGTCACCGCGCCCGCCCTCGCCGCGGCGGCGGTCGAGGCTGCCCGGGCCGCGCTCGTCGAGCAGGTGGGCGCTGCCGTCGTGGGCGACCACGTCGAAGCCGCTCGCGAGGACGACGGGGTGGTCACTCACTACTTCGCCTGCACCCAGGCCGGCTACCCGGGCTGGCGCTGGGCCGTGACCGTGGCGCTCGCGCCCGGTCAGGACTCCGTCACGATCGACGAGGTCGTCATGCTTCCGGGCGAGGACGCGATCATCGCGCCGTCGTGGGTGCCGTGGCGCGAGCGGATCCGACCCGGCGACCTGTCGCCCGGCGACGTGCTGCCCGTCGAGGAGGACGACCCGCGCCTGGTGCCGGCGTACCTGGCCGGTGACCCCGGGGACACCGCGCCCCGCGACGCCGTCGACCAGGTCAAGGCGGTCAGCGAGGAGCTTGGGCTGGGCCGCGTGCGCGTGCTCTCGCTCGAGGGCCGCGACCTGGCGGCTCAGCGCTGGTACGACGGCGACCAGGGCCCGCACGTGCCGCTGGCCCAGTCCGCCCCGGCGAAGTGCTGGTCGTGCGGCTTCCTGGTGCGGCTGGCCGGGCCGCTGGCCGACACGTTCGGCGTCTGCGCCAACGAGTACGCCAACGACGACGGCCGGGTGGTCGCGTTCCTGCACGGCTGCGGGGCGCACTCCGACGCCCAGCTGCGCAAGAAGCAGCTGCCGCCGCCGCTGCCCGACCCCGTCTTCGACACCCTGACCGAGGACGACTTCGAGACGATCTGACGCTGCCGGTCGGCGAGCCTGCCGAAACTCCCGCCTACTCCGTCGGCTCCGCCTGGCGCGCGTTGCGACGGCGCCGGCAGTAGTCCCAGCCGACGAGGCCCAGGCCGAATCCGGCGGCGCACGTCCACATCCACCACAGGTGGCCGTCGTCGCGCAGGCGACCGGAGAACGGGATCAGCATCAGGAAGGCGACGGCCCACAGCGCCGTACCGACGGCGAGTGTGCGGACGCCGTCGACGTCGAGCGGCTCGACGTCCGCGACGATGAAGGTGCGGTTGCCGAACTCGTGCACCACCGGCTGGTCGTCGGACATGGCCCCAATCTATCCGGCAGCCCGCATGCTGTCCCCACGGGTGCGTCGCGTCCCCGGCGTCTGCCACCATGCATGTCTCGTGGACACCAACACCCAAGTCAGCAGTCGTACCTCGGCCCTGGACCGCTTCTTCAAGATCGCCGAACGGGGGTCGACCGTCGAGCGGGAGATCCGCGGCGGCGTCGTCACCTTCTTCACGATGGCCTACATCATCGTGCTGAACCCGCTCATCCTCGGTTTCGTCAAGGACGCCGACGGGAAGTACCTCGGCGGCGGGTCGGCGCCGAACCTCACCGCGATCGCGGCGGGCACCGCTCTCGTGGCCGGCATCATGACGATCCTCATGGGCGTGGTCGCGAACTACCCGCTCGCGCTGGCGACGGGTCTGGGGCTGAACGCGTTCCTCGCGTTCGCCGTGGCCTCGCAGATGAGCTGGGCCGACGCGATGGGTCTGATCGTGATCGAGGGCGTGGTCATCCTCGTGCTGGTGCTCACCGGTTTCCGCACGGCGGTGTTCCACGCCGTACCGGCCCAGCTGAAGGTCGCGATCTCGGTCGGCATCGGCCTGTTCATCGCGCTGATCGGGTTCGTCGACGCCGGCTGGGTGCGGCGCATCCCGGACGCGGCGCAGACCACCGTGCCGGTGCAGCTCGGCCCGTCGGGCTCGCTGGCCGGGTGGCCGGCGCTGGTGTTCGCCTTCGGTCTCGTGCTCGTCGTCGCCCTGTGGGTGCGCAAGGTCCGCGGGGCGATCCTGATCTCGATCATCGTGACCACGATCGTCGCGATCATCGTGGAGAGCATCGGCAACCTCGGTGCCGGCGGCGCGAAGAACCCCACCGGCTGGAGCCTCAACGTCCCGACGCTGCCGGACAAGATCGTCGACACGCCCAAGTTCGACACGGTCTTCCACTTCTCGCTGCTCGGCTCGTTCCAGTCCGCCGGAGTCGTGACCGCGCTGCTGCTGATCTTCACCCTGATGCTCGCCGACTTCTTCGACACGATGGGCACGATGACGGCGATCGGCGCCGAGGCCGGCCTGCTCGACGAGGAGGGCATCCCGCCGCGTGCCGAGAGCATCCTGGTGGTGGACTCGATCGCCGCGGC
>DATAKN010000289.1:0-14768 GCA_036261595.1 Marmoricola sp.
TCCCCCTCGCTCGCTGGGGGATGCGCGTCGCGCCGACTTCCCTGCCGCTGCCGCCGGCTTGGTCTTGGCGCGCCGCGCGACCCCTTGACGCTCGCCTTCGGCGGCCACCGGGCCCCACCCCGCCTGGGAGGTCACGGTCCCCGGGTGGTGGAGAAACCGGGATGGGTCCATCACGACCGTCTCGATGGCCCGCTGGTGGGCCCATCCCTCCCATCCACCCCGGGGTCGCGGTGGCTTTCCGGCGGCCGGTGTGGTGCTGTCCTCCCGGCCACCCCCACCCGGCACCACACCGGACGGCCAGACCCGGTGACCCCGGGCCCGCCGCAGGCGACCCGCAGGCGCATCTACTCTGGGCCGCATGCCGACCGTCGTCGTTCCCCGCGAGCGGGTGGGTCGCTGGGTCGAGAACTTCGAGGCTCGGCACGGCTCCACCGAGCTGGGCGTGGCCGACGGCCACCTGCTGGGTCGCGCGGTCGACGGGTCGATGTTCGAGGCTGAGGCACCCTTCGAGCGACGGATCGACCAGGCGCGCGTCGAGGCGCTGGTCGCTGCCTGCGAGCCTCCCGACGACTGGGGCGTCCTGCTGGTCCGCAAGGGCGGGTTCGCGGTCGCGCGGCTGGCGGGGGACCGCACCGTGGCGTCGAAAGTAGGTCAGCGGCACGTGCAGGGCCGGACCAAGGCGGGCGGGCAGAGCCAGCAGCGGTTCGCCCGGCGGCGGGATAACCAGGCGCGGGCGGCGTACGAGGCGGCGGCTGACCACGCCGCCCGGATCGTCGCCGGCGCGCCGCTCCTGGTCGTGGGTGGCGATCACGCGGCCGTCACCGCGGTGCTCGAGGACCCGCGGCTCGCGCGGACGGCCGCCGCGGTCCGTGGGCCGTTCCTGGCCGTCCCCGACCCCCGGCGCGGCGTGCTCGAATCCGCCATCACCGATGCGGGCTCTGTCAGGATCAGCGTGACCAACGCCTGAGGAGTGCGCGATGTGGCAGCCCGAGCCCGGCTGGACGCCGTTGCGCCTGGGCGGTGGCGCGTCCACCGTAGGGCTCTGGCGCGCGGAGCGTCAGGGCCGTGGAGTCGTGGTGAAGCGGCTCGCTCGGCCCGGTCCGGACGAACCGGCGGCGTTGTCGGATCCCACGCACGCCGGCTACTGGCGGCGTGAGGCAGAGGTGGCGCTCGACCCCGCGGTCGTCGACGGCCCGGGCGTGGTGACGCCGGCATACCTGCGGGTCGACGAGGACGACGAGGGCGTGACGCTGTGGTCCGAGGAGCTCGTCGCCGAGCCGCCTCCGGCCCTCCAGGTGGCGCACGAGCTCGGCCGGTTCAGCGCAGCGGAGTACGTCGAGGTGCCCTGGGCGGCGCGTCGGACGCTCGTCGACCGGCTCGCGATGGCCGAGGTCCGCGGCGGGTGGCCGACCCTCGGGCGGACACCGGTGGCCGACGTCGCGGACCATCTGTGGCACCGGCGCTCGCACTGGCTCAGGGAGTACGCCGGCGCGCCCCCCGGCCGACTGCACGGCGACGCGGTGCCCGCGAACTTCCCGGCGGTCCGACCAGGCGACGGTGGAGACGTGGTCGTCGCGGTCGACTGGCAGGGCTTCGGTCTCGGACCGGTGGGCACCGATCTCGGCTACTACGCGCTCTCCACGCGCGAGGACTTCGAGGTGCTGCTCGACGCGTTCCTCGCCGGTGTCCGCACCGTCCGCAGCGAGGTCGACGACGGGCCGATCCGGATCGCGGCGACGGTGATGTGCGTCTACTCCGCGATGAGCCGGGCCGAGTGGGCGCTCTCGCGGGTGGCGCCCGGCGAAGGCGCGCTCCACGGCAAGTTCAACCACCCCAGCGTCGCGCCCTACCTCCGGGCGCTGCAGCGGCACCTGCCGCAGGTCGAGGCATTGCTGGAGTGACAGGTCGACTCAGTGCACGTCGCGGCTCCGGAAGGCGGCCAGGCCGCCGAGGTTCATCGCGACCGCGAGGGCGAGCACCAGCGCGAAGGGCGTCCAGCTCATCGCGACCGCCGGCACCGCTGCGAGGTGGCTGAACGGCGAGATGTCGATCACCCACTGCGGGAAGTCGAGAAGCTCACCGAACAGCAGGATCACGTAGCAGTACACGACGCCGAGCCAGGCGAGCATCGCCCACCGCGGCGCGATCGCGTTGAGCAGGCGGGCGAGCGCTCCGAGGACGAAGAGGCCGGCGATCTGGGAGAAGGTGGCGCCGGTGAGCCGGAGCACGGCCGATCCGTCCCCGGTCACCACTGCGTAGCCGACTCCGATCCCGATCCCGGAGGCGAGCAGGACCGCGACACTGCCCAGGATGGTCACGAGCGCCTGGCCGGCGTACCAGCGTGAGCGGCTCAGACCGGTGGCGAGCAGTGCTTCGACACGTCCGGCCTGCTCCTCGCTGTGCGGGCGCAGGGCGGAGGACACCGTGAAACCGGCCGCGATCAGGACCAGCATCAGCGTCGCGACCGCGTAGAACGCGTCCAGCAGGTTCGGTCCGCCGCCGGCGGCGAAGATGTCCATGCTGGCCTTCGAGTCACCCATCATCGTGGTCACGTCGTCGCCCATCGAGCCGTAGGCGTAGCCGCCGACGAACATGCCGAAGGACCACCACAGCACCGACGAGCGCTGCAGTCGCCAGGCGAGTCCGAGTCCGCTGCCCAAGGAGGCCGACGCCCGATCGGGGCCCGGCCTCGTCGAGAGGATCCCGGCGCCGAGGTCCCGCCGCTCGAACACGGCGTACGCCGCACCGACGGCGAGCGCGCCGAGCAACAGGAGCAGGAGTACGGGCCACCAGCGTTCACCGGAGTACGCGTGCATCGCCTGGTACCACCCGATGGGGGACAGCCACGACAGGCCGCCGCCACTGATGTCGCCGATCGCGCGAACGCCGTACGAGACGCCGAGGACCGCACCGGTGAGGCCGTACGTCGCCCGCGCGGTGGTCGTGACCTGCGCCGCCAGCAGCGCCACACCGGCGAATGCCACGCCGAAGCCGAACACTCCGACTCCGAGGACCCAGCCGCCGGCTGCCGGCAGGCCGTAGACGAGCAGCGAGCCGGTCACCCCGGCGGCGACGATCGCGCTGGCGATGACCGCGGCCAGGAACGCGGCGGTCATCGGGGCCCGCCGAGCCACCACGCCGGACCGCAGCAGCTCCTCGCGTCCGGTCTCCTCCTCTGCGCGGGTGTGCCGACCCACGATGAACATGGCCATCAGCCCCACGACGATCGCGCCGAACGCCGTCGCCTGCCAGGCCACCTGTCCGCCGGTGGTGTTGAGTGCTCGCGCCGGCCCCGCCATCGCGATGAAGGCGGCGTTGTCGGCCATGGCGGCTGCGGCGCGGTCGAACTCCGCCTGGTTGCGGTAGATCCCGTCGACGCTGTAGGCCTGCGACCAGTACAGCGTCGGCGTGCCGAGGAAGAACCAGAAGACCAGCCACCGGTCCCGCTTCAGGAAGGCCCGGAGGAAGGTGCCGGTGGCGATCATGGCGAGACCGCCGAGACGGCGTCGGACTGCGCGGGCAGCTCGTCGCCGTAGTGCCGGAGGAACAGCTCCTCCAGCGTGGGGGGCTGGCTGGTGAGGCTGCGGATGCCCAGCGTGCCGAGGTGCGCCAGGACGTCGCCGAGCAGCTCCGTGTCGACGTCGAAGTCCACCCGGTGGCCCTGGGCGACGAAGTCGTGGATGCCCTCGTGCGTGGCGAGATCGGCCGCACCGTTCGAGAGCTCGGCGTGGATCGACGTACGGGTCAGGTGGCGCAGCTCCGCGAGCGTGCCGCACTCCACCACGCGGCCCTCCCGCAGGATGCTGACCCGGTCGCAGAGGCGCTCGACCTCGGCCAGGATGTGGCTGGACAGGAGCACGGTGCCGCCGCCGTCGCGGAAGTCGTCGATGCACTGCTGGAACTGCGACTCCATGATCGGGTCGAGTCCCGCGGTCGGCTCGTCGAGGAGCAACAGCTCCACGTCGGAGCTGAGGGCGGCGACCAGGGCGACCTTCTGGCGGTTGCCCTTGGAGTAGGCGCGCCCCTTCTTGGTGGGGTCGAGCTGGAAGCGCTCGAGGAGGTCCGCCCGCTTGCGCTCGTCGAGTCCGCCGCGGAGCCGGCCGAGCAGGTCGATGACCTCGCCGCCGGTCAGCCCGGGCCACAGGTTGACCTCCCCGGGCACGTAGGCGAGCCGGCGGTGCAGGGCCGCCGCGTCGCGCCATGGGTCACCTCCGAGCAGCTCGACGTGGCCGGCGTCCGCGCGGAGGAGCCCGAGCAGGATCCGAATCGTGGTGGACTTGCCCGCCCCGTTGGGCCCGAGGAAGCCGTGCACCTCGCCCGGGTGCACCTCGAGCTCGAGCTCATCGAGGGCGCGTACGGCGCCGAAGGTCTTGACCAGGCCGGAGATCTCGATGACGTGCTCCATGATCGCAACGTACGCCGCCCGGCGGGCCTTGCACCGGAGCCCAAGGGCCCGAAGCAACCGGGCAGAGCGTCACTCAGAGGCACCCTCGAACAGCTCGCGGCGGCGGCGCTCCCAGCGGTCCGCGAGCCCCTGCATCTCCTCGTTGACGAAGGCGAAGAATGCGCGCGTGACCACCATGCGGCGGTGGGCAGGCGTGGTGTCGGGCACTGCTTGGAGTCCCTCGCTCAGCGCGGCGATCATCGGCGCGTAGACCTGGTCGCGCCGCATCAGGGCGGTGTGCCAGGTCTGGTCCTCGACGACGTACACGTCCCGGCGAGAGCCGCGCTCGCGCTCGCGCCGGAGCATGCTGATCTGCTCGAGGTAGCGGACCGCGCCGGACACCGAGGCCGGGCTGACGTGCAGCGCTTCGGCGAGCTCGGCCGACGTCATCCGGCCGTCGTCGTCGATCAGGAGGGCCGCGAACACCAGTGAGGGCACCCGGGCGAGCCCGGCCTGGTGCAGCGAGCTGGCCATCCGCTGGACGAACTGTTCTCGTGAGGTGGGCACACCGTCACCTTAATAGGTTTCAGAAAGTTCTGAAACATGGGTACATTCGGGTTCATGCGGAACTCGGCTGTCATCTCCGTCCACGGCCTGGTCAAGTCCTTCGGCACGGTCCGAGCGCTGGACGGTCTCGACCTCGAGGTCAGGACCGGCGACGTGCACGGCTTCCTCGGCCCGAACGGAGCCGGCAAGTCCACGACGATCCGCTCGCTGCTCGGCCTGCTTCGCACCGACGCCGGCGGCGCCGAGGTGTTCGGTCTGGACCCATGGCGAGACGCCGTCGAGATCCATCGTCGACTCGCCTACGTGCCCGGCGACGTGGCGCTCTGGCCCAACCTCACCGGCGGGGAGACCATCGACATGCTGATCCGGATGCGCGGGGAAGACCCGCAGCGGTCTCGCCGCGGGGAGCTGCTGGAACGGTTCGACCTCGATCCCACCAAGAAGGGTCGCGCCTACTCGAAGGGCAACCGGCAGAAGGTGGCGCTCGTGGCCGCGTTCGCCACCGACAACGAGCTGCTGGTCCTGGACGAACCGACGTCGGGGTTGGACCCGCTGATGGAGCAGGTCTTCAACGAGTGCCTGGCCGAGCACACCGAGCGCGGGGCCACCGTGCTGCTGTCGAGCCACATCCTCAGCGAGGTGGAGCGCCTGGCCGATCGGGTGACGATCATCCGGGCGGGCAAGGCCGTCGAGAGCGGGACACTCAGCGAGATGCGGCACCTTCATCGCAACCGGATCCAGGCGCTCGTCACCGGCGCGGTGCCGGACCTCTCTGGTGTCGACGGCGCGCACGACGTCACGGTCGACGGCCAGCGGGTCGCGTGCAGCGTGGATCCCGAAGCGCTCACCGAGGTACTGGCGGCGCTCATGGCGGCAGGGGTGGAGGAGCTCACCAGCGCACCGCCGACGCTGGAGGAGGTGTTCCTCGACGTCTACCGACCCGAGGCCGCGGGGACGACCCGGTGAGCGCGGTGCTCGCCCCGGTCAGGACCCGTCAGGTGGGTCTCGGTCAGCTCGTCAGGCTGGCCGTGCGCCGCGACCGCGTGATGGTGCCGGCCTGGTTCGCCGCCCTGCTCCTGGTCTGCTTCGCCTCCGCATCGGCCACCGCGACGCTCTACACGACCGAGGCCGACCGGGTGAAGGCGGCGGAGGCGATCAACTCCAGTCCGGGCATCGTGGCGCTCTACGGCCCCATCGTCGACGTGCACAGTGAGGGCGAGCTGGCGATGACGAAGATGACGGTCCTCTACGCCGTCTTCGTGGCGCTGATGTTCCTGTTCGTCGTACGCCGGCACACCCGTCTGGAGGAGGAGGGCGGCCAGTCCGAGCTCCTCGGCGGCACCGCGATCACTCGGCAGGCGCCACTGACCGCGGCGATCGGATTCGGGTTCGCGCTCGCGCTCGTCCTCGGTGTCCTGACCGCCGCCGCCAACGTGGCCGGCGGTCTCCCGGTGGCCGGCTCGCTCGCCTTCGGTGCCTCGTGGGCCGGTATCGGGCTGGTATCCACGACGCTCACCGCAGCCGCGTGCCAGGTCTCCTCGAGCGCGCGGACCTGCGCCGGGATCGCCGCGGTCGGCCTCGGCGTGCTGTACCTCCTCCGGGCGGTCGGCGACACCTCTGACGCGTCCTGGCTGAGCTGGCTCACGCCGTTCGGGTGGAACACCCAGCTCCGGGCCTACAGCGACCCTCGCTGGTGGATCCTCGCCCTGTACGTCGGCACGGCGCTGGCCCTGGCTGGGCTTGCGTTCTGGCTGAGCCACCGTCGCGATCTCGGGTCGGGACTGGTCGCGGCCCGGCCCGGCCCCGCGACCGGATCGCCCCGGCTCGCCGACGCGGTCGCCCTGGCCATCCGGGTGCACACCCCGATGGTGGTCGGCTGGACGGTGGCGGTCGGCGTGGTCGGTCTGGTGTTCGGAGCGATCAGCCCGAGCTTCGACAAGCTCGACTCGCAGAGCCTCGAGGACATGATGCGGCGGATCGGCGGGTCCGGTGCCTTCCGCGAGGCGTTGCTCGGCGCCGTGGTCTCGGTGCTCGGCCTGATCGTGACCTGCTTCGCGGTGGCGGTGGTGGGGCACGGTGGCAGCGACGAGCAGGACGGACGGACCGAGCAGGTCCTGGCGACCGCGACCTCCCGCGCCCGGGCGTTCCTCGCGACGCTCGTCGTCGGGATCCTCGGCGCGACGTGGCTGTTGCTCGTGGCCGGCGTCGCGCTGGCCGTCGGGGTCGGCAACGACGCCGGACTCTCCTTCGGGCGACTGGTCGGCTCCGCATTGGCGCAGGCGCCGGCGATGTGGCTGGTGGTGGCGCTGAGCGTGCTGGTCTTCGCGTGGCGCAGCGACCGGGCGGTGCTCGGATGGGGCCTCGTCGTCGTGTTCACGACGTTGGGCCTGGTCGGCGAGCTGCTCGACCTGCCGCAGTGGGTGCTCGACCTGTCGCCGTACACGCACACGCCGCACATGCCACTCGAGGACTTCCGCCTCGGGCCGGCGGCCCTGCTCAGCCTCCTCGCCGCGGTGCTCCTGGCAGTGTCGTGGTGGCGCTACCGGTCGCGCGACATCGGCTGATCCAGCACCGGGGGGTCGAGCCTGTCGAAACCACACCGGGCCGACCCGCGCAGCCGGCTCACCCCCACCAGAACGACGTCGCGATGACGGCGTACAGGGCGATCAGCGTCGCGCCCTCCAGCCAGGTGGACTCGCCGTCGATCGCGATCAGCGCCGCCAGGAGGATGGCCAGCACCAGCGCGACCACGAGCATCGGCCCGAACACCAGCGTCAGCGACGCCAGCCCGAAGACCTGGCTGACCAGCACCAGCACGGGCGCCAGCACGAGCGCGATCTGCAACGGGCTGTTGAGGATCACCGAGAATGCGTACTCCGACTGTCCCCTCCCGGCCAGCTGGACCCCGACCACGTTCTCGACCGCGTTGCCGGCGATCGCCACGATGACGAGACCGGCGAACGCCTGCGAGATGTGCAGCGAAGCCATCGACGGCTCCAGTGCAGCGACGAACCAGTCGGACACGAACGCTGCGAGCACCCCGGAGGCGGCCAGCATGCCGACCGCGAGCGGCATCGGCCACCGCGGAGGTTCACCCTCGAAGCCGGGCGTGTCGGCCCCTCGACGGAGTGAGAACGGCAGTGAGAGGCCGAAGAGGACGAGCAGGACCACCGACACGATGACGGAGAACGGCACCTCGTGCGCGGCGGCCGGGCTGTGCACCTCGTGGGCGATCGAGGGGATGGCCATCGCGGTCACCGAGAGCAGCATGAGCACGACGATGGTGCGGGCGCGCTCCGAGCCCAGGCTCTGCCTGCCGTGGCGCAGGCCGCCGACCAGGAACGCCAGGCCCAGCACCAGCAGCAGGTTCGCCAGGATCGAGCCGACGATCGCGGCACGCACCACGCTGACCAACCCGGCCTTCAGGGCGAAGATCGAGATGAACAGCTCGGGCAGGTTGCCGAGCGCCGACTGCAGCACGCCCGTGGCTCCGGGGCCGAAGCGGTCGCCGAGCTGCTCGACGCTGCGCCCGACCGCACTGGCCAGCACGGCCACCGCGGAGCCGGAGACGACGAACGCGAGCACGGAGGCCCACGCGCTGTAGTGGGCGACGCCGGCGAAGGCGCACAGTGCCGCGGCGCCGCCCAGCACGAGCTTGTCCGAGCGGATCAGGACTGGGCTCGCCGAGGTCGTCGCCATGGGCGGCACTCTTCCAGATGACCGGGCCCGGGCCGGCGCGTCAGTCGGGCAGCTGCACCCAGTCCGGTACGCCGGCCGAGAACTCCGCGGCGGTCAGCGCTCCGGCTCCTTCCGGGATCTCGCCGATCACCAGCACGCCTGTCATCGTCGGCAGGTCGAAGCGGTTCTGCTCCGCCGCCAGGTCCGGTTCGGCGGGCCACGAGCCGATCACCAGGCCGTGCACGTGGAGACCACGCGCCTGGATCGCCCAGACCGTCAGCGCGGCGTGGTTGAGCGTGCCGAGCCCGGCGCGGGCGACCACCACGAACCCGACGGGCCTGCCGTGGTAGGCGACCGACTGGGCCAGGTCGAGGAGGTTCCAGTGCTCGCCGAGGTGGACGAGGACGCCGCCGGCGCCCTCCACGATCACGTCGTGGTGCTCGGCGGCCGCCAGCACGGCCTCCCGCTGGTCACCGAGGCCGGGGAGCGCGACGCCCTCGAGCCGGGCGGCGGTGTCCGGGGCGAGCGGCTCCCGCAACCGGAGTCCCTCGTGGCCGGGCACGTCGCCGGCCAGGCGGCGTACGTCGTCCAGGTCACCCGGCTCATCGGGCCCGACGCCGGTCTGCGCCGGCTTCACCACGTACGGCGACCCGCCGGCCGTGCGCCGGGCCGCGACGAGCGCCGCAGTGGTCACGGTCTTGCCGACGCCGGTGTCGGTGCCGGTGACGAAGAGGACCGGCTTCACCGGACCAGCGCCTCGAGCACGGCCAGCGCCCGGTCGAGGTGCTCCTCGCTCAGGTGTGCGTGGGCGGTCAGGCGCAGCCGGGAGATCCCGTCCGGCGTCGAGGGCGGACGGAAGCAGCCGATCCGCACGCCTTCCTCGGCCGCTCGCGCGACTGCGGCGACGGCCTCCCGTGGCCCGGGCATCGCGATCGCGAGCACCGCGCCGGCCACCTCCGGCACGCCGCCGGCCTTGGCGAGCGCACGCGCCACGGCGCGGACCCGCGCGACCCGTTCCGGCTCGTCGGTGATCACCTCGAGCGCCGCAGAGGCGGCCCCCGCGGCCGCCGGGGCGAGGCCGGTGTCGTAGATGAACGGCCGCGCCGTGTTGACCAGGTGCTCACGGACCCGCGGCGTGGCCAGCACGGCGCCGCCCTGCGATCCGAGCGACTTGCTCAGCGTCAGTGTCGCGACGACGTGGTCCTCTCCGGCAAGACCGGCGGCGTTCAGCAGGCCGCGGCCGTCCACTCCAGCCACGCCGAGAGCGTGCGCCTCGTCGGCAACCAGGACCGCGTCGTGGCGCGCACAGACTGCGGCGAGCTCCTCGATCGGGGCGGCATCACCCAGGACGGAGTAGATCGTCTCCACGAGCACGAGGGCACCCGGCTGCGTGCGGGCAGCCAGGAACCGATCGACCGCGGCGACGTCGTTGTGCGGGACCACGGTCACCTGCGCGCGCGAGAGCCGGCACGCATCGATCATCGAGGCGTGCACGTGGGCGTCGGACACGACGAGGGTCTCGGCGTCCGCGAGGGCGGAGACCGCGGCGAGGTTCGCGTGGTAACCGGTGGACAGCACGAGCGCGCTCGGGAAGCCCGTGAACGCCTCGAGATCGTGCTCGAGCTCCTCGTGCACGCTGAGCGTGCCGGTGACCAGCCGGGACGCACCCGCGCCCGCGCCGTACCGCTGGGCGGCCCCGGCTGCGGCGGCGACGACGCGAGGGTGGCGCGCCAGGCCGAGGTAGTCGTTGCCGGCCAGGTCGATCATCGGTGCGTCCGCATCGCTGGCGAACAGGCGGCGGGTCAGGCCGGCGTCCTCGCGCGCCGCCGAGCGCTGGTCGAGCCAGTCGGTGAATCTCGTCATCGGGTAGGCACCTCCTCGACCGCGCCGACCAGGGCACCGGTGATCGTGGCGATGTCGTCGTCGGAGCAGACGTAGGGCGGCATCGTGTAGACGAGGTTGCGGAACGGCCGCACCCACACCCCGCGGTCGAGCGCTGCGGCTGTGACCGCCGGTACGTCGACCGGCCGATCGAGCTCGATGACGCCGACGGCCCCGAGCGTCCGGACGTCCCGTACGCCGGGCAGGTCGCGGGCCGGCGCCAGCCCGGCGAGGAGGCGGTCGTGCAGGCGGGCCACTCGGGCGCCCGCGTCGTAGGAGGCGAGGAGGTCGAGGCTCGCCGCGGCGATGGCGCAGGCCAGCGGATTCGCCATGAACGTGGGCCCGTGCATCATCGCGCCGGCCGGGCTCGAGTCGACCGCCGCAGCCACCTCCTCGGTGGTGAGCACGGCTGCGAGCGTGAGATAGCCGCCGGTCAGGGCCTTGCCCACGCACAGAATGTCCGGGGCCACCGCACACTGATCGGCGGCCCACGCCGTCCCGGTGCGCCAGAAGCCGGTCGCGATCTCGTCGAAGACCACCAGGGCGCCATGCGCCCGCGCGAGCGCCGCGAGGTGCCGGACGGCGTCGGGGTCGTAGACGTGCATGCCGCCGGCGCCCTGGAGCACCGGCTCGACGATCACCGCGGCGATCTCGGCGGCGTGCTCCTCGAACAGTGCGGTCGTCGCGGCCTTCCACTCCTCGAGCGGCTCGCCGGCCGCCGGCGGCCGCTCGGCGAAGACGTGTCGCGGGAGGAAGCCGGCGTACATGGAGTGCATGCCACCCTCCGGGTCGGTCACACTCATCGGCGAGAACGTGTCGCCGTGGTAACCCCCGCGGATCGTGAAGAACTTCGTGCGCGTGAGACCTCCGGCAGCGTGTGCCTGCCAGGCCATCTTCATCGCGACCTCGACCGCGACCGAGCCGGAGTCGGCGAAGAACACCTTGTCCAGGCCGGCGGGGGAGATCTCGACGAGCTGCCGGGCCAGGCGCACGGCCGGCTCGTGGGTCAGCCCGCCGAACATCACGTGGCTCATCCGGCCCAGCTGGTCGCGCGCGGCTGCGTCGAGCTCCGGCACGGCGTACCCGTGGATCGCGCACCACCACGACGACATCGCGTCGACCACCTCGACCGCCTGGTCCCCACGCCGCAGCCGGAGCCGCACGCCGAAGGCGGACTCGACCGGGTACACCGGGCCCGGCGAGGTCATCGAGGAGTACGGGTGCCACAGGTGCTCGCGGTCGAACGCGAGGAGCTCGTGGGTGTGCGGTGGTTGAGGTGCGAGCGCAGCGAGCCTCGAAACCTCCGGCTCCTGCGCGGTCACGGCGACGCGAGCTCCCCGTGCTCCACGCACCGGGCGGTCCAGGTCGTCGGCGTCACCTGTACCTGCATCCGGCGGCGGCAGTACACGCAGAACCGCGGCGGCTCCATCCGCAGGAGCTCCGCGCACCGCGCGTGGCTGCGCGCGTCCAGGGGCTCGCCGCAGTGCCCGCAGTAGACCGCGCTGCTCGTCAGAGGGTCCACGGTCGTGCTCACAGGCTGCTGCTGAGCGCCTTGATCGGCATCTTCAGGTCCTCGAGCAGCGCGAGGTCCTCCTGCGGGTCACGGCCCAGCGTCGTGAGGTAGTTGCCCACGATGACCGCGTTGATCCCGCCGAGCAGGCCGTCACGCGTGCCGAGGTCGCCCAGGGTCAGCTCCCGGCCACCGGCGTACCGGAGGATCGTGCGGGGCAGGGCCAGCCGGAACGCCGCGATCGTGCGCAGCGCCTCGGAGGCCTCCATCAGGGGGAGGTCGCCGAACGGAGTGCCCGGGCGCGGGTTCAGGAAGTTCAGCGGCACTTCGTCGGGCTGGAGCTCACCGAGCTGTGCGGCCAGCTCGGCCCGCTGCTCGACGGTCTCGCCCATGCCGACCAGGCAGCCGCAGCACAGCTCCATGCCGGACTCGCGCACCATCAGGCAGGTGTCCCAGCGCTCCTCCCACGAGTGCGTGGTGACCACCTGCGGGAAGTAGGAGCGGGCCGCCTCGAGGTTGTGGTTGTAGCGGTGCACGCCCATCTCGACGAGCTGGTCGACCTGCTCCTGGGTCAGCATCCCCAGCGACGCGGCGACCTCGATGTCGACGGCCTCCTTGATGGCCTTCACGCCCTCGCGCATCTGCGTCATCAGTCGCTCGTCAGGGCCGCGGACCGCCGCGACGATGCAGAACTCGCTCGCCCCGGTCGCCGCGGTCTGCTCTGCGGCCTTGACCAGCTCCGGGATGTTCAGCCACACCGACCGCACCGGCGAGGTGAACTGGCCCGACTGGGAGCAGAAGTGGCAGTCCTCCGGGCAGCCGCCGGTCTTGATCGACACGATGCCCTCGACCTCGACCTCCGGACCGCACCACGTCATCCGGACCTCGTGGGCGAGCGCGAGCAGGTCGGGCAGCACGTCATCACCCGTGCGGAGGACCTGCAGGATCTGCGCCTCGTCCAGCGGTACGCCGCGCTCGAGCACCTGCTCGCGGGCGACCGCCAGGATGTCGGTGGGCGTCGGGGTGGCGCCGTGCTGAACCTCTGCGGTGGCGGACATGGGTCTCCTCGGTTCTCGGGGGCTCCCAGGCTGCTCAGAGAGCCCCGGGCGCGAAGGTGTTGCACGCCTCGATCGTGCCGTCCTTCAGGCCCACATTGAACCAGTGGACGCGCTCGGCCGATGAGCCGTGGGTCCACGCCTCAGGATTCACCCGTCCCGACGACTGCTTCTGGATGCGGTCGTCGCCCACCGCCTGGGCCGCGTCGATCGCCCGGGCGATGTCGTCCTGGGTGAGGTCCACGATGATCTGGTTGCCCTGCGCGTCCTTGGTGGTCTGGGCGTTCTTCGCCCACGCGCCGCCGAGGCAGTCGGCCATCAGCTCGATCCGCACGGAGTCGCTCTTCGGGCCCTGCTGGGTGCGCATCTTGCCGAGCAGCCCGAGCTGGTCCTCGACGTGGTGGCCGTACTCGTGTGCGATGACGTAGGCGAGCGCGAACGGCCCACCCTTCGCACCGAGCTGCCCCCGCAGCATGTCGTCCATGAAGCTCGTGTCGATGTACACCCGCTTGTCGACCGGGCAGTAGAACGGACCCATCGCCGAGCTCGCCGTACCGCAGCCTGAGGAGGTCTGGCCGGAATACTTCACAGTGCGGATCTGCTGGTAGGCCTTGCCGGCCTGCTGCTCGTAGGCCTGGCTCCAGTAATCCTGCACGGAGTTCGTGATCAGGTCGATCGCGCAGTCCTGGGACTTGTTCGCGTCCGCGCCGGTCTGGCACTGGGTGGTCGTCGCGTAGTCGTTGCTGCTGCCGCCGGCCCCGGGCACGGGGTTGTTGCCGGAGAGCGCCGAGATCACGACGTACAGCAGGATGACGACCACGGTGCCCAGCCCGATCCGGCCACCGCCGCCGGAGGGCAGGGGAAGGCGCATCCCGCCGCCGCCCAGACCACCCAGTCCGCCGCCCCCGCGGTTCTCGATCTGGCTCTCGTCGACCCGGGCCCTGGGATTGAAGCGCATGCCGTCACCTTCCCCTCGGTGCACCCATGTGCCCCAGCGCCCGTAGACTAATCGCTCCGTGATCACCGCCTCCCGCCTCGAAGTCCGCGCCGGCGCCCGTCTGCTGATGCAGGACGTGTCGTTCCGGGTCGCGAAGGGCGACAAGATCGGACTGGTCGGCCGCAACGGGGCCGGCAAGACCACGCTGACCAGGATCCTCGCCGGTGAGGGCCTGCCTGCTTCCGGGACCGTGACGAACTCCGGGTCGCTCGGCTACCTGCCGCAGGACCCGCGCACCGGTGATCCCGAGGTGCTCGCCCGCGACCGGATCCTGTCGGCCCGCGGTCTCGACGAAGCCGTGCAGCGACTACGTGTCGCGGAGAAGGAGATGGCCTCCGAGGACCCGGCCGTCCGCGACCGGGGTATGCGACGCTACGAGGCGGCCGACGCTGCGCTCCACGCAGCCGGCGGGTACGCCGCGGAAGCCGAGGCGGCCCAGATCGCCGCCGGCCTCGGCATCGACGACCGGCTCCTCGGCCAGCCGCTCAAGACGCTCTCCGGCGGCCAGCGTCGCCGCGTCGAGCTGGCCCGGATCATCTTCTCCGGCGCCGACATCCTGCTGCTCGACGAGCCGACCAACCACCTCGACGCGGACTCGATCGTGTGGCTGCGGGAGTTCCTGCGCACGTTCAGCGGAGGGCTGGTCGTGATCAGCCACGACGTCGACCTGCTCGAGGCCTGCGTCAACAAGGTGCT
>DATAKN010000295.1:0-2412 GCA_036261595.1 Marmoricola sp.
GCGGGCACGGTCCCGCTCGAAGGGCGTCCGCACCGGAGCGGGCACCCGCTTGGCCGGCTCCGGGACGAGGCGCTCACGCGCCGCCTCGTCGTACACCGCGTCCCAGTCGACCACGACCCGAGGCTACTTGGTGGACGCGTGCTCACAGCCAGCCGTGGCCGTCCGCGATCCGAACGGCCTCGGCACGGTTGGTCGCGCCGGTCTTGCCGATGGCGGCGGACAGGTGGTTGCGCACGGTGCCCTCGGACAGGAAGAGCCGCCTGGCGATCGCGGCGACCGAGGAGCCGTCGCGGGCGGCCTGGAGCACCTCGGTCTCGCGAGCGGTCAGGGGCGACTCGCCGGCCACCAGGCTGTCGGTGGCGAGAGCTGGGTCGACCACCCGCAGGCCGGCATGCACGCGGCGTACTGCGTCGGCGAGCTCGGCAGCCGGGGTGTCCTTGACCACGAAGCCGGAGGCACCGGCCTGCAGCGCCCGGCGGAGGTAGCCGGGGCGGCCGAACGTGGTCACGATCAGCACACGCACGTCGGGAAACTCAGCGCGTACGGCGGCGGCGGCGCTGATGCCGTCGAGACCGGGCATCTCCACGTCGAGCAGGGCCACGTCCGGGTGGTGCTCCCGCACGGCTTCCAGCACTGCGTCGCCGGACCCCACCTCAGCGACCACCTGGAGGTCGGGCTCGAGGGCGAGCAGGGCCGCGAGCGCGCCTCGGACCAAGGCCTGGTCGTCAGCGAGGAGGAGCCGGATCACGAGGCGGCCACCGTGAGCGAGAAACCGGGATCGAGGGTCCGGGTCGTGACCGTCGCACCCAGGGCGGCCGCGCGCTCCCGCAGGCCGTGGAGCCCGTTGCCGGATCCGGTGGCCCCGGCCGCTCCGCGCCCGTCGTCGCGGATCTCGACGCTGCCGGGCGTCAGCGTCACCGTGCACGTGCGGGCGCCACTGTGCCGGACCACGTTCGTGATCCCCTCGCGGATCGCCCAGGCGAACAGCTCGCGGACACCGGAGGGCACGTCGTCGGTGGAGTTCGGCAGGTGCGCCTCGATCTCGGCCGCCTGCAGGGCGATCCTGGCCCGAGCCAGCTCTCCGGGCAGGGTCAGCTCGCGGTAGCCCTCGACCGCGCGGCGTACGTCGGCGAGGGCGTCGCGCGAGAGCCGTTCGAGGTCGGCCACCTCGACCCGCGCGCGCCCGGGGTCGACGTCGAAGAGCTTCTGCGCCAGCTCGGCCTTGACCGTGATCACCGTCAGCGAGTGGCCCAGGATGTCGTGCAGGTCGCGGGCGAACCGGTTGCGCTCGTCGGCCAGGGCGAGGCGTGCGTTCTCCTCACGTACGGCGAGCACCTCAATGTTGCGGTTGATCGCCTGCGAGATGCCCCAGATCGCGAGTGCCGCGACCAACGTGCCGAAGAGGATGCCGGTGTCCCTGCTCCAGCCGTCGACAAGGATCGTCGCGCCGTAGGTGGCCCCGGCGACCGCGAACACCACGGCCCAGGCGAGCAGAGCCGGCAGGCAGATCATCGAGATCACGGCGACGTACACCGCGGTCGCCGTCCCGGGCTGACCGATCGCTGCGCACACGACCACGGCGAGGGCGATCTCGACCGCGACGACGCTCGCACCGAGAGCGCGGTTCGGCGAGATCAGAAACGGCGTGCCCTCGGGTCGGTTCCAGCGGAGCATCAGGAACGCGATCGCGTAGACCACCGCGAACAGCACCGTCCCGGACACGCCGATCCACCCCGAGACGGTGTTCCGCTTCTCCCAGGCCGCCTCGAGCGGATTGAGCAGGTAGAACAGCCAGACGAGTGCGAACACCGCTCCCCAGCGACGCGGACCGGAGGGCCGGTCCGCGTCGAGGGAGATGCTCGCGTTCATGGCGTCACCGTAGTCGCGGCTCAGACCCGGGCCGTGTCCTTGCTCATCCGCCACGCGGCGCCGGCGACGAACACCGCCAGCCACGCCACCAGGTTCACGATCCAGGCCACGTGCGGTCCACCGCCGTACAGGGGCCAGCGGGCCAGGTTGGCCAGGCCGTAGATCGGTGTGACCGCGGAGATGTGACCCATGGTGGAGTGGGCGTCGATCGGGAACCAGAGCCCGCCGAGAGCGGCCAGACCGGCCAGCACCGGTCCCAGCACCTGCATGACGTTCTCGCTCGGGAGCAGGTATCCCATGAACAGGCCGAACGCCCCGAACACCACCGATCCGACCCACGCGATCACCGCAGTAGCGACCCACACGTGCGTGGGCATCTGCGCCTTGCCGTTCAGCGCGCCGACCACGTTCACGGCCACGACCGACAGGGCACCGAACGCCAGCGCGACGATCGCCTTGGTGGCGATGTAGGCGATCGGCGACAACGGGGTCAGGCGCAGCTGCCGGGACCAGCCGAGGGCCCGCTCGGCGGCGACCATCGCG
>DATAKN010000300.1:0-17361 GCA_036261595.1 Marmoricola sp.
CGTCACCTCGGTCGGCGAGGTGGCCTCGCCGAGCAGCTTGAGCAGCACCACGTGCTCCTCGAGGGCCTCGAGCATCGGCTTGATCGAGGCGTCGAAGCTCTCGCCGAAGCGAGCGAGGTTCGCGGTGCCGCCGACGACGACACGCTCGTCGGAGCGGTGGTCGGACATGGCCTCCACGAGCGCGGCCACCACCACGGAGTACGTCGACCGGTCGTCCGGCGCGACCCCGTCGGGCAGGTCACCGAGCGCCGCCGCAGCGTCGGAGATCCGGGCACCGGCAGCGGACAGGTTCACGCGCGTGCGGAGATCACCGATGAGCTCGTCGGTCAGCTCGATCGGCACCTCGATCACACGCTGCTCGACCCGGCCCGTGGACAGGATCAGCACCGCGAGCAGGCGGGACGTGCTCAGCGCAACCAGCTCGATGTGCCGGACCGTGGAGCGGGCCAGGGTGGGGTACTGCACGATCGCGACCTGCTGGGTCAGCTGCGCGAGCAGCCGAACGCTGCGCTGGACGACGTCGTCGAGGTCGTGGGCGCCTTCGAGGAAGGTGGCGATCGCGCGCTTCTCGGCGACCGACATCGGCTTGAGGCTGGTCAGCCGGTCGACGAAGAAACGGTAGCCCTTGTCGGTCGGGATCCGGCCCGCGCTCGTGTGCGGCTGGGTGATCAGCCCCTCGTCCTCGAGCCAGGCCATGTCGTTGCGCACGGTAGCCGGTGAGACGCCGAGGCGGTGCCGTTCCACCAGCGCCTTGCTGCCGACCGGTTCCTGGGTGGCGACATAGTCCTCGACGATCGCGCGCAGCACGGCGACCTTGCGATCCTCGATCATGTCGACTCCTCTCCGGTGCGGGCGCTCGCGCACGGACTGGCACTCCGGCGCACTGAGTGCCAAGTCTACTAGGCGCAGACTCCGGAAGAGGCGGTGTCGGTGTGGCGTCGGCCGCGCCGGCCGAGGATGTCGCGGCCCGGAGTGCGACCCCGGCCCCGGATCCACCGCCGGAGAGGCTCTCTAGGCTGTCGGCCATGTCTGAATTCCTGGAGGTCGCCGACCGGGTGTGGGTGGCGCGCTACGAGTGGTTCGACGTGAACGTCAGCGTCATCGCCGGCTCCGAGGGGCTCCTGGTGGTGGACACGAACGCGTCGGACGCGGCGGCTCGGGAGGTGATCGGGGACCTGCGCCGGCTCTCCGCTGCGCCCCTGCTCGCCGCGGTGAACACCCACGTGCACTTCGACCACAGCTTCGGCAACGGCGTGCTCACGGCCGAGGGGGCCGAGCTCGTGGCGCACGAGGCCGCGGCGGCCGCGATGCCCGGGCACGCGGCGCGGATCCGCGAGCAGGCCGCGGCCGAGCTGGACGAGCATGCCCGGTACGCCGAACTGGTGGACACCCAGGAGGTGGTGCCGGCGCGCACGTTCTCCTCCGCCCTGACGCTCGACCTCGGCGACCGAATGGTCGAGCTGGTGCATCCCGGACGCGGGCACACTGACGGCGACCTCGTCGTACGGGTGCCGGACGCGGACGTGCTGCTCGCCGGCGACCTGGTCGAGGAGTCGACCGTGCGGGGCGGAGTGCCGGGCTTCGGTGACGACTGCTGGCCGATGGACTGGCCGGCGACGCTCGACCTGGTGCTCAACCTGGTCGGCTCCGGCACGGTGGTCGTGCCGGGGCACGGTGCGCCCGTCGGTCAGGACTTCGTGCAGGAGCAACGAGCGGCCCTGGGCGTGGTCGCCGAGACCATCCGCGACCTGGCCGAGCGGGGTGTGCCACTCGACCAGGCGCTGGAGGCCGCGGAGTGGCCGTACCCGCGCGAGGAGCTCGCGGCCGCCGTACGCCGGGGCTACGAGCAGCTCCCCCGGGCCCAGAAGCGGCTGCCGCTGATCTGACTCAGGTACGCCGCCAGGACCCGCACGAGCGTCGGCGGACGAGCAGCACCCACCCGGCGAGCGCCAGCAGGACGAACGGGACGTGCGTGATCGCGGTGAGGGCGACCAGCACGAACAGCACGGGCAGGAACCGCACCGGGAACCAGCCGGATCGGGGCATCCTCCGGGCGCCGCGTGGACGGTCGCGACGTGCGGGCTCCAGGTCGGCGAAGATCGGCGCCAGGTCGGCATCGGTCTTCGCCGTCCAGACGGCGTCGCTGCGCTCGTCGAACTCGTCCTTGTCGAGCCGGCCGGCGGCGTAGTGCTCGCTCAGCCGGTCGATCGCCCGGTCACGATCAGCGTCGCTGATCCGCAGATCACGTGCGGGCATGAGCTCACTCCTCGTCGTCTTCCGACGCCGTGTCGGGACCCTCGGCGAGCAGCCCGTAGAGCTTGCGACGGGTGTCGGCCAGGATCTGCACGGCCTTCTCACGCTGGTCCGGGGTCCCGGTTGAGGCGACCTGGATGATCGCTCCCACGGTCTGCCCGATCACCTGGCGCAGGTCGGTGTCGCCCTCCGGCACGGCGGTCTCGAACGACGACCACATCGTCGCGATCTCGTCGGCGTGGTCCGCGACGTACTGGCGGCCGCTCTCGGTGAGCTGGATCGTCTTGCGTCCGGTCGGGGCGTCCTCCACGAAGCCCTCGTCCTGCAGCCAGGCGATCGTGGGGTACACCGAGCCCGGGCTCGGCTTCCAGGCTCCTCCGCTGCGCTCGGCGATCTGCTGGATCACCTGGTAGCCGTTGATCGGCTCCTCGGCTGCCGCTAGCACGTCGAGGATGGCGGAGCGGACGTCGCCGCGGCGCACCCGCGGACGACCGCGGCCACCGCGGCCGCCCCCGTGCCCGGCCCACTGCGGTCCGAACATCTGCGCGATCCAGGGCGGGGGGCCCATCGGGCCGCCCCAGCCGGGACCACCCCAGCCCGGGCCGGGGTGCCGGCCATGACCACGGCCGCGGCCGCGTTGCCGGCGGACCGCCTCGAACTCGGCGGCCCAGGGATTGTCGGTTCGGTTGTACATGGGTGGAACTCCTTGATCTGTCGGGGATCGAGTGATCGGCGTTCATGCCTCCGGAATGACTCGATACGTTGACGATATATCGCGATGTGCCAGAGGTCAAGGAGACGTACGGCTGCGACCGACACGCCCCTCGCCTCCCCTGCTCGACTCGGGATCACTCGTAACGTGGGCCGGTGCCTCACGATCGCTACGGTTCCGACGTCCTCTCCACCGACTGGCGGGCGCCCCGCAACGGTCGTTCGGTCGAAGCGCCCGCCGAGCTGGGCCTGGTCGTCGAAGAGGTCCAGACGGACTTCTGCGGCGAGATCGTCAAGGTCGAGCGCGACCTGGACACCGTGACCCTCGAGGACCGTCGCAACCAGCGCCGCACGTTCCCTCTCGGGCCGGGCTTCCTGCTCGAGGGCAGGCCGGTGATCCTCGTGGCACCGGCCCGGAAGGGACCTGCGACCCCGACCCGTACGGCGTCGGGGTCGGTCGCCGTCCAGGGCGCGAAGGCGCGCGTCGCACGCGCCAGCCGGATCTTCGTGGAAGGACGCCACGACGCCGAACTGGTCGAGAAGGTCTGGGGCGCAGACCTACGGATCGAGGGCGTGGTGGTGGAGTACCTCGAAGGGGTCGACGACCTGTCCGAGCACCTGCGCGACTTCCGTCCCGGACCCGAGCGGCGGGTCGGCGTACTGGTGGATCACCTGGTGCCCGGCTCCAAGGAGAGCCGGATCGCCCAGGCGGTGGCGAAATCACCGGTCGGCAAGCACGTGCTGATCGTGGGCCACCCGTTCATCGACATCTGGGCTGCGGTCAAGCCGCAGCGGCTCGGCAAGGACGCCTGGCCGACGATCCCGCGCAACGTGGAGTGGAAGAAGGGTGTCTGCCAGAGCTTCGGCTGGCCCCACCGCGACCAGGCCGACATCGCCCGCGCGTGGAAGCACATCCTCTCGAAGGTCAGCTCGTACGCAGACCTCGAGCCGGCACTCCTCGGCCGGGTCGAGGAGCTGATCGACTTCGTGACGGTCGACTGAGCCGACTCGCGATCACGAGTCCCGTCCCGACCATCAGCACGAGCGCTTCGAGCACCAGCCACCACAGGCTCACGGTGCCGCCCATCATCGGCAGCGCTACCTCCGGGCCTCGTGGCGAAGACACGGCCCCGCCGGCGTGGACCTGGGGGCCGGCCACCGTGGATTCGCCCGCCACGGTCGTCGCAGTCAGCCTTGTGTCGAAGCTGACGGAGTCGGTCATCGTGTCGTTGCCGGCTGCCGCCGGCAACAGCACCTGAACCCTCAACGTGGAGGCTGCACCTGCACCAAGCTCTCCGAGATCTGCACCGGCGCTGAGCGCAGCCAGATCACCGTGCCAGAGCTCCTGGTCCGGATCGCCGACGCGGCTCACGGTGAATACCAGCCAGTTCTGAAGCTCTCCGCCATCGGCGTCGCATCTTTCGGTCGGCACGCGAGTCTCCGGCCGCAGGCAGCCGTTCTCCTCGCTGTCGACGTTGGACGCGACGAGGACGAGATCCGCGTCGTACGCCGAGGTGTTGCGGACGTCGACTGTCCCGCTGCCCGACCCACCCGGGTAGAGCTGCTGCACGTCGAGGAGGGGAGCCGAGGACTGGTGCGTGAAGCCCACACCGTCACCCGGCACGTCGACGAGAAGGGAACCATCGTCGGCCAGGGCGGGGCTGCTCGACCACCACCAGCAGCCCATGACGAGCAGCGCTGCAACGATCGCGCGTGCCAGGAGCCGGGAGGTGGTTCGCACGGTGTTCCCCAGACGGTCGGACGACGGGACACCGCCACTCTCCCTCCGAACGCCCACTCCGGCATCCCCAGAATTGGCCAACCTCATTTCCTGAACCTTGGCGATGTTCCACGCCGCCCGGACGACGAGTGTCAGATCACGAACGGGCCGCGATCGCCGCGGCATCGCGTCCCCCGCGGGGGATTCCGGGAAGGGACAACGAAACATGAACAAGAAGATCCTTAAGGGCGCACTGGCCGGCACGGCTGTCGTCGCACTCGCCGCCGGCGGTGGAACCTGGGCGAGCTGGAGCGACTTCCAGGTCGACACCGGAAACCACGTGGGGGCGGACCACCTCGCCCTCACTGTGGGGGAACCGAGTAACCAGCACTTCGACAACGTGCAGCTGGCTCCCGGCGAAAAGCGTGACACGGCCTTCTATGTTGCCAGCCGAAGCGGTGTCGCAGTTCCGAAGGCCAACCTCACGATGACCTTGAAGAACCTTGTCGGGACCGAGAACGGCTGCGACTCGAACTCCGAAGCGTTCGCCGAGTCGGGACTCCTGAATAAGGATGACCCGAACGCGACCTGCAACAAGCCCGGTGTAGGTCAGTTCATCTCCCAAGCTCTGTTCTACGTCCAGTCCAAGGTCGTCGACAGCCCCCAGCAGTGCACCAATGACGGCATGGACACGCGCCTGCACAACACCATCCTCACCGCGGCCAACAACACCGCGGTCAACCTCCTCCCGGCTGGAACGACACTCGCCGCAGGGCAGGGCGTCTGCGTGGACGCCGAGGTGTTCCTGCCCGACAACGTGAGGCAGTTCGGGTCCGCCGCGGACGACCGCTCCCAAGGCGACCAGGCCACGTTCGACCTGCGCTTCGACCTGACCCAGGTTCCCAACCCCAACCAGTGACCGACTGAGCAGCCGGCCGGACCGCCACTCCCCAAGGCGGTCCGGCCGGCATCGATAGAAGGGGGTGAGCAGGCTTGAAGACTCATGGCTCCTTGACGAGCGGCTTCCAGGCACTCGGCCGTTGGACTGCGCGTCTGCTCGCCCTCGCAATGGCGGCTGCGGTGGCAGCGGCGGTCGTCGTCCTGGTGGCCCTTCCCCGGCTGACCCACGGCCAAGCGATGACCGTGCTCAGCGGCAGCATGACGCCCGGCATCCCGGTCGGCTCGGTCGTGGTGGTCCGGCCGATCGACCCGGCGGATCTGCACGTCGGCGACGTCGCCACCTACCAGGCAGTGCCCGGCAAGCCAGTCTTCGTCACCCACCGCGTGGTGGGCATCGACCATGCCGACGGTCGAACCACGTACACCTTCAAGGGCGACGCGAATCGCGGACCAGACACCAGCCCCGTAGTCCCGGGGCAGATTCGTGGCCGGATGTGGTTCCACGTTCCCTACCTCGGCACCGTCCGAACCGACCTCAAGTCACGCGCCCTGCAGGTCTTGATCCTCACCATCGTGCTCGGCGGATACGCAATCTCCCAGCTGGCAGCCGGCTTCCGGGAACGCCGAAAGGAGATCGAGCATGTTCGTGCGTGAGCGTATTGCGATGTGCGCGTCGGCAGCCGCTGTGCTCAGCTTCGCCCTGCTCGGCACCGGGACCGAAACCTACGCAGGGTTCTCCGACTTCCAGGTGCGTCACGCACATGTCGGCGCCGGCGTCTGGGCGCCGGACCCGCCGGCTGAGTGCGGCGACCTGTCGAAGTACGCCGGTGTCGTCTGGGGCACGCCCGGGAACGACACCCTCGAGGGCGGCAACCAGCGCCAGATCATCATGGGCCTCGGCGGCAACGACGTCATCCACGGGGGCAACCAGGGTGACTGCCTCGTCGGCGGTGACGGGAACGACCACCTCTATGGGGGCACGGGCAGGGACATCTTGATCGGCGACAACGGCGACGACACGCTCGTGGCCGGGAACGGCAAGGACTTCCTCGACGGCGGTGAGGGCGTCGACGAGTGCCTCGGCGGCAACGGCAAGGACACGCTTCAAGCCTGCGAGGTGACCGTCGAGCCGCACGCTGCTCCGCTGCTCGCTCTGGTGCCGAGCGCTGCCCCACACGCCGACAGCGAGCAGACTGCACCGGTGGTGCCACCCATCCCCGCTCCCACTGACCCGACGACCAGTGGTCCAACCTCCAGCGACCCGAAGACCCCCACCTCGGACGTTCCCTCGTCTCCTGAGGACGCCCAGTCGCCCGCAGGAGAACCGGCGACCCCGACTCCGTCCCAGCCCAGCACCCCGGAGCCGAGCGCGACACTGCCCGATCCGGCTCCGGTCGCGGCGGGCTGATCCCGCCCGTTTGCGCCGATCCGACGAACGGACGAGTGACGGCCTAGCCCCATCGGGTCATCTCGACGAAACCCTTCGACGGTGCCAACGCGGCGTCACCGAGCGCAGGATGGTCGGGAGCGGGAGGGGGAAGTCGGTGCCGGACGGGCCGGCACACGGGGGACATGGGCACAGACGTCGCCGCTGCACTCAGCGGCCTTGTGGGGTGGAGGGACGACCTCGCGGTTGTCCTCTTGGGTTGTGCCGCCGCGCTGTTCGTCGTCGCCGGTGTCGTCCGGTTGGCCCGGTGGCGCCTGGCCGGTGACCCGCACAGTGCACTGGTCGGCAGCGCGCTGATCGTCATGGGTGGGCTCTACCTGCCCCTGGTCGGGATCGCGCGGGTCGGTGGCGCGCTCAGCCACCGAGACGTCGGCGAGGCACTGGTCCGCGCACTGGTGACCACGATCGCCGTCGTGCTGGTGCTGCGCGGCATGCACATGACGACGGTGCGGGCCCTGGACCGGCCCACACGGCTGCTCCCCTTGCTCAGCGTCACCGTCTTGGCGGTGTTCGTCGCCCTGGCGGCCGGAGAAGCGGCGCTACCGCATCCTCTGCCCGGCGGGCCGGAGGCGGCTCGTCTGCTCTCCACCGCCATGGTGACCGGCTGGGTCGCCCTGGCGGTCGTCGTACACGTCGACGGCTCCGAGCGTCCATGGGCGCGCCGCGCCTCGCCACTCTTCGCCGGACTGGCGGTCGCCGAGGCGCTCTACGGGCTCCGACCAGGCTCAGCGGTCAGCTCGGGGGCCGCCCTCGCGTTGTGCACCGTGGTGGCGGCACTCGCCGCGTGGTCGGCCAAGCGCGATCTGGAAGAGACTCTGCGGCAGACTGCGCGGACCATCGGATCCCTCAGCCAGACGTTGCGGGAGGTGCGGAACCAGGCGGTCGAGCTCACCGAATGGCGGGACCACCTCGTGCACGACGCCAGCAACGCCGTGGCCGGCCTGCAGGCGGCACTGGACGTCCTGGACGCCCGGCAGGGGTCGGCCGACCCGGCGGCCGCCCGCTTGTGCCACGCCGCCACCCAGGAGGTGCGCCACCTCGACCACCTGCTGCACCGCACCCCCGGCGAGCCCGTCGGCCCCTTCGACGCCGGGGCCGTCGTGCGAAGCGTCGCCGTGACGGCACGGGCACTCGGCCAGGAGCTCACGCTCCACGACCGCAGTGCTCTTGCCATCGGCCGCCCCGGCGACCTGGTCACGGTGCTCAAGAACCTCCTGGTCAATGCTGCCAGGCACGCGCCCGGTGCGCGCGTGGAGCTCGGAGTGACGCAGGTGGGCCAGCAGGTCCGGGTCGTCTGCTGGGACAGCGGGCCTGCTCTGGGCCCGGCCCTCGCCGACCGCGCGTTCGAGCGCGGCGTTCGAGGATCGGCCAGCACAGGGTCGGGCCTCGGCCTGTACGAGGCCCGGGCGCTGATGCGAGGCCAAGGTGGCGATCTCGTGCTCGAGACCGCGGCGACCGGCAAGCGCTTCGTCGCCACCCTCCCCGCAGCCGCGGCGCCCGCGCCACAGCGCGTGTACGGCATCCCGGTGCAACGACGTGGCGGTACGTCGCAGCACGTGGCGCGAGTCCGCGAGGACGCGAGCCGATGACCCCGGACGCGAGCGACCTCCGACGTGACCCGCGCCGCCTGTGCGTGGCGATCGTCGACGACCACCGCCTTCTGGTCGATGCGCTCGCACTGGCGCTCGAGAGCCGGGGGGTCGAAGCCGTCGTACCGGAGCTCGGGCCGCTCGAGGGACTCGCTGCATTCCTCGTCGAGTCACGCCCCGACCTCGTGCTGCTCGACCTCGACCTCGGTCGCGTCGGGAACGGCTCGGACCTCGTGCGCCCGCTGGTGGAGGCCGGCCTCCGCGTGCTCATGGTCACCGCTGCTACGGACGTCGAGCAGGTCGCCCGGGCCGTCGAGCAGGGAGCCGTGGGAGTCGCGAGGAAGGACGGCTCCTTCACCGAACTCGTGCGCAGCGTGATCGATGCCGCCGAGGGCCGCGAGGTGATGACGCCGCGGGAGCGGGTTCGCCTGGTGGACGAGGGTCGGCGCTGCCAGGAACGCGAACTGGCCGCTCTGACTCCGTTCGGCCATCTCACCCCACGCGAATGCGAGGTCCTGCGGCAGCTCACCCAGGGCCGGGCGGTGGCCGAGATCGCACGCCGGTCGGTGGTGTCCGAGGCGACCGTGCGTAGCCAGGTGCGCGCCGTCCTCACCAAGCTCGGCGTGCGCTCGCAGCTGGAGGCGGTCGTCGCCGCCCAGCACGCAGGGTGGCACTGAGCAGCGGACAGTCAGTCGAGCAGCTCTCGCACGACCGCGTCGGCGAGAAGGCGCCCGCGCAAGGTGAGCACCAGGTGGTCAGCGACGACCTCGGCGAGGCCGTCGGACACGACCTGGTCGACACGCCCACGGGTGCCCAGCCGGTCGAGCACCTCCAGGGGAAGCCCGTCACGCAGCCGGACCTCGAGGAGCGCCCGCTCGACCAGCTGGGTGCTTGCGTCGAGCACCTCACGAGCCTGAGCTGGCGACCGGCCGGCGGCGAGGCGATGGGCGTACGCCGTGGGGTGCTTGACGTTCCACCACCGCACTCCTCCGACGTGCGCGTGCGCACCAGGCCCGATCCCGAGCCAGTTCTGCGACGTCCAGTACAGCTCGTTGTGCCGACAGCGGGACCCGCTGTCGCGCGACCAGTTCGACACCTCGTACCAACCGAGCCCGTCGGCCTCGAGCACCTCGTCGGCGAGCAGGTACTTGTCGGCGAGGTCGTCCTCGTCCGGCATCGGGAGCACACCGGAGCGCACCTGCCGGGCCAGGGCCGTGCCCTCCTCGACGATCAGCGAGTACGCCGATACATGGTCGGGTGCGCAGGCCAGCGCCGCGTCGAGCGACCGGCGCCAGTCCTCGAGGGACTCACCCGGCGTGCCGTAGATCAGGTCGAGGCTGATCTGCTCGAAACCCGCCTCACGGGCCCACTGCACCGCCTGCGGCACCCGGTCGGGGTCGTGGGTGCGGTCCAGCACGGCGAGCACCGACGGAACCGCCGACTGCATCCCGAACGACACCCGGGTGAACCCGCCCGCACGCAGTTCCGCCAGGCCGTCGGGGGTGACGCTGTCGGGGTTGGCCTCCGTCGTGACCTCGGCGAGCGGCGTCAGGCCGAACCGCTCGCGCACCGACGTGAGCATGCGCACCAGGTCGGCGCTCGGCAGCAGCGTGGGCGTGCCTCCGCCGAAGAACACCGTCTCCACCGGCGGGGCTCCGGGCAAGACGCCGGCCAGCAGGTCGACCTCGCGGATCGCGGTGTCGGCGTACGTCGATTGCGACGCTCCCCCGCCGAGCTCCGTGGCGGTGTAGGTGTTGAAGTCGCAGTAGCCGCAGCGGACCCGGCAGAACGGCACGTGCACGTAGACCCCGAGCCGACGCTCCGCCAGCGTGTCGAGCGCCGTCGCCGGAAGAGCGCCGTCGGGCGGCGCGGGTTCTCCGTCAGGCAGGGTCGAGGGCACGACCAGACCCTAGGTCACGGCCCCAGGTTCGGGACCGCTGGCGAGTCCCGGATCAGCCGGCGTACATCGCGTCGATCGTGTGCGCGTGGTTCTCCTCCACCACGTTGCGCTTCACCTTCATCGACGGGGTGAGCTCGCCCGACTCGACCGTCAGGTCGTGGTCGAGCAACCGGAACTTCTTGATCGTCTCCCAGCGGTTCAGCTCGAGGTTGAGCTGGTCGACGTACTCCTGCACCATCGCCACCACGTCATCGGTGTCGACCAGTTCGGCGTAGGACTTGCCGGTGTGGCCGTTCTCCTGAGCCCACTCCATCAGCGCGTCCGGGTCGAGGGTGACGAGCGCGACGCAGTAGTTGCGTTCGTCACCGAAGACGATGAACTGGCTGGCGTAGGGGCAGAGGGCCTTGAACTTGGCCTCGATCGCGGGAGGCGCGATGTACTTGCCGCCGGAGGTCTTGAACAGCTCCTTGATCCGCCCGGTGATGGTCAGGAAGCCGTCCGCGTCGAGCGAGCCCTTGTCCCCTGTGCGCAGCCAGCCGTCGTCGGTGAGGGAGTTGTGGGTGTCGTCGGGGAGGTTGTGATACCCGTCCATGACGCCCGGACCCTTGATCTGGATCTCGTCGCCCTCGCCGAGCCGCACCTGGCTGCCCGGGAAGACCTCGCCGACGGTGCCGAGCTTGTAGTGCTCGGGGTGGTTGACGAACGATCCGGCCGAGCTCTCGGTGAGACCGTAGCCCTCGAGGATCAGGATGCCGGCGGCGTGGAACCACTCGGCGATCTCGCGGTTGAGCGCCGCCGCGCCGGAGATGAAGAACCGGACCCTGCCGCCGAAGCGGTCACGGATCTTGGCGAAGACGAGCCGGTCGAACACCGCGTGCTGCAGGCGCAGGGGCAGCGGCACGGGCGATCCGGCGCGCTTGAGCCGGTCGACCTCGAGGCCGACCTTGAAGGCCTGGTTGAAGATCTTCTCCTTCGCGCCGCCCTCGGCCGCTTGCATCGTGACGATGCGGGAGTGGGCCTTCTCGAAGATGCGCGGCGCCGCACCCATGAACGTGGGCTTCACGATCGCGAGGTTGTCGATGATCTTGTCGACGCGGCCGTCGACGGCTGTGGCGAAACCACAGGCGAGCTGCGTGGAGAGCAGGACCTTGCCGAACGAGTGCGCCATCGGCAGCCAGAGGAACTGCAGGTCCTCCTCGCTGAGGATGCTCTGGGCCTGGATGGCGGCGCCCTCGTAGGTCCACGAGGAGTGGCGGAGCCGCACACCCTTCGGCCGACCGGTGGTGCCGGAGGTGTAGATCAGGGTGGCGAGCTGGTCGGGCTCGATCGCCTCGACCGCCTTGCGCACGGCCTTGGGGTCCTTGGCGAGCAGGTCCTCACCGAGCTTCATCAGCTCCCCGAAGCTGATGATCCAGTCCTCGTTCGACGTGCCGTCGAAGACCACGACCTTGGACAGGTGCGGCAGCTCGGTGCGGTGCTCGCGCAGCTTCTGGACCTGGACGTCGTCCTCGGCGAAGACGATGCGGGACTCGGAGTCGGCGAGGATGTAGGCCACGTCGGAGCTCATCGTCGACGGGTACACCGTCGTGGTCGCGCCGCCGGCGCACATCACCGCCAGGTCGGCGAGGATCCACTCGACCCGGGTGCCCGACGCGATGCCGACCCGCTGCTCGGCCTGCAGTCCGAGAGCCAGCAGCCCGGCCGCGAGCTTCTCGACCCGGTCGCCGGTCTCCCTCCAGGTCAGCGACGCCCAGGGCTGGTCGTCGGCGATCGGGTAGCGGTAGGCCTCGTGGGAAGGCGTCCTCTCCACGCGCTCGAGGAACATCGCGGCCATGTTCGCGGGCCGCTGGTCGATGAAGGTGGTGTCTCGGACGACAGGGGACATGGCGCGCGCTCACTTCTCATCGATACTCGGGGGTAATGGGACCGTAACCTAGATCACGAGCGATGAGATGGGCCACTGGACCCGGATGTCGGGACGTCTCGGCGCTGTCTGCCGCCGCCCGGGCACGCTCGCGGACCCAGTCCTTGAGGCCGTCGACCACCAGCAGCCGCGGCAGCAGAGCCGGCTCGGTGAGCAGGGCCCGGAACAGGGTGGCGACGGTGACGTCGTGGTCGGGCCGGTCGAGGACCACGATCGGATCGCCCGCGGCCACGGCGCCCTCCTCCAGAACCCGGAAGTAGGGCCCCGGTCGGCCGGCCCGCGCGAATCGGCGTACCCAGGAGGTGTCGTCGTGCCCGGTGTGCCCCATCCAGCCCTTGAAGGTCCGGCACGGGATCCGGACGTGGGAGATCTGCAGCACGGCGGTGCCGACCCGCCAGGTCTCCCCCACGAGAGCCGCGTTCAGGTCGATTCCTTCGGTGGTCACCTGCTCGGCGAAGTGGCCCGGCGGCAGGCCTCGACCGGGTGGGCGGCCGAGCTCGGCCTCCCACCACCGGTAGTCCTCGCTCGCGTAGGCGTAGACCCGCATGAACTCGTCGCCGTGGTGGGCGGTGTCACCGCAGGCGTTGCCCTCCACGCCGTACGACGTGATCCGCACCGGCCCCTCCACCGGTCGCTTCTCGATGCCGGTCATCGGAAGCGACGTCGTCTCGAACTCCACCGGTCGGGGCAGGCCGACGTTGACGGAGACCACGGTTGCCACGACGGCATCCTCCCAGCGGGCAGGGGCGCTGGGAAATCTCCTGGCGCGAGGTGTCGTATCGCGATGTGGCCGTTCGTGGAGATCGCGACAAGGATGGGGCAGCGAGCCCCGCGACCGAGGAGGAACCGATGACGCACTACCTGATGGCCGTGATCCACGACTGGGACAACATGGGGCTGACCGAGGACGAGATGCAGGAGTCCTTCCGGAAGACCGAGGCCTTCAACAACGATCTCCGCGAGAGCGGCCACTGGGTGTTCGCGGGCGGCCTCACCCACCCTTCCGGTGCGACCGTCGTCGACGGCCGCCAGGGCCAGAATCTCGTGACCGACGGCCCGTACGCCGAGGTCAAGGAGCAGCTCGGTGGGTTCTGGGTGATCGAGGCGGCCGACCTCGACGAGGCGCTCGCCGTCGGCCGGCGCGCGTCCGAGGCGTGCATGCACCCGGTGGAGATCCGCCCCTTCGAAGGCGTCGTGGGCTGAGTGCCGGACGCGCACCCGGATCCGGCCGTGCCCGGCCCGTCCGTCGGAGACCTCTCCGAGCAGATCTCCGACATCGTGCGGGCCGAGCACGGTCGAGTCGTCGCCACGCTGATCCGTCGCCTCCGCGACATCGACCTCGCCGAGGACGCGGTCGCCGAGGCGTTGGTCACCGCGCTCGAGCGCTGGCCGGCCGACGGCATCCCACCCAACCCGGGGGCCTGGCTGACCACGACCGCGGGCAACAAGGCGATCGACCGGATCCGGCGCGAGGCCAAGCGCGACGCCAAGCACGCCGAGGCAGCCATGCTCGAGGACGCTCTGCGACCCGACGAGGGTCCCCCCGAACCCACCGGGCCGGTCCAGGACGACCGGCTCCGGCTGATCTTCACCTGCTGCCACCCGGCGCTCGCTCCGGAGAACCGGGTCGCGCTGACCCTCCGGCTGCTCGGCGGTCTGACCGTCGGCGAGATCGCTCGAGCCTTCCTCGTACCGGAGACGACGATGGCGCAGCGGATCACCCGCTCGAAGCAGAAGATCCGCGCGGCGAACATTCCCTACCGGATCCCACGGGCCGAGGACCTGCCGGGCCGGCTGAGCGCGGTGCTCGCCGTGCTGTACCTGATCTTCAACGAGGGGTACCTCTCCACGGAGGGCGAGGGCCTGCGGGCCGACCTGTCCTGCGAGGCGATCCGGCTGACCCGTCAGGTCGCCACCCTGTTGGCCGACCCTGAGGTCCTCGGCCTGCTGGCGCTGATGCTCCTCACCGAGGCGCGACGGCCCGCACGCGTCGCGGACGGTGTCCTGGTCACCCTCGACGAGCAGGACCGCACGCTCTGGGACCCCGAGCTCATCGACGAGGGCCACCAGCTGGTACGCCGCTGCCTCGCCATGAACCGTCCCGGCCGCTACCAGATCCAGGCCGCGATCAACGCGGTCCACACCGACGCCCTCGACGCCTCGATGACCGACTGGGGCCAGGTCGTCCAGCTCTACGACCAGCTGCTCGTCCTCGAGCCGAGCCCGATCGTCGAGCTCAACCGGGCCGTGGCGGTCGCCGAGCTCGACGGCCCCGACGTGGCGCTGGGCATCGTGGACCGGCTCGACCTGGCGTCGTACCACCCCTGGCACGTCGCCCGAGCCGAGCTGCTCCGCCGGCTTCACCGGTACGACGACGCCCGAGCCGCCTACGACCGGGCCCTCGAGCTCACCGCGAACGAGGCGGAGCGGGCCCACCTGCTGCGGCGGCGCGAGTCGCTGTGAGCTCGCGTTCGCCTGCGCCGGGCTTGACGTCACGGGGTCTGGTCGTCCGGTGTGGTGCTGGGTGGGGGTGGCCGGTGCCGGGCGTCCCCGTCCACCCGTAGAGGGCAGCACCACCCCGGCCTCCGAAAAGCCCCCGCAACCCCGCGGTGGATGAAACAGCGCAGGGCCCACCAGCGTGCCGTCGAGACGGTCGTGATGAACCGATCCGGATTCTCCACCACCCGGGGACCGTGACCCTGCAGGCGGGGTGGGGCCCGGTGGCCGCCGAAGGCGAGCATCAAGGGGTCGCGCGGCGCGCCAGGACCAAGCCGGCGGCAGCGGCAGGGAAGTCGGCGCGACGCGCATCCCCCAGCGAGCGAGGGGGACGCCGGGTCACGCCCCGCACCGGCGACCACGGACCCTGTGTGCCGCAGGCACACAAGCGCCGCAGGCGACCTAGAGGCACCCGCACACGCGACAATCGCCGGCATGACCGACAACTCCGCCCGCGCGATCGCGGCCGCCGAGGCGCTGGGGCTCTCCTACGGGCTGACCCGGCACGGGCCGGTCGGGTCGCTGGCCGAGGCAGCGGCGGCCAGGGGCATCACGCCGCACCAGGTGGTCAAGACGATGGTGGTCCGGGTGGCCGACGGCGACCACCGGTTCGTGCTGGTCCCGGGTGACCGCGAGATCGCCTGGCCGAAACTGCGGTCGCTGCTCGGCGTGAACCGGCTGTCGATGCCGTCAGCGGAAACGGCGTACGAGGTCACCGGCTTCGTGCGAGGCACGATCACGCCGCTGGGCAGCCATGAGGCGCTGCCCGTGATCGCCGATGCGTCGGTCACGGGCACCGTGTCGATCGGCGCAGGTGGCCATGGTGTGGCGCTGACCGTCGAGGCCGCCGACCTGCTCAGGGCGCTCGACGCGACGGTTGCCGACGTCACCGACCCGGCCTGAGGACGGGGCCGGCGATCAGTCCTGCACGGCCTTCGCGACCGTGACGCACATGGTCAGCCAGTGCTCCTCGGACGGGCCGCGGTGTTGCTCGGCCGGGTCGAGGAGGCGCTGGACCGCGAGCTGGACCATGCGGACGACCGTCCAGTCGCGAGCCCGCTCCTCGTCGAGGCCGGCGCCGTCGACCAGCGTGTGGAACCGGCGCCGGATGCCGTCACGCACGCTGAGCCGGCTGTACGGCGAGGACAGCTCCTCGAACCGGTTCCACAGCATCGCGGCGACCTCGTAGTGCGGGTCGCCGTTGAGCGGCTTGGGGTCGATCGCGCGCCAGTCGCCGTCCTCGTCGAGCAGCACGTTGCGGTAGTGCAGGTCGCCGTGGATCAGGGTGCCCGTCGTGGCGGGGTCGGCGACGAAGTCGCGGATCAGCGAGACTGCCTGCTCGACGAGCCGGCGGGGCAATGGAGCACTGCGTGGCAGGGCGGCCATCCGGTCGGCAGAGGCGGAGACCACGTCGGAGAGCAGCCGCAGCTGGTTGAACGCGGGGATGTGCAGCACCGAGTACAGCTCCGCGACGGCCTCGCACGCCTCGACGTCCCAGGAGTCGACGAGGTTCTCGTCGCGGAGCGCCTCGAGCAGCATGGCCCGGCGGCCTGGGGCGGCACGCAGGAGGCGGACGGCGCCCCGGCCGGCCCAGTGGCTCAGCGCGAGGTGCTCGTGCTCGGACTCGACGTCGGGAAAGGCGACCTTCAGCATGGCCGGCCGGCCGGCCTCGGTCACGACCGGAACCACGAGGGCGGTGTAGCCGTGCATCATCCAGCCGTCGGGACGCAGGCCCCACTCGGCGTACAGGTCGCGGACGATGCCCGGCAGGGCGTCCACCCAGGCGGCCCAGTCAGGGCCTCGAGCGGCCATCCCCAAGACCCCGTCGGGCAGCCTCACGTCGTCCGGATCCAGTGGTCTGGCGGGACCTCGGGCTTCCCGGGCACCGGTTCCTCGGTCTCGATCCACTCGTCGCCCCAGGCGGCGGTCGCGACGGTGCGCCAGAAGCGCCCGGCACCGAGGTTGTCGTGCTGGAAGCCGACCGCCCAGGCGCCCGGGTGGCGGCCGATCACGTCCAGCGCGAACTGTCGACCGAGGCCCTCGCGGCGCGCGGCGGGCACGACGAAGAACGCCGCCAGCTCCTGCCGCGACCCGTCGAGACCCTTGACGAGGGCGAACGCCACGGGGGCGTCCTCGTCGGTGTTCGGGTGCGGTCTCCAGACGAGGTAGCCGGCTCGGCCGGCGCCCGGGTACTCGTCGAGCCACTCGTGCCGGTAGCGGCCGTCGGCGTACGGGAAGCCCTGGACCACCGGTGCGAGGTCGTGGCGGAAGTCCTGCCACAGCCAGGCCACGACCGGCCACTGATCGTCGGCCACCGGCCGAACGGTCACTTCTTGCCCTTCTCCGCCGGCGCAGACGTCGACAGCGCGGCGATGAAGGCCTCCTGCGGGACCTCGACCCGGCCGACCATCTTCATCCGCT
>DATAKN010000307.1:0-17832 GCA_036261595.1 Marmoricola sp.
GGTCACCGGGTCACCGGGTCACCGGGTCACCGGGTCACCGGGTCACCGGGTCACCGGGTCACCGGGTCACCGGGTCACCGGGTCACCGGGTCACCGGGTCACCGGGGGGCTAGAGCAGGAAGGAGTCGTACTGTTCCCTAGCCCACAGGATCACCTCGTCCGGGATGAGCGAGTCCGCGTAGCCGTCCGTCACGCGCGCGGCGGCGACCGTCGCCACCCCCACGGCCGCCAGGGCGTACGCGCGGGCGAGGGCTTCAGGCTTAAGCCAGACCACGGCTGATGCGGCCGCCTCGCTGATGCAGGTGATCGCCGCCCGCAGCCGGTCGTCGAGGAACAGGCTGCACAGGGCTGTCTCGCAGTCGCACTTGTGCCGATGCTCGGCGAAGCCGCCCGCCCAGGACCCGCTGGCCGCAGGCAACAGTCGGTAACGTCCATACCAGCGCATCTCACACTGCACGGCGACCTCGGCCGCCGCGAGGCGACACATCCTTGGGTCCGACGCGAACTCGCCGCGGAGCAGTTCCGCGAAGAGCTGCAGTGGACGATCGACCACTGCCCAGAGGTGGGCGCCATAGGGCACGCCAGCCAGTACGTCGCCTCGGTGGGTCTGCGCTTTCAGGTTCACCATGCTGGTGGTATCGGCAGATCTCACGGGCTACGGGACCGCCAGGGACCACCGCGCGATTCCGACCCAGCTCCCAGCCCTCGCTCGGCCTGACACCCTGCCAGTCCCGCGCAGCGTCAAAGGCGGCCGCGTGGACGAGAGGCCAGCGAGTTCGGCGAGGCGGCACAGCTGTTGCCCGACTGGCGTGATGTTCGCGGGGGTGCCGCGATGGCCGCGTTCGTACACCGGCGAGCCGATGTCGCCTTCCAGCGCGAGCAACAGGTTCGAGGCGGTGCTCTGGCTGATGCCGACGGCGGCGGCGGCCGCGGCGACGGTGCCGGCCTCGGCTAGTGCCAGCAGCGCGCCGAGGCGTTTGGCGGAGGGAGGGTCGTTGCCTGCCCGTACCTGCGACACGTAGCGGCCGGTGCCAGGTGTCGGGTGGTCGGCGGCGGTCGTGTGCTCGTTCGTGACGCTGCGGGCTGCGGGAGCTCGCTGGTGCTCATGGTCCAACGTCCCGCCGCCAGCGCTGGCTCGGCGGCGACAGGCTCGTTGATGCGACGCTTGCCCAGGTGGGTGGCTGCTTGCTCGTGCAGCATCTCGCGAGCCGTTCTCCGCAACGTTGGGCGTGGACGATCAACCCAGCCGGAACTGACCGTCACTTCCACCCGCGTCAGGTCAACACGGCGACGATCCACCCCACGACACCGATTGTCAGAAGGACTGCGCCAGCCAGGAGCTCACGTTCGCGCCTCGCCGCTCCAGCGCGATGCCGCATCCTTTGCTCCTCGTCGCGCCAGCCCTGCACGTACTCCACCGGCATCACGTCCAACGGCCGTCCTCGGCCTATGACCAGGAAGACAGCGCAAGCGATCCCCAAATTCCTGGGCATCGCCACCGGTTCTTGTAGCACCGTCAGCGCGACTAGCACCAGCCCGGCCAACGCTCCACCCATCCCTATGAGCAGAGCCGGCGTCGGGCGAAGCGGTCGTTGGCGCCATACAGCCGCCGCCAACGCAAGGAGCAGCAGAGGACCTGCAGTCCACCAAATCGCCCCGTTTGTCAAGATCGCCGACGCGGTCACGACGTTGCGACCCCGCACATGAGGCCCACTTCGGCCTCCACGGAACCTCGGACATTCTTATGAGCAGCAGACCACCACGGGGGTGCTGGTCGCAGAGTCCTTCCAGGATCCCTGGGGGTGCCGTCGGCGTTCCAGGTAGCCGAGTATCGCTCAATGAAGTCGCTCATCGCGGTGATCCCTTGTGGAAGCAGAGGCAACGAGCTTGAGCATCGCCTGGCTTCGGACCTCGGTCCATGACCCCCAGGTCATGGGCTGTCGAATCTCCCGCGCCTAGGGTTCCGGCCATGACGAAAGTCGCGATGGTCCGCCCGTCACGGATGGCCCACATCCTACTGGAGGCTTATGGAGCCGGCCTGCCGGTCGGCTTGGCCGCTGAGTCGGCCAGTCGCGGGGTGCTAGGTGGTCCTGAAGCTCCGGACGACGCCGCCCGCCGCAGCCGCTTGAGCTCAGCTCGTCCGTGTTCGCTCAACGCGCCTGGTAAGGCGTCAGGGTCTGCTGCTCGCGCTCCTTGCGGACCCAGGCCCCCAGCCTCCTGTAGTTGATCCGCGGCGTGTCGGTCGTCAGAACCAGGCGGACAGCCTCGGCCTGGAACTCCGCCGGATACTTCGACGGACGGCCCATAGCGGACCCCCTTCGGCGAGCCCGCGGCTCACCGTCAGGTGTCCATCAGATCGGATCAAGTCCGCGCCCCCGCATCCCCTTGAACGAGGCAACCTGTACCTGCGGCATGCGCTACCGGATCTCCGCCGCAGCCTTCGATCTTGCGGTGTGGCTACGCCGGTACGCTCTTGTCCGGATCCCTGCCTCTGCGAACGATAGAGTGCCCCAGTGTCATACGACCTAGCAGTATGGGAAGGATCAACGCCTGCGGACGACGCGGAAGCGCTCCGACAGTTTGAGGCGTTCGTCGACGCGGAAGCTCTGCTTCGAGAGGCGACGGTGTCACTGCCGCCTCCCACTGCTGCACTCAAGGACTTCGTCGCGACGCTGAGCCGAATGTACCCAGACTCCCCAACGGGAGGAATTTCCGTGTGGTCTGCCGGGCCTCCCACGGAGGACGCTTGGGGCACCTTCGTGCATTTCGCACTTACCTATGCTGGAGCCGAGGTAGCGCTGCCGACGATTGCAGCGGAGGCAGTTCTTCGAGGACTGATTTGCTTTGACCCACAGCGTGAGGAGGTCATCCACCCATGACCGACGGGCTGGGCGGAAATCCCGGCACGGTTGACGTCCGCGCAGTCTACCGAACGCTCTTGCGCGTTTGGGTTGCTCCTGCCCTTCGTCAGCTTGGCCTCAAGGGAACCGGCAAGACCTACTACATTCCGAGCGATAGCCACTTCGCCACCATCTCCTTCCAAGAATCCCTTGACGGAGCTCAGGGGGAGATCGAGTTCACTATTAATGTCCGCGTGGCAGACAAGACCCAGTGGCGTGCATACGCCAACCGCGCTGGTTACACGGAAGCTGCGCCCGCGCCGAACGCCGAGTATGTGAATGACCCTGTGAGTTGGTACACGCGGGCTGGCTTGCTCGCTGACGATCCTCACGACCAATGGTGGACTGTCGACCGTGATGTTGATGTTGAGAGCGTCGCCGCCGAAGTGGTCGCGCTTCTGACCAACAGCGTCGTGCCGGCCATGAAGGCGCGACTCATCTCCCCTTGATCTACCACTTCATCCTACTCAATTTGCCGGTATAGCGATTTACTCCGATACGCACATAGCGAATATTGTACCCGCTGGCGCGAAGTGCCCGGTCGTTCATCCGCTGCTTGGCTGTCAACCTTCCGGAGTTTGCCTTGACCTCGTAATAGATGGTCCTGTTCCGGTATCTGACGGCAGCATCGAAAATCCGCAACTGGCTCGTCCCTGGCACCCTGACCGCAGTCTGACCCCGCACACTCCCCCGGCCGAACACTCTTCGCAAGACCTTGAGGTAGCCGGCTTCGCCCGCCTTGCCGATTTCGTTCGACGTGAAACAAACACAGCCGGCGCCTCCCTTTTGTAACTCAGCGATTCGTCCATCGACGTCCCGCTGGTTCACCGGGTCCGTGGGGTAGGTGTAGGCGTTGGCGTTACCGCCGAACACTGGGTCCGGGCTGAGAAAACGGCCGATGACAGGGCTGTATAGGCGCAAGCCCATGAGCAGCAGGTTGCCCGGAGTATCCATACTGCGCTTCTTGGCGCCTAGCCAGCCGTATTGGGTGCTGCCGTCGATGGCAGTGACGCTGTAGCCGTACTCGTCGGGTCGGTCGAGCTGGATGGTGTCGGAGTTGTTGGCTGGCAGTGTGGCGGCGATGTCGCCGTGGATATCGCTGAGCTCCCAGCTCAGTTGGTCATTGCTGTCATCGGTGCTCGTCGTGCCGAAGACCACCAAGGCCGTCAGGTCACCAGTGGGGCCCGTGGCAGTACGAGTGATGCTGCCGTCGCCCTCGTCGGTCCATGTGGGCGCGTCGGCGCCGCTCGAGTACCGCAGCGTGCGGGTGCGGGTGGTGACGGCGCCGGTCTCGGGGTTGGTGTCTTGGGCGGTGCGCGTAGCGAAGCGCTGGCCGGTGACGTCGAGGGTATAGGTGGACGTGGCGGCCGGGTTCTGTCCGAGGCCGTTGTTGGCGTCGGCGTCGACTCCGCTGGTGTAGAGCGTTTGGGCGGCGACTAGATCGTTTGCGTGGTAGGTCACGCGCTCGACCTGCGCCGAGGCCAGAGGTAGGCGAGTGATGCGTCCGAAGTTGTCGTACGCGTATCCGGTGTTCGTGATGCGATCACCGGTGTCGAACGTCGAGGAGACCGCCGGAATCGTGGGCGTTGGGCAGACGACGAGGTCGCCACTGGCGTCCGCGGTGGCTGCGCTCGCGGTGCTCGCGTAGGCGATGCGGTTGGAGTTGGTGTCGAACCGATAAGTCCGCACGGTGCATTGGCCGGCGTCAACCTGGGTCGTGGAGGTCAGCCGCCCTGCGCCGTCGTAGCCGTAGGTGCGGTGACCTCCGGGCATGAGGGTCTGGTCGACCTGCTGGCCGTGGATGTTCTCGACGGAGAGCTCGGACAGCACGGGGTCGACCTGACCGGTCATGGTCCACGTGCGTTCCACCTCCGCCCCTGAGGGGTCGAACTGGGAGTTCTGGGTCAGTCCCCCGGCCGCTGCGGCACCGAACGTCTGGGTGGTGATGTTGCCTGCAGCGTCGTACTCCAGGCTTATGGAACCGGCCTGCGGGTCGGCTTGGCCGCTGAGTCGGCCGGTCGCGGCGTCATAGCCGAGAGTGGTCATGAAGCTGCGGACCACGCCGCCGGCTGTGCTGTCGCCCTCGGTTGTCGATGCCGGCCGGTCCAGAGCGTCGTAGGTCGTGGTCGTCTTGAGGCCCGTGGCGTCGGTGTATGACAGGGTTCGACCGAGAGTGTCGGTCACGGTCGTGATCGTCTTCCCGTCGGCGCTCGTCGCAGCGACGGCGCCCGTTGCGGGGTCGTAGGCATACGACTCGGCTGGCGGGTTGGACCCGAGCCCCGTGTTTGTCACTGTCATGGCGGTCGGTCGGTCGGCGGCGTCATACACCGTGGTCGTGGTGCGGCGGGCGCCGTTGGCCGTTTCGGTAACGGTGGTAACCGCACCGACGCGGTTGTAGGTCGTCGTCGACACAGGCAATTCGACGTTGGTTGTGGAGCCGGTGATGGCTGCGGCGTACGAGGTCTTGCAGACCAGGTCCGCCCATTCTGGGTGTCCGGTGCAGTCGGCATCTCCGGTGTCGCCCCAGTAAGAGGTCAGGCGGGTGCCTGCCGTCGTTCCGGTGCTATCGGCCGGCTGCTGTTGCGCGGTGACTCGCCCCTTGGCGTCGTAGCGGGTTCGGGTGGTGATCTCGTCACCTGCGGCCGGGCTTGGGTCGGTGGTGACGTTTAGGGGCAGTCCGAGCGTCCAGTCGTAGGTCGTCGTGGTGGTCCGTGCGTTGTCCAGGGCGGCGGTCTCCGGGTCCGCGTCGCCCGGCAGGCCGCCTGTCGTGGTGGTGGTTGGCAGGTCGGACGTGTCGGCGTCGGCGGGACGTCCCTGGTCGTAGCTGGTGCGGCTGGTGGGCCGCTGTTGGTCCTGGTCACCGGATGCGGTGACGACGGTGCGCAGCGGCCCTTGGCTGTACTTCACGCGGCTGACGCCGCTGGTGCCGGTCTCGTAGCCGGTGATGGTGGCGAGCTGGCCAGCGCGGGCGTCGGTCGACAGTTCCTGCAGGCCGAGGGCCGCTAGTGTGGCGGTGGCGTCGGGGCCTTGTTCGAGGGCCAGCGCTCGGTTGCCTCCGTCGAGGGAGAACACCTCGTTGCCGTCGGTGTCGTAGCCGGTGGCGTCGAGTTGGCCGTCTCGGCTGATGTGGTTGACCTGGCGGCCATTGACGTCCAGGTAGGTGATGTCGGCTTTACTCCAGGAGCGCGTCGCGGTGTCGTCACCGGCCCAGTAGTCGCCGGTCGGTTGGGCGGACGCGTCGGCGTCGTAGACAGCGGCGCCTTCGACCGGGCCGACCGTCTGGCCCCACGTTCCTGTGGTCTCAGTGTCGAGGTCGAGCGGGCCGTGTCCGGCGGTTGTCACGGGAACCCCGTAGACGATGGCCGTGGTGGCGGTTCCGTTGACGGTGTTGGTCGTGCCGGGTGACAGGGTCGGGCGTGCGGCGGTGACCAGGCGTCCGGCAGAGGTCGGGAGCTCGCGGTCCCACGTCGGGCCGGCGATGGTCGGGCCGGTGGCGTAGGTGAAGGTCCACTTCTGCTGTCCGGGCGGGGTCAGCCCGGTGAGCAGTCCGGTGGTGTCATAGGCGTACGCGGTGCTCAGCGGCTGACCACCTGGGGTCTGGCCGGGCTTGGGGTTGGTGACGCTGGTCAGGCGGCCGGCGGAGTCGTATGCGTAGGTGACCTCGGTGGTGGCGGTCATGGCTCCGGCGCCGCTGGCAGCGGCCGGGTCCCAGGTGTACGCCTTGATGGCGGTGACGCGCTGACCCGTGAACCCGCCCTGCGGAGTCGCCCACACGAGCTCGAGCGTGCGGCAGCCCCTGGCTGATGCGGCCAGCAGGTCGGTCGCTGGGTTGGCGCAAGCCTGCATCGCGGTGTCGGTCAGTGACGGGTTGGGGGCGGCGACCCGAACCAGCCGCAGCCGTCCGGTGTCCTGGTTCGTGGCATACCCGAACCGGGCGGTGGCGCCGGCGCCGGCGGGGGTGGTGGACGCCACTGGCCAGGTGTCAGCCGGTGGGGCGGGGGTGGTGGCCGGCTTGACGAAGTCGGTGCGGTTGCCGTCGACGTCGGTCAGGACGAACGAGCTGGTGAAGTCTCCGGTCAACGTCAGGTCCTCCGCGCCGGGCTCAGGCGTCCACCCGCCCTGCGGACCCGCGGTGAACGCCACGACCGCCCCTTCGGCGTCCTGCACGTCCACTGAGAAGGTGGACGTCTTGACTACTGCTTTCCAGCTGCTGTCGGCGTAGTCGGAGGCGCCAGACAGCGCCCACTGCGGCCCGAAGGCACCATCCTGGCCGGCGTCGGTTCCGTCGGTCAGGGAGCGGGACCCGTAGCTGCGTCCGATGCTGGCGCCGAACAGGCTCGCGTCGCTGTCGGTGAGCGAGAACTCACCGGTGAGCAGGTTGACCGACCCGGGGCCGACGCCCGCCGTGGCGGCCTGGCCGGCGTTGACGTCAACCGTGACGGTGTGCGGGGCCGTGTAGGAGCCGTTCCCGGTGAAGTCGGCACGCACGTCGATGACGCCACCGCCGGCCAGGGTTGCCGCGGCGTCCCAGTACGACTCGGTGGTCGTGGGCGCGGTCGTGGCCGGCCATGAGCTCAGGGTCGCCCCACCGGAAGAGGTGACGTCGGCAAGCGGGACGTCCTTCCAGGTGTCCGCTGCGCCGCGGCGGTACTGGAAGCGATGGGTACCTAGCATGCTGGCAAGGTTGGGGTCGACCTGCAGCTGTAGGGCGATCCGCCGGGCAGTGACGTGGTTCTCCACGGGCTGCGCGAGTGCGGCACCGGCTCCAAAGTCGAACGTGTACGCCTTGCCCGCCGAGACATTCCCGGCTTTGTCGACCGCACGGACGTTCAGGACGTGCTTGCCATCAGTCGGCTTGGGCGCCGTGAACGCCACCGGTTGACCCGCTGTCGCAGCCACCGAGCTGACATAGGTGGTCGAGTCGAGCGAGTACTGGATCTTCGCCGTATCCGAGGCACTGCTCGTGGCAGTGAAGGCCAACCTCCCATCGGGGTCAAGCTGGTCGGACCACTCGTTCTCCGGGGACGTCGACGAGGCCACCGTCGGGGCCGGCGGTGGGCTTGCGTCGACCACGAAACGGTCGTAGTCCGACCAGGCCGCGGACGTCAACGAGCCGTCGTAGCCGTAGACGCGGATGACGTACATCGAGCCGTTCACGAGCTTGCCGGACGGCACCGTGTACTGCGAGGTGCCTCCCGAGGTCACCGACGTTCCAGCCGCCTTGCTGATGATCGGCGTGCCCGTGCCGTTCAGGTAGACGCTGAACAGTCCCTTGACCGAGCCCCCGTCCGGGTCCGACACCACCGACTTCAACGTCGGCGTCAAGGACGTCGACCAGCCCGCCGTGGAGGTGTTCGACGACGTACCAGGTGTGTGGATTGCCTTGCCCGGAGTGTTTGGCGGCCGGTTGTAGGTGTACGTGATGTACGGGTCGTAGCTGGTCTCGCGCGAGGCGAACTTCTTGTACCCGTAGCTGTCGGACTCGTTGCCGGCGAACAGCGCAAGACCACGACCAGTCGTCGAACCCCGCGACCACATGTCGACGATGCTCGTGATGTCCGCGGTGACCCACGCGTCGGCGCACGAGCTGGAATAGCCCTTCGCCACGTTGATGGTCGTGGAGTACGTCGTGGACGTCGCCGGCTGGCTCGACCAACGGGTCGCCGTCGAGGCCGACAACGCCGCGCGGATCTGCAGCGGCTTGGCCGTGCACGAGTACGAGTACGTTTCGTACAGGTGGGCCGTGGCGGACATGATCGTCTTGTCCAGCACACCCGCGGCGCTGAAGTTGATGTACGAACGCGTCTTGGTGGTGCCGCTGTCCCACGACCCGGCCCGCAGCTCGGTCGAGGCTGACTCGTCGGTGTTCGCCACGTTGGACTGCACGTACGTGTCGAAGCTGGTGCCCAGCGTCACCGACGCGTAGGTGGGGTCGATCGTGATCGGGAACTGCCGGGCCGGATCGGCCAGCCACGCCGTGTCTGCGCTCAACGTCACCGCTGCCTTGTTGCTGCCTTGCTGGGCGACCGTCATGGCTACCGGCGTGGTGTTGGCGTGGTCGCCGTTGCGTGGGTCGATCACTGCGTCCCAGGCCACCGGCGCCATCAGCCTCGACGCCACCACGCCGTCGGCGTCGACGAACGACACCGACCCGTCGTCCTCACTGCGCGCGGTCAGGCCCTGCGTCTTGACCGGCAACGTCCACGACACCGCCTGGCCGGCAGCATCGGCAACCAGGGCGTCGCGCGCCTGGGGGGTCTTGATCACGATGTGCTGCTCGAAGCCAGTACGCCGAGCGTCCACCACCACATCGATACCCGGGGCCACGTCGGTGTAGGTGGCCGTAGTCCCGGCCAGCACGGGACGCCCAAGCCGACCCTGCCACCCCAGTGTCACTTCCCGTGGTTGCCGGCTGCGCCCCCGCCGCTCGCTGAACGCGCTCAGGTCACTGCCCGACGCCGCGCGTAGCCCCCGTGCAGCACCTGCCGTCGCACCCGCCAGGCTCAACCCACCCGGCTGACCCTTGGGCGCCACCGTCCCGTCAGGCAGCTCCGTCAGCGTCAGGTCCACTGCCCGCCACTGACCCGCCGCGTCCCGGAATCGCACCGGCGTCGCATGCGCCTCCGTCGTCATCGTCCCGTCGGGGTTCACCCATGTCGTCGAGGTCTCATCGCGCAGCGACTCCACCTCGACGCGCCGATGCCGGACCCGTGCCGTGATCATGGCTGACGGCACGTCGGCAGCCACGGATGGGCCATCTATCGAGGATGGCTGTCCAACGGCACCAGGCACGGCCGCCGCCCGCACGGGCGACGCGCTCGCGACGGTCCCATCGACGCCGGCAAAGATCAGCGCGGCGCAGACTGCCACAGAAGTCAGACGACTTCCTCGGCCCGCCAGCCGTCCGAGTCCCCCACCGAATCTACGCACCCGAAAAGACATCGCTCACTCCACGACAGTGGCCGCCCCCGGTGAGCATGCCCAGCAGACTGTCCCGCCCGAATAGGCGGCCGTCTACGTCCTTTACCAATGCTTTGCCAACATTGAGCCGATCGAGTCGCGACTAAACGCTCCGGCCGTCGCCATGGCGGTTGATTCGGACCGCCGATTGAGAACATAGGCGTCGTGTGTCGTGGGTAGCTTCGACGTGTCAGAGCTCAACCGGACGAGTGCAGCCGGAGCGAGACACCCGGCTCGCGCATCTCGCCGATGGAGAGACGCTCCCGTCCCGGCCGGCCCGCTCTGCGCTATTCGTTCGCCCAGGGACGTATCCGGTCGCCACTGAGGCGATCAGAAACTTGCGTGGGAAGACAACCAAACTGACCCAGAGTTTCGGCTGCCAGACGGCGGAGTGACGCACCGTCGGGCTGTCCCAGCGCTGAGGTCATCAGTTCGGTCCACGCTGCCTGAGCATCTGCGGCGAGTGACAGGATCTTCTCGGGAGACACCAGGTACACGTTCGGGTTGGCCGTAGCTGCATGCTCGGGGTCGACCGTTGCACGTGGGGACACGAGGAACGATCGACTGTCCGGGGGCGCGACCGTCGCTTTGCGATCTGAGGCGAGTTGGTCCAACTGCGTGTTGGCCTGCCGGACGTACTTGAGCGCGATCGTTCCACTCTCGTGCTCTTCGCTCTTGGCTTCGAAGGTCAACCACATGGCGTGGTCCCACAACCACACGGAATCGGACCGTCCGCTTCCTTGCGGCTTGAACGCCTCGGAGCCAAGCAGCCAACCGAGGGCTGAGAGCCCGGCTTCATAGCCGGTCGCCTCCGACTGGCCCAACTGCGCGATCATCTTGGCCATGGCGGCCTGTTGACGATCGACTCGCAAGCCCTTGGACATCACCGCGGCGACGGCCGCTGCGGCGACGGCGTCAGCACCGGTCAACTGCTCCACTCGGCTCTCCCCAACTTGCGGCATCTCGCGCAGCCACGTGCCGCGAGGCGAGGCGGCCTCGGCCTGGCGCACCAGGTCTCGAACTCGTGCTGACTGCGCTGGAGAGCTGGTCACCATATGGAGCCAAGCGGCCGCAAGAAACAGCAGGATCGATCGGTAGCCTCGCGTTGCCTCACCGCCCTGGCCGACGTCTCGGGCCGCCTGCTGCAACTTGGCGCTCGCGGCTCCCCAGTCTTCTTCGGCCGCCAGCCGCCACGCCTCGACCTCGGCGCCGGCGATGTCATCGAGGGCTTGGCTGCCGGGAGGGGGCACCTTGGTGGCGTCGCGACGGAACTCAGCGAGCGCCGACTCACCCTGATCACGCCATATAGGGCCCTGTTCCAGGAACGTGGTGACCAGTTCGAGGACGCCGAGTTGGGTGTTGTCCTTGCTGTTCTCCCAGCCGAATTCGACTTCAGCCTGCAGTTCTGCGTCGAGCGCCGAGCGCACCTCCTGCCGTGAGAAGTACCGGGTCAGATCAGCGCCGCGAACGATAACCACCGCGAAGTCGTTGGGGCCGCGCGTGCAGCGTCCGGCACCCTGGATGACGCGGGTGCGCACGCGCTCGGCAAGCGCGGCCTGGGCATCGGCACGCTCACCGAGGAACCGATCCTGCAGGCTATAGGAGTTGGGGAGACCATCGAGGATGACGACCCGGCAGGATCGGCCCGGAAGATCCAGACCGTCGTACCGGTTAGCGACACTGAGCACTCCCCGTGGGGCGTCAATGAAGGACTGCAACCCGGTCGTGCGGAGGTGGTCAACCGTGAACACGGGCACACCTTCGGGTGCGAGCCAGAGACCAGTGGCGTACGCCTTCTCACTGCTGGTCTGCGACAGGACGACGGCCTTCTCGACGATCTTCAGGACGTTCTTTGTGACCGCGTCCGGGTTGCCGCCAGCGACGAGTTCGGGGAACACGAACAGTCGACGGCCCGACCGCGGTGGCGTGTCACTGCTAAGTGGCATGCGTGTGATCGACATACGGCCGAAGGACCGCTCCAGCTCGCCGCCCTCGCCCAGAGTGGCAGACAGGTAGATCCGCTGCCTGGCGCCGATGAAGGCCTGGTTCTCGAACGTCGGCGGAATCATCGGGCGAACCTGGACCCCACTGTGTGTGACGTAAACACAGCACGACGCGAGCACCCTGCGCAGCATCAGATAGTCCCACCGATGCGCCCCGGTCAGACCCCGCAACGCCTCGTCGAGGGCCGCCAGCGGCGCCTCGTCAAGGGCGGGAAGCAGCAGTCGGATGGCGTTGTGCGAACCGGCGTCTGCGGTGTCGTCGCGCAGCCGCTCGCGCAGCAGAGGGGGTAGAAGCGGAGCGAGCGCATCCAGAACGGCGCTATAGGCGGTCGTCTCTTGTCTGTTGATACGGATCCCGTAGTTCTCGCCGACGAACTGGTCGCCCGAGTGCGCGTCGTCGAAGATGAGGACTTGGGGGTCAAACAGCTTGGGGTGGCTATTGAACACCGTGTTGTAAGTGATCACGGCGGTCGCCTGGGCTGCCTCGTAGGCCGCAGCGTCCTCGGTGGGCCAGGAGTGGGCACTGCCCGTGAGTTGTACGACTGCCACCCCTTCCTTCCGGGCAGTGGCGACGACCTGTTCGGCGAGCTGGACGGTTGGGGTGGCGAACGCGACGCGCTCGCCACCGCGGCGCACCCAGTCCGCAATGATCAGGCCAGGCAGGGTCTTGCCGGTCCCGGTGGGCAACTCGATTGCGAGGTCGGGCGTCGTGGCGTGCTCAGTGGCGTACGTACGCAGCACGTCGCCCTGGTGCACCCAGAGCCCTTCGACGGCCTCCTGTGTGCGCCCGAGACCACCATTGACGTACAGCTGCTCGGGCGTGGCCGGGCGCTCTGTCGGCGCGGCCGGTTTCCCCTTGAACATGTGGACCTTCCCCCTGGATCGCCTGATGACCATGCACGGTGGCTTTGCGTCTGCTGGTGAGCCCGGAAGCGTTCCGCAGCGTCCAGCCGTGCCTGCGTGCATCCGGCCGTGCGCGTCCGATCCCGCGGGCGCGCCGTGCCGGTCGGGCAGCACTTCACCACGACCCTGAGGGCTCGCGCAAGCCGCGACTTCAATTTGGCACGCAATTTGCGCACCCCCGGCGCGTCGACATGGACGTCACCGTCGCAGTTGTGCTCTCATTGCCTGCATGAGCATCGCAGAGTCGGCGGCCCGGCAGGCCCTAGCCGATACGGTGGAACTCCTCCGGGAGACCGGGCTCCTGTCCGCGGTCCGCGAACTCCACCGGGAAGTCTGGGCCACCAACCTCGACCGATATGAGCCCGACGAACTGGGCGACACGCCCAGGTCCCTCGGCTTGCTCTGCCACGAGAACTTCACCGCCCGCGCTGTGCGTCGTCACCAGTGCAGCGAACTCGAGCCCAAGGCGCACCACTGGAACATCGCTGGCCTGGACGTGTCGACTCCAAGCGGAGTCCTCACCTTCCAGATCGGCAACAGACGCATCGTGGGCATGAAGGTTCCGCCCAGCGAGCGGCGCACCCCTTGCTGGGATCGCTTCGCGGTCTGGGACAACGAAAGCAACACGCGACTCCAGATCGCGAAGGAGAACTCCAAGACGCTCGGCGACTATCGGACCCCGAGCCCAGGTCAAGGGGAACTGGCGGATTTCCACCGCGAGCTCGGCCGCACGCCGGGCCAAGTACGGGACTTTCTGTACGTGTGGGCTGGCGAGCTCGCCTCACCCCTCACGGCGGGATGGCTCACCGTTCCCGTGCTCGGTGAGCAGCCGTTCGTCGCCGTAGCCCCGCTGTGGCACGACCGGGACGACGACCGCAACCGCACGATCCACACCCGACGGCGTGGGCCCGAAGGCCCCAACTTCGACCAAAAGCCGGCCACGCAGCCCTCGGTCACCTTGAAGCCCAAGCGCGCGTCCGTGGGCGGGGCGTGAACGCCGGACCGCGGCCGCCCGCGCAATCTACCGACTTCGACGGAACGCGCTTGACGGTCGCCCGCAGGTTGCGCCGTAAGACGAAGAGTTCGTTGGCCAGAGAGGTCGGCGTCTCACCCTCTGCTATCGCGCAGTATGAGCAGCACGACGGACCAAACCCAACACAGGTGGTCCTCGCCAAGATCTGCTTAGCCCTCGGCATGCCACGTGAGTTCTTTGGGCTCAGCCGGCCGTTGACGGTGCTGCCCGCGTCCGAAGCTCATTTCCGCTCGCTCAGGTCAACGACCGCGGCCGCTCGAGAACAAGCTCTCGCGTATGGTGAGCTGTCCCTCGAACTGGTGAACTTGCTCGGCCAGTATGTAGAACTCCCCGAAGTCGACCTGCCAGAGCTGAGCCTGCCGGATGGGCTCACCGAGGGGGCTATCGCATCTGCTGCGCAAGAAGTTCGCCACGCCTGGGGACTCGCGAGCGGCCCGGTACCCTCCGTGGTTCAGCTTCTTGAGGCTCATGGAATTGTGACGTTGCGCTTGCCTCCGGATACCGACGCGGCGGTCGATGCATTCTCAACCACCGCTGGCCGTCGACCTCTGGTGTTCCTCAGTCCAGCCAAGGAAGACCGCGCCCGGAGCAGGTTCGATGCTGCGCACGAGCTAGGCCACATCGTTCTCCACCCGGACGCCGAACCGGGTTCGAAGACGGTCGAGCAACAGGCCAACATGTTCGCCGCCGAGCTCCTGATGCCACGCGACGAAATAATTGACCAACTCCCACGCCGCATCGACTGGCGGGCGTTCCATGAACTCAAGAGCCACTGGGGCGTCAGTCTTCGTGCCCTCGTTTTCCGCGCGCACGCATTGGGAAGGTTGTCGGACGCTTCCTATCGACGAGCAAACCAACAGCTATCGATGTGGGGCCTGCCGGAACCCAATCCACTCGGCCGCGCCGAGTCTCCGCAACTGCTCGGGCTGGCGAAAGAACTCATGGAGACGAACGGCATCGACTTCCAGGCGGTTCTGCGCGCCGGACGGATCGCGGCCGACGTGACTGCGGTTGTGGTCGACGCTGGCAGCGATCACCGTCCCCGCCTGACGTTCGCTTAGGTTTGGCCCCGGATCATTGATCGGGGCCGGCCCGCCGGCTGGGGCCGGTTCACGAAGCGCCTGGGTCGGTCGATCGTCTCATGCTGACGCGCCGGTGCCCCGTGGCGGATGGGTTCTCAGCGCACGCTGGCCCACATGGCTGCTTGAACCCCTGAGTCACCTCTAGCCTCCGGACATACCGGGCGGTCATGATGATCAGGAATCGGCCGGCGGACCTGGCTCGGCCGTCGTCCGGCGACGCGCGGTCACGTGCGCAGGGAGTGGGACGAGACGGTGAGCGAGTCGCTGCGCATCCGCGAAGTGGGCCCCGACGACTGGCCGCATGTGCGAGATCTACGGCTGGCAATGTTGGCCGAGACGTCGTGGTCGTTCGGGGGCGGGGACGGCGCCGTTCGGGCTCTCGATGAGGCGCGGTGGCGTGAGCGCCAGGGCACCAGCACGGCGTGGCATGCGGTGTCGGACGTCGGTGTGGTCGGCTCATTGAGCGTCACACCGGACACCCGGACCGTTGCGGAGCTGCACAGCCTTTGGGTGGCACGGGCGTGGCGTCGCCGTGGTGTGGCGACACGCCTGCTTGAAGTGGCTATTCAGTGCTGGCGCGAACGGGACGGCGGCGGCCTGATGCTCTGGGTGGACGTCACCAGCGAGCCAGCCAAAGCGCTGTACGAACGCCACGGCTTCCGCGCATCGGCCGAGATCCGGTGCGAAGCCGGGCTGGCACAGGAGCGGTACGTCCAAACCATGTGACGCGTGTCGGCAGCCTTCCTCGATTACCCCCGAGCCCGACCACCCACCAGCCGGGCACTCAGGGCACAGCGGCATTGGCTTGCCGGAGGCAATGTGCTGAGCCCTGCGTCGCAGCCGCTGCCGATCACAGTCGGCACGAAGCCCCACAAGCGAGTCAGCCCGTCTGGTCAGGGCTCCTTGACGAACCAAACTCCTCGCCAACCCGATCGCTAGCGGCGGAGCGCCACCCGCGAGCACGGAGGCCGCCGTTCCAGGGGCCCAAGGACGCGTCGCCGTGCCCCCCCCGGGCGGAGGGAGCCGATGCGGACGCTGTGCCAAAGAATTAGGAAATCGCAATAGCCGCCTATTAGTTGCTATCGAGGGGCCGGGGACTGACACCGGCCACGCCCTGCTATGGCAGGAAGGAGTCGTACTGGCTCCAAGCCCAGGTAACCACCTCGTTCGGGATGAGCGAGTCCGCGAAGCCGTCCGTCACGCGAGCGGCGGCAGAGCCTCCACTGAACCCGGGGCGAGACACAATAGCCGCCTATCACTTGCTATCGAGGGGCCGGGCGACTGCCACAGGCCACGGTCCTGCTAGAGCAGAAAGGAGTCGTACTGTTCCCTAGCCCACAGGATCACCCCGTCCGGGATGAGGGAGTCCACGTAGCCGTCCGTCACGCGCGGCGGCGACCGTCGCCACCCCGACGGCCGCCAGGGCGTACGCGCGGGCGAGGGCTTCAGGCTTAAGCCAGACCACGGCTGATGCGGCCGCCGCGCTGATGCAGGTGATCGCTGCCCGCAGCCGGTCGTCCAGGAACAGACTGCACAGGGCTGTCTCGCAGTCGCACTTGTGCCGATGCTCGGCGAAGTGGCCGGCCCAGGACCCGCTGGCCGCAGGCAACAGTCGGTAATGTCCATACCAGCGCATCTCGCTCTGCACCGCGACCTCGGCCGCCGCGAGGCGACACATCCTTGGGTCGGACGCGAACTCGCCGCGGAGCAGTTCCGCGAAAAGCTGCAGTGGACGATCGACCACTGCCCAAAGGTGAGCGCCATAGGGCACGCCAGCCAGTACGTCGCCTCGGTGGGGGATCTGCGCTTCCATGTTAACCATGCCGGTGCTATCGGCAGGTCTCACCGGCTACGGGACCAACCAGCGACCACCCACGCGATTCCGACCCGACACCCACCCCGGAGCGCCGGGGCGTCAGGGCCCCTAGCCTGTTGTTACGCCTTGATACTTTTTGTTATTGGGGTGTCATCCGCGATGCTTACCCCGGCCACGTCCGGGCGTCGACCGACTGTCACCACTGTGTGGCGGCGTGCCGCCACGGCGACGGCGCTCCATGTCCTCGCACACAGGCGCCGCCGATCGGGTCCGCTGGCCGCGGTCGTCCGCAACGCTCCGGTCCAGGCGGCTCGCGCTTCGCCGCCTTGGCACGTGATCGAGCACCGGCCCCTCGCCCGAGCCGAGGTATAGCAACAACTAGGTACGTATAGAAGATCCCTACATTTCCCGTGCGCAGGGCTCATGCCACAGGCTCCGCGGGCACGGAGAGCAGATCTCATCCTGCCGCACCTTGCCCAGGGCCGGAGGGACGGCGCCACTACACGGTGTTACCGAATGGCCGGCAATCTCGGACAAGGTCCGGTTTCCTGTCGCAAAGTCCGACTTCACGACCGTGGCGGCAGTGGTGGTGGGTCATTTGGTGGCCATGCGTACGAGGCGCGAGTAGTGGTTCGGGAACGCGACGACGATCGTGTCGGTCGGGCCGTTACGATGCCTGGCCACGATGAGGTCAGCCTCCACGCCCCGCGGGGACACCCGCTCACGGTTGCCCTCGCGGCAGGGCGGGATCGACGCGTCGACCTCCGTTCCATGCGCTCGACGTCGCACCTACGGCGCGAGCTGGACAAGTCGGTCCAGCTGGTCCCGACGAGGGGCTTGGGCGCCCGAGATAACGAGCAGGGCTTCCTCAGTGGCCTCTGATGTATTACGTTGACCTCGTACTAGGCTAGCAGCGACCCAGAATCGGGGTGGCACCAGATGGCACGACGTGGCAGGGAGCGGCATCCGGGGATGCGCTATGCTTGCTCGACGCCAGGGCGACCTGGCGATCCGTTTGAGCAGGTCAGGCCGCATGCGGATGAAGACACTGCGAGAACACGGCCAGGTAGCTCAGTTGGTACGAGCGTCCGACTGAAAATCGGAAGGTCGGCGGTTCGACCCCGCCCCTGGCCAC
>DATAKN010000311.1:0-18786 GCA_036261595.1 Marmoricola sp.
AACTGGCTCGGTGGCGAGCGCATCGACGGTTCCTTCGACCGGATCGCGGGCTCGATCACCTCGATGCTCGACTTCCGCAAGCCGATCCGGAGCCGCCTGGTGCTCGACCCGACCACCGGCGCACCGGCCGGCGACGACTGAGCCGGGCACCCCGGAGAGTCGCCCCGTAGAAACGACGAAGCCGCAGGTCGGGACCTACCCGACCTGCGGCCTTGTCGTGCTCGGGGCTACGGAGCTAGAAGGCCCCGACGCCGTTCGGCGTACCGAGGCCCGTCGGACCGTCCCAGCCGGCGCGGGCGTTGCACCACTGGGTGGTCGGGCAGGTGCCGTTGCTGCCGGAGGTGACGTCGAACAGGTAGCCCGGGTGCCCGTACGGCGTGGCGTTCGGGTAGCCCCCGACGCCGGCACCGGTGTTGCCGGCCAGCGCGTAGACGGACGCGATGATCGGCGACGACTCGCTGGTACCGCCGAACTGGCCCCACGTGGAGTTCGACTTCGAGGTCGGGTAGTACACCGCCATGCCGCCGGTGCTCGGGTCGGCCGCCGCGGAGACGTCGGCCATCGCGCGCTTGCCGCAGCCGGTGTTGTACGACGAGGCCGCGCTCAGCGCCGGGTTGTAGGACGAGCATCCCGAGCCGGCGCCGCTCCACACGGTCTCCGAGGTCCGGGTCGTACCGCTCATCGCCAGCGACGTCCCGCCGACCGCAGTGACGTACGACGACGAAGCCGGGTAGCTGCCGCCCTGGTAGCCGTTGTCACCGGTGGAGGCGGTCACGGCGATGCCCGGGTGGTTGTAGTAGGACCCGTACGACGTGTCGGCCGCGTCGCCACCGCCGTAGCTGTTCGAGATCGCGACGACACCCGGCTGCTTGGCGGCCGTGTTGACGGCGGTCCCGAGGTTGGCGAACGACGCACTCGACGCCTGGACGACCAGGATCTTGCAGTCCGGGCACGCAGCGGAGACGGCGTCGACGTCGAGAGCCTGCTCCTGCGCCCAGCCGACGTCCATGCGCGGCAGCGACGTGCCGCCGTTCTGGTTCATGATCTTCAGGCAGCCGCTCGCCGTGGTGCAGGGCGTGAGGCCGAACTGCTTGCGGTAGACGCCGAGGTCGCGCTCGAGGTTGGTGTAGCCGTAGGCATCGACGATCGCGACCGTGCGCCCGGCACCCGAGGTGCCGTTCAGGTTGTACGCCGAGCGCAGCTGGGTCGGCGTGAGACCGCCGGCCGGCGGCGTCGACGCGGTGGGCGCTGCTCCCTTGGCGTTGACCATCTTCAGCGCGTGGCAGGTCGCCTCCCCCTTCGCGGCCACGGACAGGCACACCCTGGTCGGGTGCAGCTTGGCCGACGGCGCGGCGGAGGCGGACGAGAGGCCGGTCGCGAGTGCAGCAGCGACCAGTGACGCCGCTCCCACCGAGGCGACGATCCAGGACTTCTTCACGAGTGCTCCTTATCCGGGGTCAGGCCCATGGATGCCCGAGGCAGCCCAACCAAAGTGCACCAAATGTCAGGCTTCCGCAGGGGGAAAGTAAATAGTCATCCCGTGCCGGATCGTGCGGTGCAGATCCATGCAGGACCGCGGCGCGGGAGACGTCCTCGGGCGGCGCCCGGCGGGAGCTCAGACGTCCCGGTCGAGGACCTCGTCGAAGCGCAGGTGCTCGATGCCGAACGGGTCCTCGGCACCGGCCTCGATCTCCTCCCACGTGCGCGGCGCCGCGACGGTCGGAACGTCCCGGCCACGCAGGGAGTAGGGCGCGATCGTGGTCTTCGAGCCGCTGTTCTGCGACCAGTCCAGGAAGACCTTGCCGCCACGCCGCGCCTTGGTCATCTGGGAGACGACCAGGGCCGGATGGGCCTTCTCGAGCTCCTCGGCAATGCCCTTGGCGTAGTCCCGGACCTCGTCGGAGTCGCGTGACCGGTCGAGGTCGGCGTACAGGTGGATGCCCTTGGACCCGCTGGTCACCGGATGGCAGTCCAGCCCGTCCGCCGCCAGCCGGTCGCGCACCAGCAGTGCGAGCCGGGAGCACTCCATCAGGCCGGCCGGCTCCCCCGGGTCCAGGTCGATCACCATCTTGTTCGGGTGCTCGGGCCGGCCCTGGGCGTCGACGGTCCACTGGTGCACGTGTAGCTCGAGGGCCGCGAGGTTGACCAGCCAGGTGAGCGTCGCCAGCGAGTCCACGACGGGGAACTCCAGGGTGCCGGCCTCCTTCGTGGCGGTGCGCGACCCCGTGGTCGGCACCCTGACGGTGCGTACCCAGCTCGGCGTGCCGCTGGGGACGTTCTTCTCGAAGAACGACTGCTCACCCGTGCCGTGCGGCCAGCGGATCCTGGTGACCGCCCGGTCGGCGAGCACCGGCAGGATGCGCGGCGCGACCTGGGCGTAGTAGTGGAGTACCTCGCCCTTGGTGGTGCCGGTGCGGGGGTACATCACCTTCTCGAGGTTGACCAGCGTCAGGGTGTGGCCGTCCACCTCCACGCGCACCTCGGTGCGCTCGTCCCCCACGTGGCGCTCACCGCCCGATCGCAATGACCGGGTTCAGCGCCGGGTCGAGCTCGGCCATCGTGCGGCGCAGCAGCCAGCGAGGTGCCGAGACGCAGCCGGCGGTCGCGCCCGGCCCGTTGACGTGGAAGAAGATGCCGGCACCCCGGTGGCGTACCGGCTGCCAGTAGTTGAACCCGATGACGATGGAGTACTCGTACTGGGTGACGTAGTGACCGAGCAGCTCGGAGGAGTTGGCGTCGGTCATGGGCAGCCACCAGCGGAAGCCGCCCTGGGCCTTGTTGCGGTAGCGGTTGTAGTACGGCGACGCGTTGTCCTCGACCCAGTAGTCACCGGGTGCGATCCGGCGGTACGGCAGGGCCCATGCCGTCGAGTCGGGGTGGCGGCCGAAGGCCCACAGCAACCGGTAGGTGCCCAGCGGTGTGGCTCCGGTGGCCTGCTTGCGGGCGTGGGGGGCGACCAGGCCGCCGTATCCGATCCGCCCAGCACGGCTGCGTTCCCGCAGCTGCCAGGAGTCGTCCTGGCGCTGCCACAACGAGACCCGCGCGTGGTAGCCGGTCGTGTGCTTGACGGTGATCACCTGCCGGCTGTCGACGGCGAGCCGGACCGTCACGCCGTCGAGCGAGACGGTGCTGGTCGCGGCCCGGGCGGGAGCGGCGGTCGACACGGCCGAGGTGGCCACGTGTCCCGAGTCGAGGGTGGTCGCCGTGGCCGGGCCGCTGGCACCGAGCACGAGCGGTAGGGCCAGCAATAGTGCGCGGAGCCGAGCCATCACGCGTCTCCCTTGCCAGTCAGGTCGGTCGGGTCGAGGTCGCTGCGGACCCCACGGTACGCCGGTTGGCGCAGCCGGCCGTCGCGCGTGAGCGCGAGGTACTGCACGTCGACCACGATCTCCGGGTCCACCCAGACGGTGCCGAGGGTGTCCGCCCGTGGCAGCGGGGCCGCGAACGGCGATGAGTCGCGGGCGAGCGGGCGCAACAGGTCGCCGAGGCGCTGGCCGGCCTTCCCGGCGATGCCGGAGCCGACCTTGCCCCGGAACACCAGACCGCCACTGGTGGGTTCGCCGACGAGGACCGCGCCCAGGCGGTGGTCGCTGTCGGTCTCGAACCGGTAGCCGCCCACGACGTACGACGCGGTGGGCCGGATCGGGAACTTCAGCCAGTCGCGGCTCCGGCGACCCGGGTGGTAGCAGGACGACCAACGCTTGCTGACGATCCCCTCCAGGCCCTGGGCCTCGGCCGCGTCGAGCAGAGCCGGCCCGTCGTCGTACGTCGCCGGCACCTGGAGGGCCGCCGCGATCGCTGGTGCGTCGAGCGGCAGCAGCTCGAGCAACCGGCGGCGCTCGCGCAAGGGCTCCCGCGTCAGGTCACGTCCGTCGAGTCGGAGCAGGTCGAAGACCAGCAGCGTGATCGGATTGCTCCTGGCGAGCCTGGCCACCTTGGCAGCGTCGCGCACGTGCATGCGGTCCGCGAGCGCCCCGAACGTGGGCACCCCGTGGCCGAGCGCGACGATCTCGCCGTCGAGCAGCACGTCACGCCCGATGCCCGCGAGCGCCTGCAGCTCGGGCCAGGCCACGGAGATGTCGTTCTCGTTGCGTGACCAGACCCGGACGCGGCCGTCGACGACCTCCACCAGGGCGCGGATGCCGTCCCACTTCACCTCGTGGAACCAGTCCGACCCGGTCGGCACGTGGTCACCGCGGGTCGCGAGCATCGGCTGCATGCGGCCCATCCTGACGCAGCCCACCGACCGCGCGGGCGGATCGGACATGCTCCGAGGCTGGTCCGGGTACACCCAGTGGGCGCTGCGACGGTCACGCTTTGAGGTGGCGGACCACGACCGGGGAGGACACACTGGCGCCATGCGTGCGATCTGGAAGGGTGCCGTTTCGTTCGGTCTCGTCAGCGTCCCGGTCAAGCTGTACGCCGCGACGGAGAGCAAGGACATCTCGTTCCGGCAGGTGCACGCCAAGGACGGTGGGCGGATCAAGTACCAGCGGATCTGCAGCATCGACGGCGAAGAGGTTCCGTACGCCGACATCGCCAAGGGCTACGAGACCGAGGACGGCGAGTTGGTGATCCTCGACGACTCCGACATGGCCGACCTCCCCGCCAGCAGCAGCCGCGAGATCAGCGTCGAGAAGTTCGTGCCCAGCGACCAGATCGACCCGATGCTCTTCGAGAAGTCCTACTACCTCGAGCCGGAGAAGTCCGGCGCGAAGCCGTACGCGCTGCTGCGCCAAGCGCTCGAAGAGGCCGACCGGATGGCGCTGGTCACCGTCTCCCTGCGCAACCGCATGTCGCTGGCCGTGCTTCGCGTGCGTGACGACGTGATCGTGCTGCAGACGATGATGTGGCCCGACGAGATCCGCAAGGCCGACTTCGCCTCCGTCGACACCACCGAGGCCAAGCCGGCCGAGGTGAAGATGGCCAAGATGCTGGTCGAGACGCTGGCCGGCGACTTCGAGCCCGACGAGTACGAGGACGACTACCGCCAGGCCGTCGAGGCCCTGGTGAAGGCCAAGGTCGAGGGCGGTGAGGTCAAGGCCGCCCCGAAGGAGCGCAAGACCGGGGGCGAGGTCGTCGACCTGCTCGCCGCGCTCCAGCGCAGCGTGGAGGCGGCGAAGAGTGCCCGCGGTGAGGGTTCCGGCGCTGCGCCCGACGCCGAGGAGGAGCCGGCCAGCAAGCGCAGCGCGCGGTCGGCCGGCAGGCAGACGGCGGACAAGGCACCGTCGCGCAAGACCGCCGCGAAGTCGGCGAAGAAGACACCGGCCAAGAAGATCGCGGCCAAGAAGACCGCCGCGAAGAAGGCTGCCCGCAAGGCGAGCTGACCGCGCTGTCACCGATGAGGTGGATGTGATCTGGACCATAGGCCGGTCCAGACCACCTCTTTTCCGGACACTTCCGGCGTAACTGCGAGTGGCGTTGCGCGTTGAGCCAGTGCGCTCATAGAGTGCCGACCGCTTTACGGTCCTGAAGAGGTCCGAAATTGGTCAATTGTCACGGTGTCGCGGGAGAAGCGGTACCCCTCCGGGAGGAAACAACTTGAAACGACGTGTGTTGCGGTACGGAGCGGTCATGGGGGCGACCACGGTCGCCGCACTGGCGGTCGCGCCGGCTTTCGCCGCAGCCGGCACCTCGCAGGCAACAGCTGAGAGTCTCAACCTGTCACTCGCGGGCCACACCCTCATTGCACAGAAGGTCACGGCGGCGAACGACGGCACCACCGAGACCAAGAGCGACAACAGCACGATCCCGAACCTCGTCGGTGTGCTGCCGGACAACTCGGCGCTCAAGGCTGCCGTCCTTCCGCAGCAGGCCGGGGCGAACCCCGACGGCACGTCCTACGCGTGCGCCGGCCTTGCCTCGGACGGCAACGGCGGACCGGGCGTGGTCACCGTCGGCAAGGAGTCCTGTGACCTGAAGGGCTCGGGCGCGATCACGCTCAACCTCGGTCAGCTGACCCTCGGCAAGGCGCTGCTGACCGACAAGACCGCCCTGAGTGACGCGATCAGCCAGATCCCCGGTCTCCAGGCTGCACTCGACAACGCCTTCGGCAGCCTGAGTGCCGCCGTCGACAAGATCTCGACGCAGCTCGGCGCCACGCCCCTCGGCCAGATCGGCCTGGTCGGCAACCTGGGCGTGATCTCCGGCGTCTGCCAGGCCAACCCTGACGCCGCCACGGGCGACGCCACGGTCGCCGACTCGGCGATCCAGCTGGCCCTCCCGGGACAGCAGCCGATCACGCTCGTGAACCTGCCGGTGCACCCCCAGGAGAACCAGAAGGTCTTCGGTGACACCAAGGGTGCGACGACGATGGTGACCGACGCGCTCACGACGTACCTCTCGACCTTCATCCAGGGTCAGCTCGCCGGGACGCCGCTCGCGACGCTCCCGTCCACCATTCAGACCCAGGTCCTCAACCAGGTGCTCGACGGCCTGAAGCCGCTGACAGACGCGATCGCTCAGTACCTTGCCGAGATCACGCTCCGCGAGACGACCCACGGTGACAACGGCCGCAGCATCGACGTCACGGCGCTGCACGCTGAGGTGCTTCCTGCTGTCAAGCAGCAGGTTGGGTCGGACCTCGTCGAGGGCCGGATCGGCCGCGTGACCTGTGGACCGAACACCCGCATCACAGCCCCGTCCGCTCCGGTCGCGCAGGTGAAGCCGCCCAAGGCCGCTGCCCTGCCCAAGGTGCCGACCGTCGTGGACTCCGGCCTGGCCGGTCACGAGGACCACACTGCGCGCAACGTGCTCGGCGCCACCGCCGCGCTGCTGCTGCTCGCGGGCACCGCTGGTCTCGCCGGCTACCGCCGCATGCTGCACAAGTGACGCACGACCGCACATGACCGACAGAGCCGACGACCGCCTCGCTGGGCTGAGCACGAGACTCCTCGTGATCTTCCTGGCGATGGTGGTCGTCGGCTTCGTCCTTCCCTCCCCCGGCGTCGCCGGAGCGAGCCAGGCCTCCGGCATCACCTACCGCCAGCTCGCGAAGCCTTCGAACCCCGAGCAGCTGATCGTCCCCGAGATCAAGCTGCGGGCCCCGATCCTTCCGATCGAGATCGCACCCGACGGCGTGCTCACCCCGCCCTCCGACGTGCACGACGTCGGCTGGTGGCAGCGCAGCGCGAAGCCGGGCGCCACCTCCGGTCAGACGCTGATCACGGGCCACACCGTGCACACCGGCGGAGGCGTCATGAATCGTCTCGGCGACCTCCGCCCGGGCTCCCTCATCCAGATCCGTACGCCGCGCGGCACCGTCGACTACGAGGCCACCAAGGTGTTCGTCTACACCAGGGCCGAGGTCGCCGCCCACGCGAACGACCTGTTCAGCCAGGACCGCAAGACGAACCGTCTCGTGCTGGTCACCTGCACCGGCTGGACCGGTCGGGACTACACCAGCAACATCATCGTGTTCGCCGACCCGCTCGGCGTACGCACCGGCTCGTCGGGCAAGCCCACCAAGAAACCCGTGCAGAAGCCCGGCCACGAGACGCCGGCCAAGGCCGCGAAGAAAGCCGCCTAACCCACCGACGCGCGTTCACCCCGCGCTGCCGGAGAGTCCGGGAACCGCCGCGACCCGGCTGCAGCCGCCGCGTCCATCAGCCGGGGCGCCAGCAGGTTCAGCACCTCGGCGAGGTTGCCGACTGCCGTGCTGATCGTCAGCGGACGGTCCTCGAGCGCCCGCACCAGGATCTCCGCAGCCTGCTCGGGCGTCTTGGCACGCGACCCGTGGTAGACGTCGGTGTCCTTGATCATGTCGGTGCGCACGAGCGGGAGCCGCACGTTGGTGAAGGTGACGTTGTCGGCGTACGTCTCCCGGCCGGCGATCCGGCTCCACGTGTCCAGTGCGGTCTTGGAGGCCAGGTAGGCGCTGAACCGAGGTGCCTTGACCTGCACCCCCCAACTGAGCACGTTGACGACGTGGCCGTATCGCTGGGCCCGCATCGCCGGAAGCAGGCCGAGCATCAGCCGGACCGGTGCGAAGTAGTTCACCGCCATCGTGCGCTCGAAGTCGTGCATCCGGTCGTAGGAGTACTCCAGGGACCGACGGATCGAGCGACCCGCGTTGTTGACCAGCATGTCCACGGCTCCGTGCTCGTCGAGCACCGCCGCGACCATGGCGTCCACGGCATCGCCGTCGGTGAGATCACAAGGGTGGCAGTACGCCGTGCCGCCACTCGCCTGGATCTCGGATCGCACCCGCTCGAGGTCGTCGGCGCGCCGAGCGACCAGGAGCACGGCCGCGCCTCGGGCGGCCACTGCCTTCGCCGTCGCCTCGCCGATCCCCGACGACGCTCCGGTGACCATCACGGTCCTGCCCGCGATCGGGCTGGGCAGGTCGAGCACCCGCCCCACGACGTGTCGGCGTACCCAGGCCTTCGGAGTGAGCAGGAGGTTCAACGGGTGGCCCCGTGCTCGCCGGTCAGCAGCGGCCACGGACGGGCGCGCTCCAGCTGGGCCGACAGTCGCAGCAGGGTGGTCTCGTCACCGATCCGGCCGACCAGCTGGACCGCGAGCGGGAGTTCGTCCACGCCGAGCCCGGCCGGCACGGAGGCGGCTGGGTTGCCCGTCACGTTCCACAGCGCCGTCCACGCGATCATCGGTGTCGCCTTCAAGGCGGCCGACACTGCTCCCCCGCGCTCCAGGACTCCTACTCGCCGCGGACGCGGGCCGATCACCGGGGTCAGCAGCACGTCGACCGGCTCCTGCCCCGGCAGCCCGGTGAAGACCCGGTTCGCGCGTGCCGCGACGCGATCTCCCGCAGCCATGGCCCGGTCGAGCACTCCCTGGGTCACCCAGCTTCCGAGGCGGTAGACCTCCCGGGTGCGCTTCTCCAGCCGTTCGAAGTGCTCGACCCGGTCGGCCTCGTCGCGCACGCCACCGAAGAACTGAGGCACGAACGCCGCCGTCGGGTCGGGGTAGTGCGGGTCGACCTCTCGAACGTCATGCCCGAGGCCGGCGAGCAGCTGGACCGTCTCCTCGACGGCTTCGACGTGCTCGCGAGCCGGCCGCACTCCCCGCGTGACCGGTCGCGTCGACCAACCGATCCGCAGTCGTCCAGGATCGGAGCCGGCCGCCGCGATGAAGCTGGTCGGCGGCTCGGGAGCCGTGAACCGGTCGGTGGACACGTTGCCCCGGATCACGTCGTACACGAGGGCGGAGTCCAGGACCGTGCGGGTCAGCGGCCCGCACGTGCCCAGGGCCCACCAGAGGTGGGGCAGCGGGTGACTCGTGACCCGACCACGCGTCGGCTTGAGGCCGAAGAGCCCGCAGCAGGCGGACGGGATGCGGATGGAGCCGCCACCGTCACCCCCGATCGCGACCGGCACCATGCCCAGCGCCACGGCCGCCGCGGTCCCGCCGCTGGAACCACCCGGAGTGCGGGTGCGGTCCCACGGGTTGCGGGTGATCCCTCCGTCGACGGACTCGGTGAACGGCCACTGCCCGAACTCAGGCATGCGGGTCTTGCCGACGATGACCGCTCCGGCCTGTCGCAGCCGGCGTACGACCTCGCCGTCCGTGGCGGCCGGTGTCGAGTTGCCCCGGCCACCGTAGGTGGTGACGCAGCCGGCGACGTCGATCTCCTCCTTGATCGCCACCGGTACGCCGTGCAGCGGGCCGGTCGCCTTCCCCGCCGCTCGCTCCCGATCGAGCCGTGCCGCGTCGACACGGGCATCATCGGCCAGCACGACCGAGAACGCGTTGACCCCGGGATTGCGACGCTCGATGCGCTCGAGTGAGGCCTCCACCGCCTCGGCGGCACTCGCCTGCCCGGAGGCGATCCGACGAGCCAGGTCGGCAGCGGACAGGTCAGCGAGGTTCATGCGTGGCTCCGGTGTCGTCGGGCTCGGATGGGCGTCGGGGTCGCTGGCCGACGGCTGGTCATGCGGACTCCCAGCGGAACAGTCTGGCGGCAACGGCGGTCAGCACGACAGTGAACCCCAGCAGGATGGCCATCGGGGCGAATGCCGCGGTCCACGACTGGCCGCGCACCATGACGTCCAGCATGCCGTCATTGAGGTGGCGAAGCGGCAAGGCGCGGGAGATCACCTGGAGCCAGCCCGGTGCGCTGTCCAGCGGGAAGAACGACCCGCTGAGGAACGCCATCGGCAGCACGATGAAGTTCGCCATGTTGACCGCGCCCTCGGTGGTCCGCGAGATCGATCCGGCCAGGAGGCCGATCGACATGAACGCCAGCGTGCCGCAGACCAGCAGCGGGATCGCCATCCACCAGGACCCGTCGAGCCGGAGACCCAGCAGGCTCGACCCGAGACCGACGAAGATCGCCATCTGGACCAGGGCGATGCCGATCGTGACACCGATGCGCGCCCCGACGATCGACCGGGTCGGCACCGGTGAGAGCTGCAGCCTGCGCAACAGCTTGGACTGGCGCCATCCCTGCAGCGTGGCCGCCGCCCCGAAAGCCGCACTCATTGCCACCGCCCACCCGAGCAGGCCCGGTGTGACGAACTGGATGGTCTTCAGGGAGGCGTCCTCGACCGGCTCCGCCCGGAACGAGAAGGCGGGAGCCGACCGGGACGCGGCAGCGTTCGCCGCGTCGACGAAGGCCTTCAGCGTGCCCTGGGTGACGGCCGCCTTCACCTGGTCCGTCTGCGTGTAGTGGGCGACCAAGGTGCTGCCGGACATCTCGATCGCGGCGTCCGCATCACCCTTGCGCACCTTCTCCAGCGCAGCCGCCCGGTCCGACGTACGGGTCACGTCGAAGGCATGCCGGAACGCGGTGCGGGCGTCCGCGGACATCTGGTCGACCAGCGGCACCGCCCCGATCTGGACCAGGTCGCTGCGGCTCTGCCCCTGGTCGGCGAACACCCCGCCGAACAGGAACAGGAACATCAGCGGGAACACCACCGAGAAGAACACCGAAGCCCGATCACGGAAGAAGCCCTTGGCCATCGCGATCGACAGCGCGCGAAACGGGCTGACCGGCCGCGTCCCCTCGCTGCTCGGCTCATCGGACCTCGTCGCCACGGGTTCGGTCTCGACACCCGTCATGCCCGGTACTCCCGTCCGGTCAGGTGCAGGAACACGTCCTCGAGCGTGGCCCCGTGGACGCGCAGCCCCTCGAGTCGGTCGCGAGCGGCCAGCTCGGAGAGCACCCGGGCCGGAACTCGGGTGGTCACGGTGGTGTCCCCGTCCTGCTGGCTCACGGCATCGACGCCGGGCAGGGCGTGCGCCTCCTCGGCATCGAGCCGGGCCGCGACGGAGATCCGCACGGGCGCGTCCAGCCCGCGCACCAGGGCACGGGGCGTGTCGAGCTCGAGGATCCGCCCGTGGTCCATGATCGCGACCCGGTCACACAGGGCCTCGGCCTCGTCCATGTAGTGGGTGGTCAGGACCACCGTCCGGCCGGAGTCGTTGAGGCCAGAAAGCAGGTCCCACAGGTTCCGCCGGGCCTGCGGGTCGAGCGCCGCCGTGGGCTCGTCGAGGAAGACCAGGTCGGGTTCGTGCACCAGCGCACACGCGATCGCGAGCCGCTGCGCCTGGCCACCGGAGAGGTCCTCGGTACGAGCGCCGGCCTTGTCGTCCAGTCCCACGCGCTCCAGCCACGCGTCGCCGCGCCGGCTCGGTACGCCGTACAGGGCGGCGAAGGTGTGGATCTGCTCCCGGGCCGTGAGCCGCTCGAAGAACGCCGAGGTCTGCAGCTGCACCCCGATCCGCGGCAGCAGCCGAGGGTTGCGGGGCCACGGTTGCTGCCCGAGCACGCGGATCTCGCCCCGGTCCGGGCGGCGCAGTCCCTCCACCAGCTCCAGCGTCGTGGTCTTGCCCGCGCCGTTCGGGCCGAGGATGCCGAAGAACTCTCCCTCGGGGATGTCGAAGCTCACCCCGTCGACGGCCCTGACCTCTCCGTAGGAGATCGCCAGGTCGCGCACCTCGATGGCACTCATGTGCCGAAACCTATCCGGTCAGCCGTTCGGGCGGACCGGCCCGGACCAAGGTCCCGCGGTCACGTCAAAAGCGGGCAAAAAGAGCAATCCTCTCCTACGCTGATCCTGCCTTGGGGGGCGTGTGAGGAGTCAGCCATGTTCCCGAGGAGACGCCGGTCCGAGCGCGGCGCCGTCGCGGTCGAAGCGGCCCTGGTGATCCCGATCATCGCCACGATGCTGTTCGGCATCATCGAGGTCACCCTCCTCCTGCGCGACGACGTAGCGCTGACCTCCGCCTCCCGGACCGGCGCCCGGGTCGCATCGGCAGCCGCCGGCGCCGGGCCCGGCATCTGCGAGACGGGCCCGCAGGCGCCACCGTGCACGCCGGCCAGCTCTCCCGCACTCGCCCAGGCGGCGGCAGATGCGATCCAGCGGGCCGGCTCGGCGATGCCCAAGGACGCCATCGACTACATCCTGGTCTACAAGGCCAACAGCGCCGGCGTGCCCGGTCCCGAAGGTTCCACCACGATGCCGTCGACCTGTGCCGGCGTGCCCAACTGCGTGAAGTTCGTCTGGCGCGACGCGTTGGACGCGTTCCGGTACAACAGCGGCGCCTGGGACTCCAGGACCATCGACGCCTGCATCAACGAATCGGACACGCTCGGGGTCTACATCCATGCGACGCACCAGCCGGTGACCGGTCTCTTCGGCTCGATCGGGCTCAGCGACCGGGCCGTGATGAAGTTCGAGCCGCTCTCCGACGACACCTGCAAGTCGACTCGACCGCACCCGCACCCATGAGCCGCACGACCAGGCCCCGGTATGACGAGCGCGGCGCGGTCGCGGTCATCGTCGCTGTGTTCGCCTCCGCGGTGTTCTTCGGACTCGGGGCCCTGTCGGTCGACGTCTCGCGCTGGTACCTGGAGGCCCAGCGGGCGCAGAAGGCGGCCGACGCGGCGGCGCTCGCGGGCGTGACCTGGATGCCTCAAGACCTCACCCAGGCCACGGCGGTCGCGCGGGACGTCGCGGCGCGCAACGGGTTCCCCGACCCGAGCTCGGTGTCCGTCGCCCGCGGCGCCAAACCGAGCGAGCTCAACGTGACCGTGAGCAGCACGGTGTCGAACGCCTTCGGCCAGCTGATCGGGCTGTCGTCGACCACCGTGTCGCGGCACAGCGTCGCCGACTACACCGGGCCGCAACCGATGGCCAGCCCGTGCAACACGCTGGGCAACGAGCCCGACGGGACACCGGGCGCAGGGCCGATCGTGTCCCAGCTTGCCGTCCCGGCCGGCGCCTCGTGCAGCCGGACACCGCAGTTCTGGATGTCGATCCACGGACCGAACGTGTACAAGACCCAGGGCGACCAGTACAACGTCCGGTACTGCGAGGGCGGCGAGTCCGGCTGCACCCCTGACGGCCGCAACGCCGAGTACCGGCCGGAGGGGTACTTCCTCATGCTCCGCGTGCAGCAGGCCGCGGTCGGCCAGTCCATCGACCTGCAGCTCTACGACCCGGAGTACGCCTCGACCAACAGCGAGTGCAACGGCGGACCCTCGGGCACCTTCCCGACCGGCGCGGGGAAGGACGACTGGAACCCGTACGCCACCACGGACGCCTCGACGCGGTACGCCAACGCACCGGGTCTCTTCTGCTCCGGGGACGACCGCAATGCGGGCCTTCGCAAAGGTCCCGAGGAGGGCACGATCACGTCGTTCTCCCTGCGCGAGCCGGCCGACGACCTCAACCCGCTCACCGCGACCCCAGTGGCCGGCTGCACCCGGCAGTACCCCGGCTACACGACCCCCGAGGTCAACGTGAACAGCCTGCGCGACGGCATGCCCGGCTACAACCCCGCGCTGGCGCGGGTGTTCCACCAGTGGGTGCCGCTGTGCACGTTCACCCCGACCCGGGCCGGGGACTACTACCTGCAGGTCCGCACGAACGTCGCCCTCGGCGGCACGGTCGACCCCGCGACCGGCAGCTACCTCGTGGCGAACCCGGCCACCAGCCCGGTCGTCACCCAGACCGGCGACGACCCCAACGTCACCGGCAACGGCAGCAACCGGTTCGCCGTACGGGCCTTCGGCCCGACGGTCGGGACGATCTCGATGGCGGCGTGGGACCGGATGCCGATCTTCGCCAACGCCAACAGCGCTGCGCCGGTCTTCAACCTCATCCGCGTCCTTCCCGGCGCGGCCGGCAAGACGCTGGTGTTCAACTTCTTCGACGTCGGTGACGCGGCGTCCAACGGCACCATGAGCGTGCTCCTGCCCACGGAGGCCACCCCCGGGCCGATCCGCAACTGCACGGCCAGTGGGTACAAGGCGATGACGCTGCCCTCCTGCTCGCTGAGCGGCATCAACGGCAAGAAGGGCTGGAACGGCCAGAGCGAGACGATCAGCGTGCCGATCCCGCCCGGCTACAACTGCGACTACAACCATCCGGGCGGGTGCTGGTTCCGCGTCCAGGTCAGCTTCGGCTCCGGATCCGTGACCGACGCGACCACCTGGAGCGCCTCGATCGCCGGCGACCCGGTGCGACTGATCGAGTAGCTCAGGCCGCGTCGAGCAGCGAGCGTACGACGCGCAACGCCACCGACATCCGGGCGAGGTCGGCGGACTCGTCGGCGCAGACCTCCTCGAACGTGGCCGCAGCCCGCGCGATCGCGTCACCGTCGCTGTCCTCCCACGCAGCCACCCGCGTCGCCGCATCCGCCTCCGGATCGGTCGCTGCGAGCACCTGGCTCGTGAGCTGGGCGTGCACCGTGTGCAGGTCGTCGCGGAGGGCTGCCCGCGCCATCGTCTGCCAGCGGTCGTGCCGCGGCAGGGCAAGGATGCGCGAGACCAGCAGCGGCAGACCCAGACGCTCGGCCACGGCGAAGTGCACCCGAGCCACCTCGAGCGGATCGACCCCCATGCGGGCTGCGGTCTGCACGATGCCCAGGACCATGTACGCCGGCGGGCACACCGCGACCCGGACCGCGAGCTCCTCCGGAACGCCACGCGCGGTCATCGCATCGCGGCGACGCTCGAACGCCTCCAGCTCGTTGCCGGTCATCAGCGACGGCAGCTCGGCCATCACCTTCTCCACGACCACCTCGAACTCCTCGACGGTGGCCTCGCTGTCGAGCGGCTGACGGCGGTTGTTGAGCAGCCACCGACTCGCCCGCTCGACCAGCGTGCGGACCTCCAGCCGCATCCGCGTCTGGTCACCCGCGTCGATCTCGTTGTCGAGCTGAGCGATCTCACGACCGAGAGCCTTCGCGCCGAAGACCTCGCGGGCGACGAAGTTGGCCAGGGTGAGGTCCGCGGGGCTGGCGGCCGTCTCGCCGGAGAGCCGGTGGACGTAGGTGGTACCGGCGTTGTTGACCAGCTGGTTGACCAGCTGGGTCACGATGATCTGACGCCGGAGTGGGTGCCGCTCCATGTGGCTGCGGTAGTGCTGTCGCATCTTCGACGGGAAGTAGGAGTAGAGGTCGTTGCGCAGGAAGGGGTCGTCGGAGACGTCGCTGTCGAGGAGGTCGTCGGCGAGCACGATCTTCGTGTAGGCCATCAGCACCGACAGCTCGGGGCCGGTGAGCCCCTCCCCCCGCTCGATCCGACCGGCCACCTCCCGGCGGCTCGGCAGCGCCTCGAGATCCCGGTTGAGCAACCCGCGCCGCTCGAGCGTGCGCATCCAGTCCTCGTGGACGTGCAGCAGCGCGGGGGCCTGCGCGCGCCCGTTGGCGAGCGCGAGGTTCTGGTCGTAGTTGTCCCCGAGCACCAGGTGAGCCACCTCGTCGGTCATCGACGCGAGCAGCTCGTTGCGCTGCTTGCCGGTGAGGTCACCGTCGGCCACGACCCGGTCCAGGAGGATCTTGATGTTCACCTCGTGGTCGGAGGTGTCGACCCCCGCACTGTTGTCGATGAAGTCGGTGTTGATCCGGCCGCCACGACCGCCACATCCCTGCAGCGCGTACTCGATCCGTCCGCGCTGGGTGAGACCGAGATTGCCGCCCTCGCCCACGCACCGGGCCCGCAGCTCCGCTCCGTTGACCCGGATCGCGTCGTTGGACTTGTCGGAGGCGTCGGCGTCGGACTCGGTCGTCGCCTTCACGTAGGTGCCGATGCCGCCGTTCCACAGCAGGTCCACCGGCGCGACCAGGATCGCCCGCATCAGCTCGGCCGGCGTCATCGCCGTCGCCTCGACGCCCAGCGCCGTGCGCACCTGCTCACTGAGCTGGATCGACTTCGCCGTGCGCGGGTACACCCCGCCACCCTCGGAGATCAGCGACGCGTCGTAGTCCCGCCAGGACGAGCGGGGCAGGTCGAAGAGCCGCTTCCGCTCGGCGTACGACGCGGCCGGGTCGGGGTCCGGGTCGAGGAAGATGTCGCGATGGTCGAAGGCCGCGACCAGTCGGATGTGCTCGGAGCACAGCATGCCGTTGCCGAACACGTCACCGGACATGTCGCCGATGCCGACGCAGGTGAAGTCCTCCTTCTGGCAGTCCACGCCCATCTCGCGGAAGTGCCGGCGTACCGAGACCCACGCGCCTCGAGCGGTGATCCCCATGGCCTTGTGGTCGTAGCCGACGGACCCACCGGAGGCGAAGGCGTCCCCCAGCCAGAAGTCGTACTCGGCGGAGACGGCGTTGGCGATGTCGCTGAACGTGGCCGTGCCCTTGTCCGCTGCCACCACCAGGTAGGGGTCGTCACCGTCGTGGCGCACCACCTGCTTGGGCGGCACGACCTCGCCGCCGACCAGGTTGTCGGTGACGTCCAGCAGCGCCGAGACGAACGTCTTGTAGCAGGCGATGCCCTCCGCCATCCAGGCCTCACGGTCCGAGGGGTCGGGCAGCATCTTGGCGAAGAACCCGCCCTTGGCACCGACCGGCACGATCACGGTGTTCTTCACCATCTGCGCCTTGACCAGGCCCAGGACCTCGGAGCGGAAGTCGTCACGGCGGTCCGACCAGCGCAGGCCGCCGCGGGCCACTGCGCCGAAGCGCAGGTGCACACCCTCCACCCGCGGGGAGTACACGAAGATCTCGAACTTGGGGCGCGGCTCGGGCAGGTCGGGGATCGCCGACGGGTCGAGCTTGAGCGAGACATAGGGATGCAGGCCGCCGTGCTTGTCCTGCTGGAAGAAGTTGGTGCGCAAGGTGGCCTTGATGGCGGTCAGGTAGGACCGCAGGATCCGGTCGTGGTCGAGGCTGGAGACGTCGTCGAGCGCGCGGAGGATCCGCTCCTCGAGGTCGGCGCACGTGGCCGTGCGCGACTCGTTGTCGGCCGCCAGATCGCCGTTGCGGCCCGGGTCGAACCGGGCCTCGAACAACCGCACGAGCAGGCGGGTGATGTCGACGTTGATCCGCAGCGCGTCCTCGATGTAGTCCTGCGCGAACGGGGTGCCTCCCTGGCGCATGTGGCGTGCGTACGCGCGCAGCAGCAGCGCCTGCCGCCAGGTGAGGCCGGCGGCCAGCACCAGCGCGTTGAACCCGTCGCTCTCGTTGCGGCCGTCCCAGACCGAGAGCACGGTGTCCTGGAACAGGTCGAGCGCGTTGTCGGGCAGCCCGCCGGCGTACCGCAGCCCGAAGTCGTAGATGTACGACGGCCGGGGCAGCTCCTCGAGCTCGTAGGGCCGCTCGTCGACGACCTCGACGCCCATCGCCGAGAGGGTCGGCAGCACCTGCGAGAGCGACAGCGACGAGCCGACGCGGTAGATCTTGACCCGTGCCTCCCCCGGCGAGGCGTCGGGGGTCTCCTGAAGTGACAGGCCGATCGTCTGCTCGTCGGTGATCTCCTCCAGGCGCCCGAGGTCGACCGCACCAGTGCGGGGTGGGTAGTCCTCCTTGTAGGCCTCGGGGAAGCTGTCGGCGTAGCGCCGGGCGAGCCGGCTGCCCTGCTCCTCGCCGTACTCGCTGATCACGGCGGCCGTCAGGTCGTCGCGCCAGGACCGGGCCGCCTCGATGCAGCGTCGTTCCAGATCGGCGAGGTCGGGCTCCGCGACGGTCTCGCCGGGCGCCGGTCGCACCACGAAGTGCAGCCGGGCCGCCGAGGAGGCGCCGACGTTCGCGGTGTACTCCAGGGAGTCGCCGTTGAGGTGCTCCTTGAGGATCGACGCGATCCGCTCCCGCACGGTCGTGTTGTACCGGTCGCGGGGCAGGTAGACCAGGCACGACCAGAACCGGTCGTAGACGTCCTTGCGCAGGAACAGCTTGAGCTGGCGACGCTCGCGCGCGTGCATGACCGAGGCGGCGATCGGGGCGAGGTCGTCTACCGAGGTCTGGAAGATCTCGTCGCGGGGGTAGGTCTCCAGGACGTCCATCATCGCCTTGCCGGCGTGGCTCATCGGTTCGTAGCCGGCGATCTCGAGCACCTGGCGCGCCTTCTGCCGAGCCAGGGGGATGCGCGTGACGGACTCGGTGTACGCCGCGGATGAGAACAGCCCGAGGAAGCGTCGTTCGCCGACCACGTCGCCGTGCTCGTCGAACTTCTTGACCCCGACGTAGTCCAGGTGCACCGGGCGGTGCACGGTCGCCCTGGAGTTCGCCTTGGCGAGCACGAGCAAGGTCTTCTCCCGCGCCTTGTCGGCAGCCGGGTGCGGCAGCGGGGTCGGCTCGCCGGGGTCGGCGCGCAGGATGCCGAAGCCGGTGCCCGGCAGCGCGACCAGCACCTCGTCGTCACCCTGGCGCTCCAGGCGGTACTCGCGGAAGCCGAGGAACGTGAAGTGGTTGTCGGCCAGCCAGCGCAGGAACGCCTCGCCCTCCTCGAGCTCTCCCTCGGGCAGCGGCGGCGGGTGCTCCTCGAGGTCGTCGAGGATCTGCTGGACCCGGTCGTGCATCCGCGGCCAGTCCTCGACGGCCTCGCGGACGTCGCTGAGCACCTTCTCCAGGTGCCGGTGCACCACGGTGATCTCG
>DATAKN010000316.1:0-10808 GCA_036261595.1 Marmoricola sp.
TTCGTTTGCATACCGAGAGTACGGCTCCGTACCTTGGGTACGTACCCGCGGTATGTGAATCGAAAGGACGACGGCCATGACCTGGAACGCCTTCCATCACCGCGGAGAGATCCTCCGCACGGTGGTCGAAACCGCAGATGCTCGACGTGACGGTGTGCTGCCCATGCAGCTCCCGGGCGTCGCCGAGACCTTCCGCGACGAGCTCGACCTGCTCGCCGCACTCTGGCTGAAGTGGAACGCCCGCCTGTCGGGCAACATCGAGCGCACACTGATGACCCAGCCGATGGACCTCGAGGACGCGGTGGCGTCCGCTTGGCGCGTGACCGCCGAGCAGGTCCCGGGCATCCGCGCGATCCTGGACCGGTACACCGAGAGCCCGAGCGACCCCGAGATGGCCGCTGCGCTCGGCCGGGCCAGCGAGAAGGAGTGGTGCCGTCTCGCCGCCGCTGCGGGACTCGCCAACGACGAGAGCCCTGCGGCCGCTCGTGCCGGCCGTCAGATCGCGTCGAAGGCGCGGGCGGCCGCCGCCGAGAAGGCCGCCGCGGAACTGCTGGCCTCGGCCACCACGGACGTCACCCCCTCCACGAATGTCGGCGAGCACGGGACTCCCTCCCTCGTCGAGCGGATCAAGGCGGTTCTCGCCGCCTGATCCATCTCCCACAGACGATCCCCGGACCCCTCCCTCCCACCTCGAGGTCCGGGGATCGTCAGCATCCGGGGCACGCCGCCGAGCTGGCACCAGCCGACCACCGAGGTGGAATCATGGACACATGGAGCCGGCGACCGGGAGTTTGCTGATCGCGGCTCCGACCATGGCCGACCCGAACTTTGCGCGGACGATCGTGCTGCTGCTCGACGCCGGTGAGTCGGGTGCGCTCGGCGTCGTGCTGAACCGGCCGACCGAGCTCGAGGTCGCCGACGTGCTGCTCCCGTGGGCCGATCTCGTCGCCGGCCCCGGCGTGCTGTTCCAGGGCGGTCCCGTGGAGACCGACGCGGCTCTGGCGGTCGCCAACGTCAGCGCCGAGGACGAGCCCGTGGGCTGGAAGCGTGTGTTCGGCTCGACCGGCCTGGTCGACCTCGACGCCCCCGTCGAGCTGCTGTCGAACGCCGTGTCCGCGCTGCGCATCTTCGCGGGGTACGCCGGCTGGGGCGCCGGCCAGCTCGAGGCCGAGATCGAGGAGGGTGCCTGGTACGTCGTACCGGCCGAGCCGCAGGACCCCTTCCTCCACGACCCCGGACGGCTCTGGTCACAGGTGCTCCGGCGCCAGGGCGGTCAGCTGGCCATGTTGGCCACGATGCCCAGCGAGCCGGGCCTGAACTGACCCGGCGGACGATTCGTCCACGTTAGGATGCGGTGGTGAATTCGCAGCGGACAGCCGGCTTCGGGACCGACGTCCTGGAGGACGTGAGGGTCGAGGAGGAGGTCCGTCCCACGGAGGACGGCGACCACGAGCGGTTCTCCCACTACGTCCCCAAGGACAAGCTGACCGAAGCCATGGTGAACGGCACTCCGGTCATCGCGTTGTGTGGCAAGGTGTGGGTGCCGAGTCGGGATCCACAGAAGTACCCCGTCTGCCCCGAGTGCAAGGAGATCTGGGAGAGCATGCGCGAAGGCGATGACGAGTGAAGGTCGACCCCTCCGCACCTGTTCGTCTCTCGGTGATCAGGCCCCGCCGCCTGTCGGTTGCGCTGGTCGGTGTCGCGCTGACCGCCTCCGCCGGCTTCGCCAGTGGGCCCGCACAGGCGTTCGCTCCGCCGGCGTCCAGGTCGTCGAGCAGCACGGCCAAGCCGGTCTGCCTGCACCCGGCCAGCTGGCCGACGAAGTGGCGCGGCGCCGCGGACACCACTGAGGTCAGCCCGCGGACCAAGGCCCGCGTGGCGTCGCTGGTCAGGGCCGAGCGTCGCGCCGCCTCGGCGCGCACCGCGCTGCAGAGCGTCCTGCCCGGCGCGACGTCCGGGGAGCGAGCGGCGACCGCGGGGCAGATCACCGTGCCGGTCTACATCCACGTCATCCACGGCACCAGGAGGGGCGAGAGCCGCATCGGCAGGCATGCCGCCCGCCGGATGTTCCGCACGCTCAAGGCCGGGTACGCCGGCGCCCAGGACCCCACCATGGTGCCGACCAGCTTCCGCTTCCGGTTGCGCAAGATCACGATCAGCCGCAACGAAGCGTGGTTCCACGCAGCGCCGTACAGCCGCGCCGACGTGCAGATGAAGAACCGCCTGCACCGAGGCAAGGCGCGCGTGCTCAACCTCTACGTGAACCGTTCGCACGCCTCGGGGCAGATGCTGCTGGGCTTCTCGACGTTCCCGTGGCAACGAGCTCGGCGGCCGAAGCTCGACGGTGTCACGATCAGCGAGGTCAGCCTCAAGGGCGGTCGCGCGATCGGCTACAACCTGGGCGACACGGTGATCCATGAGACCGGGCACTGGTTCGGCCTGCTGCACACCTTCGAGGGCGGGTGCACGGGCGGTGACGGCGTCGCCGACACGCCCCCCGAGGCGACGGCGAGCTACACCTGTGAGGAGGGGCGGAACACCTGCAACAACGACAGCTACCCCGACCCCACTGATCCGACCAAGGTGATCGACCCGCCGGACCCGATCCACAACTTCATGGACTACTCCTACGACTACTGCATGAACAACTTCACGCCGGGCCAGAACCAGCGGATGGTGGCGCTCTACCAGCGGCTGCGGGCCGGCCGTTGAGCTCCGGCGGTCAGGAACCGCCCCAGATCGACCTCTCCCCGGCCTATCCCGCGCGCGCGGCCTGGGGGACGGCGCCGCGGCTGCGCGCCTGGCAGGCCGAGGCGATGGGGCGGTACTTCGAGTCCAACCCGCGTGACTTCCTCGCAGTCGCGACGCCCGGGGCCGGCAAGACGACGTTCGCGCTGACCATCGCGGCAGAGCTGCTGGGGCGCCGGATCGTCGACCGGATCACCGTCGTCGCCCCTACCGAGCACCTGAAGACCCAGTGGGCCGAGGCTGCCGAGCGGGTCGGCATCCCCATCGATCCGGCCTACTCCGGCGGCAAGGGCCGGACCAGCAAGGACTACGTGGGCATCGCGGTGACCTACGCCGGCGTCGCGACGAACCCGCTGGCGCACCGGATCCGCACCGAGCGGTTCAAGACGCTGGTGATCCTGGACGAGATCCACCACGCCGGTGACGCGTTGTCGTGGGGGGACGCCGTACGCGAGGCGTTCGAGCCCGCCAAGCGACGGCTCGCGCTGACCGGCACGCCGTTCCGCTCGGACGTGAACCCGATCCCGTTCGTTACCTACGAGCCGGGCGGCGACGGTGTGCCCCGGTCGGCGGCGGACTACACCTACGGGTACGGTCATGCGCTCCGTGACCACGTGGTCCGGCCGGTGCTGTTCTGGGCGTACGGCGGCGACCTGCAGTGGCGCACCCGTGCCGGCGACGAGATCTCGGCGCGGCTGGGCGAGCCGCTCACCAAAGACCTCGCCGCTCAGGCCCTGCGCACCGCGCTCGACCCTGGCGGTTCGTGGATCGGGGCGGTCATGGAGGCAGCCGACCGACGGCTGTCGGAGGTGCGCAAGAACGTGCCGGATGCCGGCGGACTGGTCATCGCCAGCGACCAGGACTCCGCCCGCGCGTACGCCGCTCTGCTGCACCAGATCGTCGGAGAGAAACCGACCGTCGTCCTCTCCGACGAGAAGGCGGCCTCGAAGAACATTGCGAAGTTCTCCGCCGCCGACAGTCGTTGGATGGTGGCGGTGCGGATGGTCTCCGAAGGCGTCGACGTGCCCCGTCTGGCCGTGGGCGTCTATGCGACCACCACGGCGACACCGCTGTACTTCGCCCAGGCGGTGGGTCGCTTCGTGCGTGCGCGCGCACGGGGGGAGACCGCGTCGATCTTCCTGCCCTCCAGCCCGGCGCTGCTGGGCTTCGCCTCGGAGATGGAGGTCGAGCGCGATCACGTGCTCGGCCGCAAGGTCAGCGACGAGGGCGACATCTTCGCCGCCGAGGATGCGCTCGTCGCCCAGGCGCAGGCGGGCGAGTCGGCCTCCGCGGAGGAGACGATGGGTCCGTTCGAGGCGCTCGGATCGCAGGCGACGTTCGCGCACGTGCTCTACGACGGTGCCGAGTTCGGTCATGCCGGTGAGGTGCACGTCGGCTCCGAGGAGGAGATGGACTTCCTCGGCATCCCGGGCCTGCTCGAGCCCGACCAGGTCCGCAGTCTGCTGCAGCACCGCCAGGCACAGCGCCGCAACCTGAGGGCCGCGGCAGCCGAGGCCGAGCCCGACCCGATCCTGGAGCGCACGGCCACCCACGAGCGGCTGGCGATCCTGCGACGGGAGCTGAACAGCCTCGTCGCCGCCTGGCACCACCGCACCGGCCAGCCGCACGGGGTCACCCACGCGGCCCTTCGCAAGGACTGCGGCGGCCCCGCCGCCGCGATCGCGACCGCCGACCAGCTCCAGGCCCGGATCGACCGGCTGCGCGAGTGGGCGGCGCGGAAGAGCTCCTGAAGGCCGCCGCATCACAGCCGGTTGCGCAGCAGCGGTCCGACCCGGTACGGCACTTGCGTCGCCAAGGCGATCACGGTGGAGGACCGGACGATGCCGGGATGGTCCAGCGTGCGGTCGATGACGGTCTGCAGGTCGGCGTTGGAGCGGGCCACCACCCGGGCGAGCATGTCGCCCGGTCCGGTGATCGTGTGCGCCTCGAGCACCTCGGGGATCGTCTCGAGGTGCTCCCTGACCGCGTCGTGGCCCGCACCCTGGCGGATCTCCAGCGTGAGGAACGCCGTCACCGGGTGGCCGAGCGCTGCGGGGTCGAGCGTCGGGCCCCAGCCCGAGATCACCCCGCTGCGCTCCAGCCGCTCGAGCCGGGCGGTCACGGTGCCCCGGGCGATTCCCAGTCGGCGCGACGCCTCGAGGGCGCCGATCCGGGGCTCTGCAGCGAACAACTCGATCAGGTTGATGTCCAGCTGGTCCATGATCGTCCCTCTGAGTGTGCAATCTGCTCAACGAGTCGCCGAAGTGTTGCACACACTGCCGGGTGAGGACAGGCTGGCCTGCATGGTTTCGATGACTACCGGGACACGTGCCCTCACCGCCGAGGAGCTCAAGGCGGACCTCACCCTGGAGCAGCTGCAGCAGCTCGTCGGCCTGGTCGAGTACGACGAGCACCACGACGTCTTCCCGGTCACCGGGTGGGACGCGATCGTCTTCGTCGTCGGCAACGCCACCCAGGCCGCGCACTACTACGAGTCGGCGTGGGGAATGGAGCTGGTCGCCTACTCCGGCCCGGAGAACGGCAACCGTGACCACAAGGCCTTCGTGCTCCGCTCCGGCTCGATCCGGTTCGTGCTCAAGGGCGCCGTCGACCCCGACAGCCCCCTGGCCGACCACCACCGCCGGCACGGCGACGGTGTCGTCGACATCGCGCTCGAGGTGCCCGACGTCGACCGGTGCATCGCCCGCGCGCACGAGGTCGGTGCCACCGTCCTGGAGGAGCCGCACGACCTGACCGACGAGCACGGCACGGTCCGGGTGGCGGCGATCGCGACGTACGGAGAGACCCGGCACACGCTGGTCCAGCGCGAGGTCGGCGGCACGGCGTACCGGGGTCCCTACCTGCCGGGCTACGTGGCGAAGCAGTCCACGATGACCGCGAAACCCGGCCAGCCGAAGCGGCTCTTCCAGGCCCTGGACCACGTCGTCGGCAACGTCGAGCTGGGCAAGATGGACGAGTGGGTGGAGTTCTACCGCCGGGTCATGGGCTTCACGAACATGGCCGAGTTCATCGGTGACGACATCGCGACCGACTACTCCGCGCTGATGAGCAAGGTGGTCGCCAACGGCAACCACCGGGTGAAGTTCCCTCTGAACGAGCCGGCGATCGCCAAGAAGAAGTCCCAGATCGACGAGTACCTGGAGTTCTACCGCGGTGCCGGCGCGCAGCACCTGGCCCTGGCGACCAACGACATCCTGGCGACCGTCGACGCGCTGCGCGACAACGGCGTGGAGTTCCTCGACACGCCCGACTCCTACTACGAGGACCCCGAGCTGCGGGCCCGGATCGGGGAGGTCCGGGTGCCGATCGAGGAGCTGCAGAGGCGTCGGATCCTGGTCGACCGGGACGAGGACGGCTACCTGCTGCAGATCTTCACCAAGCCGCTTGGCGACCGCCCGACGGTGTTCTTCGAGCTGATCGAGCGGCACGGCTCGCTCGGGTTCGGCAAGGGCAACTTCAAGGCGCTCTTCGAGGCGATCGAGCGTGAGCAGGAGCGCCGCGGCAACCTCTGAGCGCGACGCCGGAGCTCAGATCTCGCAGACCCGCTCCGCGAGCGGGGCGCCGTCGCAGCAGTTCGCCTTCATGTGGCAGTGCGGGCAGAGCCATCGCGTCGCGATCGGGTCGAACGGCTTTCCGCAGTAGTCGCACGGCATGGCCCCGAGACTACGGCGAACGAGCCGGTGACATGCGTCACGACACCGGAATCTCCCGCGGCCCGAGGGGTAATTGACAGCGATGCTTCCCGCCCTGCTGCTCTCGACCCTGGTGGCTGCCGCGCTCGCGACGGCCGGGCTGGTCGCGCCCTCACGGCGTCGCGGGCCCGGCGACCGGCGTCTGGCCGAGCGGCTGGCATCCGTCGGGCTCGGTACTGCAGCGGTCGTGATCGCTGGTGCGGGCGCCGCTGCGCTGGCCGGCTACCCCTGGTCCACCGTGGGCGTGGTCGCCGCAACTCTGACGGGCGCGAGCCTGGTGTGGGTGCCGCTGACCGGTCCGTGGAGCACCCGGGCGCACCTGGTCTGGGCGATGTGCGTGGCTCTGTTCGCGTCGTACCTGGCGTTCATGTTCGCGTGGACGGTGAGCAGCCCCCTGGGCGTGGGTGGGCTCATCGGCGCGTTCGTGCTGCTGGCACTCGAGGCCGTCGCCGCGTTGCTGGGGGCCGCCTACCTCTGGGAACTGTGCGATGCGCTCGGCCGCGAGCGCTGGGTGCGCCGCAGCGACGAGGGGCTGAACCCGATCCAGACGGCGCGGGCGCAGCAGCCGTTCGTCAGCCTGCACGTGCCGGTGCACGACGAACCGCCGGAGCTCGTGATCGCCACGCTCGAGTCGCTGCTGGACATCTACTACGGCCAGTTCGAGGTCGTGGTGGTCGACGCCAACACCGCCGACGAGGACCTGTGGCGACCCGTCGAGGCCTGGTGTGAGGCCTACGGCGCGAAATTCGCCCACCTGCAGGACTGGCCGGGGGGCAAGGCCGGTGCGCTGAACCACGCGCTGCGGTCGATGACCGATCCGCGCGCCGAGGTGGTGGGCGTGGTGGACGCCGACTACCAGGTGGAGCCCGACTTCCTGCTGCGGTGCGCGCCCATGTTCAACGACCCGTCGGTCGGGTTCGTGCAGACTCCGCACGACTACCGGCGGTGGTGGGACACGGCGTTCTTCCGTCGGCTGTTCCACTCCTACGCGTACTTCTTCTCGGTCTCCCAGCCCTCACGCAACGAGCGTGGCGGAGCCGCCTTCGCCGGCACCATGGGGCTGGTTCGTCGCAATGCCCTCGACGAGCTCGGCGGGTGGAACGAGGAGTGCGTGACGGAGGATGCCGAGCTCTCGGTGCGGCTGCTGCGCGGCGGCTGGTCGGGACGGTACGTCGACACGTCGTTCGGCCATGGCCTGATGCCGCTCTCGTTCGAGGCGTTCAAGGCGCAGCGATTCCGTTCCTGCTTCGGGTCGGTCCAGATCCTGCGGCAACACTGGCGGTCCCTGCTGCCGGGCACCCGTGGTCGAGACAACCGGCTGACCACCGGGCAGCGGGGGGCGTACGTGTCCGCAGCACTGCAGTGGTACGCCGACCTGCTCAGCCTGGTCTTCTACTTCTTCCTGCTCGGCGGCGCTGTCGACGTCGCGCTCGGCGGAGGCCTGCTGTTCCGGCTGCTCACCCCGTTCCTGCTTGCGGCGATCCCGCTGCTCGTGCTGGTGGTCTTCGTCCGTTCGGTGGCACTGATCCGGCGTGGAACCACGGCCAGCTGGGCCGACGCCCTGGGGACGTTCTTCATCTGGCAGGCCACCTCACTGGTCGTCGCGCAGGCGTCCGTCCAGGCCCTGTTCGCGCGGCGTCCCGAGCTGCCCGGCTCCGCTGTGGGCATCGAGGACGCTCGCCCGATCGCCGCGGTCCGGAGCAACGGGCTCGAGTCAGCGCTCGCCGTCCTCGGCGTGGCCGGCATCCTGGCCGCGCTCGTGCATGCCCAGTCGCTGGGCGGCGTACTGCTCGCCGTGCTGCTGATCTTCCCCACGGCTGCGTACGCGAGCGCGCCGGTCAACAGCCTCGCGGCACGCCGTACCGCTCTCCCGCCAGAGCTCGCCGCTCGTCGCCAGGTCGAGCTGCGCCGTCAGTACTTCGTCCGGCGCCGGCTGGCCGGCATGGCGGGCCTCGGGGTCGCAGCTGCCACCGCCGCCGTGGTGGTCGGCCTCTTCGCACCGGGCAACCACGAGGTCACCGGCCCTCACCTCCGGCCGCAGTCGGGGCACGTCCATGCCGATCACGGTCATCCCGAGGGGACTCGTGGCGCAGGGAGTGGGAGCATGTCGACGACGCTCCCGCGCCGTTGAGCGACCTCAGTCGAGGTCTCCCGTCACCACCAGCTCGGCCTCCTCGACCGAGTGGGCTGCTGGGGGTTCGCTGACCAGGAAGCGGCGGCCGCCGGCCAGGATCGCGACGCCGACGGCGACGGCGCCCGCGCCCATCCAGAACGGCGCGTGCACGCTGACGTTCTCCCCGAGCTTGCCGGCGAGCCACGGCGCGACGGCGCCGCCGGCGAAGCGGACGAAGGAGTACGCCGCCGACGCCACCGGACGCTCCACCGGGGCTGCGCCCATGACCGCCTGGGTGATCACGGTGTTGTTCACGCCGAGGAACGCGCCGGCGACGATGACGCCGATGACCAGCACCGGCTTCGACTCCGTCCACACCGCCATCGCGACCAGGTCGAGCGCGAAGAACGTGAGCGCTCCGAGCGCGGTCGGGACGACGCCGAAGCGGCCCTCGAGCCACGGCGCCACCCACACCGACGTGATCGCCAGCAGCAGGCCCCAGCCGAAGAAGATCCAGCCGACCTGGGCCGCCGACATGTTCAACGGGAACGGCGTGAACGCGAGCAGCGTGAAGAAGCCCATGTTGTAGAACAGCGCGGTCAGCGCGACCGTCAGCAGCCCCGGATAGCGCAGGGCGCGGAACGGGTCGGCGAGCGACGTACGCCGCGCCGGCGCCGGGGTCGCCGGGAGGAAGAACGTCGTGGCGACGAGCGCCACCAGCATCAGGCCGGCCACGCCGAAGAAGGGTGCGCGCCAGGAGATCTCGCCCAGCTGGCCGCCCACGATCGGGCCCATGGCGATCCCCAGGCCGAGGGCGGCCTCGAAGAGGATCACTGCCTGGGCGACGGAGCCACGGGCGGAGGCCACGATCGTGGCGAGCGCGGTGGCGACGAAGAGGGCGTTGCCCAGACCCCAGCCGGCGCGGAACCCGACGATCGCACCGACGGTGTTCGACGAACCGGCCAGCGCCGAGAAGACGATGATCAGCGCGAGTCCGGAGAGCAGGGTGCGCTTGGCGCCGATCCGCGTCGAGACCACGCCGGTGATCAGCATCGCCACGCCCATCACGGCCATGTAGCTGGTGAACAGCAACGAGGTCTGGCTGGGGGAGGCGCCGAGCTGGTCCGCGATCGGCTTGAGGATCGGGTCGACCAGGCCGATGCCCATGAAGGCGATCACGCAGGCGAAGGCGACGGCCCAGACGGCCCGGGGTTGGTTGAGCTTCACGGTGTCAGGTGTTCCTTGGGTGCTCGAGGACGGTACGGAGGACGGTGACCGCGGTGGCGAGGTCGACGGAGTCGAGGCCCGCTGCCGCAAGACGGTCGGCGATCGCTGCGCCGTTGGCGGCTCGCGTCTCGTCGAGGGTCGTGCGGCCGGCCGGTGTGAGACTCACGAGGGTGCTGCGCGCGTCGGCGGGGTCCGGCTGTTTGGTGACCCACCCGCGGTCCACGAGGCCGTGGACGATGCCCGACATGGTCGGCTGGCTGCACCCGTCGACCACCGCAAGCTGGGTCACGCCGAGCGGACCGGTCTCGTCGAGGATCGAGAGCACGCGCATGCCGACCGGCTGGGGGAGCTCCCGGCGCAGCAGCCGGACGAGGCGGGCGGCGTACAGCGTGAGCTCACTGCCCAGCTGCTGCATCCCCGAGGTCACCCGAGAAGGTTACATAGGGACCCTATGGATGTCAGCATGACCTGGGTCACGTGTCGGATCCGGCCGGAGGTGTCAGCCGTTCCGTTCGGTCAGGAAGCTCGGCTGCGCGGCGTGCACCGAGGTGACCGTGTCCCAGCCCGAGGCGCCCAGCGTCACCACGCTGACGGGGAAGATGCCCAGGTCCTCCTTGTCGACGTGGTCCGACAGGTGGCGGAAGATCGCAGTGGCCTTCGCGCTGAACTCGGGATCGGCCGGGTCGAGCGCGGCGATGTCGGTGTGGAACTCGTCGTGCTCCTGCTCGAGCTCGGCGAGCTCGTCGACGTACTCGCCGGTGGCCCGCAGGGCCGTGAACACGCCGTCCTCCTCCCGGCGCACGTGCCGGTCGAGGAGGTCGTTGAGGCGCTTCAGCTGGGTCAGCGCGCGTTCGTGGTCGCGGTGCCGGATCGCGATCTCGACGTCGGAGGCGACGTCGAGGAGCGCCATGTGCTCGTCCATGAGCTCGGCGAGGGGCGCGATCTGGCGGCAGCCGCAGTACTCGCACACGGTGCGCTCAGACCCCCCGGCCGATGTCGCCGCTGCC
>DATAKN010000319.1:0-8516 GCA_036261595.1 Marmoricola sp.
CCAAGCGCCGTTTCAACCCGAACATCCAGCGCGTGCGCGCCACCGTCAACGGCGCCCCCAAGCGGGTGAACGTCTGCACCGGCTGCCTCAAGGCCGGCAAGGTCACCCGCTGACCTGAGTCTTCGCGAGGGCGCGTGTGCTGCGGCACACGCGCCCTCGTTGTTTCTTCAGCGGTTTCGAGCCCCTCGGCTCAGAAGTGCGTGTGCCCCGGCACGCCCTCGTACGCCGTCCCGGCGACCGTCACGGCGGGCGCACCGGCAGCCCCGGCCGGCCCGACCTGGCCGATCGGCCGGAAGCCGTCCGGCAGCGTGGTCCCGGGCGGGAACGTGGCGACGATCGGGTGGTCCTCTCCCCCGCCGAGGACGAACTGCATCGGGTCGACCCCCAGCGCGGCGCCGACCGCCTGCAGCGGCTCGTCGAGCGGGAACGCCGTCGGGTCGATGTCGATCGTGACGCCGGACTGCTCCGCGAGGTGCCCGACGTCGGCGACCAGACCGTCGGAGACGTCGATCATCGCGGTGGCGCCGGCCTCGGCGGCGGCCGGGCCCGCGTCGTACGGGGGCTCGGGCCGCTGGTGGGCCTCGACCAGCTTGCGGGGTGAGCGGAAACCGCGCCCGAGCACGGCCAGCCCGGCGGCGGCCCAGCCCTGCCTGCCTGCGATCGCGAGCACGTCACCGGGCCGGGCACCGGAGCGGAGCACCGGCGCGACGCTGCACTCGCCGAGCACGGTGACCGCGATGACCACCTCGGACCCGGCGGTGAGGTCGCCGCCCACGATGCTGGCCCCGACCAGCGCCCCCTCCTCGGCGATCCCGTCGGCCAGGTCGAGGACCCACTGGGCCGGAAGGTCCCGCGGGAGGGCGAGACCGACCGTGAGCGCGGTCGCCCGCCCACCCATCGCGTTGATGTCGGAGAGGTTCTGCGCGGCGGCGCGACGACCGATGTCGCGCGCGCCGGCCCACTCGCGGCGGAAGTGCCGGCCCTCCACCAGCAGGTCGGTCGAGACGACGACATGGCCCTTCGGTGCGCGCAGGACCGCGGCGTCGTCGCCGGGACCGACGTAGACCTGTGCGCCCTGCTCGAAGCGGGCCACGAACGCGCGCACCAGGCCGAATTCCCCGATGTCGGCCACGGTGGCACCGGCGGCAAGAGGGCTCGGGGAGGTCATGGCGCAACTCTTCCATCCCGCCGGCTGCCGGCGGCCGACCGGCCTGCGTGTTTCACCCGACAGGCAGGTCCGGTAGGTTGCGAGTCGGTCCACTCACCGCCCAGACAGGGAGACGTAGATGGTTGTCCAGGCCTACATCCTGATCCAGACCGACGTCGGCAAGGCGGCCGAGGTGGCAGCCCAGATCACCGACATCAAGGGCGTCATCCTCGCCGAGGACGTCACCGGACCCTACGACGTGATCGTCCGCGCCGAGGCGCGCAACGTCGACGAGCTCGGCAAGCTGGTGGTGGCCAAGGTCCAGACGCTGGAGGGCATCACGCGCACGCTCACCTGCCCGGTCGTGCACATCTGAGCGGTCGCCCCCTGAGCACGCGGTCGACGCGGCGCCCGTCACCTCGTGCGGTGGCGGGCGCCGCTGTGCTGTGCGCCGCCGCTGTGTTGAGCGGCTGCGGCGGGGACTCCGTGCACGTCGACCAGTTCTCGGTCAGCCCGGCCGGCCACGACTCGTGCCGGCAGGTGCTCGCGGCCCTGCCCGACAAGGTCGCCGGCCAGGCTCGGCGTACCGTCACCGGCAGCACGTACGCCGCGGCCTGGGGCGACCCGGCCATCGTGCTGCGCTGTGGCGCCGCCCTGCCGTCGTCGTTCAAGGGCGACCCGTGCATCACCCGCAACAACATCGGCTGGTCGGTCCCCTCCGACCAGGCCGACGACATCCGCATCGACGCGGTGATGACGCTGGCCTTCCGCGAGCCCGTGCTGCAGGTCCGCGTGCCGGCGCACTACCGGCCGAACGGCCCGGCCGAGGTGATGGCCGACCTCGACCGCGTCGTACGAGCGCACACGACCTCGACCGGGAAGCACTGCAGCTGAGGGTCAGCGCAGGCCGATGGGCCGCCGGAGCGCCAGCTGGACCAGCCGGTCGACGAGCTCGGGGTAGGGCACGCCGGAGGCCGCCCACATCCGGGGGAACATCGACGTGCTGGTGAAACCGGGCATGGTCTCGACCTCGTTGAGCACCACCCGCCCGTCGGGGAAGACGAAGAAGTCGACGCGTGCGAGCCCTTCGACGTCGAGCGCCGCGAATGCCTGGACCGCGAGCGCCCGGACCTTGGCGGCCACGTGCATCTCGAGATCGGCCGGGATGTCGAGCGCGGTGTTCTCGCCGGGAAGGTACTTCGCCTCGAAGTCGTAGAACTGGTGGGCCGCGTCGACCCGGATCTCGGCGATCTCGCTGGTCTCGGGCGACCCGCCGTCGAGTCCTTGCAGGACGCCGATCTCGACCTCCCGTGCGCCGACCGCCGCAGCCTCGACGAGGACCTTGGGGTCGAACTGCTCGGCGGCCTTGATCGCGTCGCCGAGCTCGTCGGACGAGTCGACGCGAGTGATGCCGAAGCTGGACCCGGCCCGCGCGGGCTTCACGAACACCGGGTAGTGCAGGGCCGAGACCGCCTCGGTCACCGCCGACGGGTCACGATCCCACTCGCCCGGTCGGATCAGCACCCACGGCAGCACGGGCAGCCCCTGCGCGGCGAACAGCAGCTTCATGAACATCTTGTCCGTGCCGACCGCCGAGGACAGGACACCGGCGCCGACGTACCGGACGCCGGCCAGCTCCAGCAGGCCCTGCAGCGTGCCGTCCTGACCCCACGGCCCGTGCATGACCGGGAAGACGACGTCGACCTCGCCGAGCATCGTGGGCACGTCGTTGGCGTCGTGCACCATGAGGTCGGTCTTGGAGGCCGAGCTCGACCGGAGCACGACCTCGCGTTCACCGGTGACCGCCGGGAGCTCGCCGGCGGGACCGAGGGCGAGCCGTCCAGGGTCGGCCGACTCGAGGACCCAGCGGCCCTCCGGAGTGATGCCGATCGGGACCACGTCGTACTTGTCCTGGTCGAGCGCCGCGATCACGCTGCCGGCGGAGACACAGGAGATCGCGTGCTCGCTGGACCGGCCGCCGAACACCACGGCGACACGGGTCCTCCTGGGCGGGTGCTGGTGGGCGCTCGCCTGCTCGTGGTTCACCCGCACGACCCTACCGGCGGCCTGTCGTCGGCCGGCGCACCACCCGGACCCGGTGCCGCCACGTGCCGCGCCGAGCCAGCACCTACGCTCAGGCCATGCGTCCCGACACCCAGGCCGTCCACGTCGGCCGGCCCCCGCACGAGCCCGACCAGCCGCTCAACGTGCCGATCACGATGGCCTCGACGTACGTCGCAGGGGGCGAGCGGGAGTACGGCCGTTACGCCAATCCTTCCTGGACGGCCTTCGAGGACACGCTCGGAGCGCTGGAGGGCGGCCACTGCCTGGCCTTCGCCAGCGGTCTCGCCGCCGTCGCCACGGTCCTGGACCTGGTCGGTGCCGGCGAGGCGGTCGTCGCGCCGCGGCACGCCTACAACGGCACCGTGATGCAGCTCGGCGACCTGGAGGCGCGCGGCCGGCTGCAGGCCCGCCTGGTGGACGTGGCCGACACCGACGCGGTCGTGGCCGCCTGCAAGGACGCGGCGCTGGTGTGGCTGGAGTCGCCGACGAACCCGGCGATGGAGCTCGCCGACATCGCGACGATCGCGGCCGCCGCCCACGAGGAGGGCGCACAGGTGGTCGTCGACAACACCTTCGCCACCCCGCTGCTGCAGCAGCCGCTCGAGCTGGGCGCGGACGTGGTCGTGCACTCGGCGACCAAGTACCTCGCGGGTCACTCCGATCTGGTCATGGGTGCGCTGGTCACCCGTGACGAGGTCCTTCACGGGGTGCTCAAGGGCCGGCGCGACCTGATCGGGGCGATCCCCGGGGCCTTCGAGGCCTGGCTCGCGGTGCGTGGCATGCGCACGCTCGGCGTACGGGTGGAGCGGGCGCAGGCCAACGCCCGCGAGCTGGCTCGGCGCCTGACCGACCACCCGGGCGTGCGCGAGGTGCGCTACCCGGGCTTCGGCGGCATGGTGTCGATCGTGCTGGCGGACGCCGCGGCGGCCGATCGGCTGACAGCCGGCACGTCGCTGTGGGTGCACGCGACGTCGCTCGGCGGTGTCGAGTCGACGTTCGAGCGGCGTCGCCGGTGGAAGTCCGAGCCCGCGACGATCCCCGAGGGGCTGGTGCGACTCTCGGTCGGCATCGAGGACGTCGAGGACCTGTGGGACGACCTCAGCTCCGCCCTGCCGGCGTCATGACCGCGACGCACCGTGGGACCGGCGGCAACCTGGCGGACGGGCTCACCCACCGACCGCTCAGCCTCCGGGACGCGACCGCCGTGTTCGAGGTCATGGCCGCCGAGCAGCAGCAGACCCTCGGCCGCGTCGACGTCGAGGAGGCCGACATCATCGCCGACTGGAACCGCCCGAGCCACGACCTCAGCTCTCATGCGGTCGGTGTGCTCGACGGCACCCGGGTCGTCGGGTACGCCGAGGTCATGGGGTCCAGCCGTGGCGACGCGGCCGTGCACCCGGCGTACCACGGACGCGGTGTCGGGACGTGGCTGGCGAGGTGGATGCAGGACCGGGCCCGCGAGCTGGGCGAGGTGGAGATCGGGATGCCCGTCCCCGCCGGCTCGCCGGGCGAGCGGCTGCTCCGGGAGCTCGGCTACCACGTGCGCTGGGACTCCTGGGTGCTCCAGATGCCGCCGGGGCGCGAGCTGGCCGCTCCGGTGCTGCCCTCGGGGCATTCGTTGAGGGTGGCTGAGTCCGACGAGGACCGACGGGCGGCCTACGACGTGATCGAGGACGCCTTCCTCGAGTGGTCGGTGCGCGCCAAGCAGTCCTACGAGGACTGGCTGGCGCAGGTGGTCGGACGACCAGGGTTCGAGCCCTGGAACCTCCGGGTCGTCTCGGGACCCGACGGCGACGTCGTCGGGGGGCTGCACGTGGTGCTCGCCGGCGACACGGGGTTCGTCTCCAAGGTCGCCGTACGCCGCGACCAGCGTGGCCGGGGAATCGCGAAGGCCCTGCTGCTGGACGCCTTCCGCACCGCGCGCGAGCACGGCGCGAGCCGCTCCGAGCTGAGCACGGACTCGCGGACCGGCGCGCTCGACCTGTACCTCGCCCTGGGCATGGAGGTCACCGATCGCTGGGTGAACCTCGGCGTCGAGCTCTGAGCCTGAGCGCACGTCACCAGGTTTCGACACGCTCGGTTCCGGCTTCGCAAGCTCAACCGCGACTCGCTGCTCAACCACCATCGATCTGATCCGCTGGCGCGTCTCAGATCAGTCGCGCTCGGCCTTGGTGTCGCGCGCGATGAACGCCTCGACCATGTCGCGGGCGCTCATCTGGCCGCGCACGACGGCCTCGACGTGCTCGGCGACCGGAGCGTCGACCCCGGTGTCCCGGGCCAGCTGCAGGATCGAGGAGCAGGACTTCGCACCCTCGGCCACTTGACGCGTGCTCGCCTGGATCTCCTCCGTGGTCATCCCCTGGCCGAGCTTCTCGCCGAACGTGCGGTTGCGCGAGAGCGGTGAGGAGCAGGTGGCGACCAGGTCACCGAGCCCCGCCAGCCCCATCAGGGTCAGCGGGTCGGCACCCTTGGCCATCGCCAGCCGGGCGGTCTCCGCCAGCCCGCGGGTGATCACGGACGCGGTCGTGTTGTCGCCGAAGCCCAGACCGATCGCCATGCCCACCGCCAGCGCGACGACGTTCTTGTAGGCGCCACCGAGCTCGCAGCCCAGCACGTCCGTGCTGCGGTAGGGGCGGAACGCCCGCGAGTGGCACAGCGCCTGGATCCGCTCGGCGACGGCCTCGTCCTCGCAGGCGACGACACTGGCCGCCGGTTCGCGCGAGGCGATCTCCTTGGCCAGGTTCGGGCCGCTGACGACAGCGATCCGGTCCGGGCCGGCGCCGGTGACCTCCGCGATCACCTCGCTCATCCGCTTGGTGGTGCCCAGCTCCACGCCCTTCATCAGCGAGATGAAGACGGCGTCCTCGGAGATCAGCGGCGACCACCCGGTGAGGTTGTCGCGCAGGCTCTGCGAGGGGACGGACAGCACGACGAACTCGGCGCCGTCGAGAGCCTCATCGGCGTTCGTGGTGGCCGACACCGCGGCCGGGAGCTCGATGCCCGGGAAGTAGTCGGTGTTCTCGCGCTTGTCGTTGATGTTCGCGCAGACGTCGTCACGACGCGCGTGCAGGACGACGTCGTTGCCGGCATCGGCGAGCACGAGTCCGAAGGCGGTGCCCCACGAGCCGGCACTGAACACTGCGACCCGAGCCATCAGGCACGCCTCCGCTTCTTGTCCTTGTGGGGGTTGCCGATCTGCCGGACACCCGCCGCGCGCGGGTCGAATCGTACGGCGGGAGGCGTCTGGTCACGCAGGTCGGCGACGAGCTCGGTGATCGCAGCCATGATCCGCTCGGTCGCCTCCTGCAGCAGGTCGTTGGTGATCGGCTTGCCGACCAGGTCGCCGAGGTCGACGGGGTCGCCCACCTTGTAGCGCGCCGTACGGCGCGGGAAGGCGTGGAAGCGCAATGAGTAGGCCGGCAGGATGTCCTGGGCCCCCCACTGGCCGATCGGGATCACCGGGCAGCCGGTCTCCAGCGCAATGCGGGCAGCACCGGTCTTGCCGCGCATCGGCCATCCCGCCGGATCCTTGGTGATCGTGCCCTCGGGGTAGACGCCGACGCACTCCCCGTCGCGCACCGCCTGGCAGGCAGCCTCGAAGGCCTTGGCCGCGTCGGTGGTGAGGCGCGAGACCGGGATCTGCTTGGCGTCGCGGACGATGTGCTTGACCACCGGCGTCTCGAACAACGCGTCCTTGGCCAGGTAGCGAACCAGTCGGCCGTGCTCGTAGAGCAACCAGCCGAGGGTCAACGGGTCGATGTGGGAGATGTGGTTCATCGCGACGACGCAGCCACCGGAGGCAGGGATCTTCTCGCCGTCGATCCACTCGTGCTTCGTCGTGGTGATCAGGAAGGGCTTGATCACGGCGACCACGGTGGTCCAGGCCCAGCCACGCTTCTCCTGCAGCTTGCGCACCTTGAGCACGTGCCTACCTCCCTCCCGACCGCTGACCGTGCAGGAAAGACTACCGACGGTGCTGGGAGGATCCTCGTCGTGACGACTCCCCGCTTCACCCTCCTCGTGCCGGTCAAGGACGGCCGGGGCGCGAAGACCCGACTGAACCAGGTCGGTGAGGCCGCGCGGGCCGACCTGATGGGCGCGTTCGCGCGCGATGCGATCACGGCTGCTCTGGCGGCGCCGGAGGTCGAGGTGGCGGTCGTCGGTGACCCGAAGGCACTCGAGGCGTTGACGCAGGAGGTCGGCGTCCGGATCGTGGCCGACGAGGGCGACGGCGACCTCAACCGCGCGCTCGAACGTGCTGCCCAGCGGGTGGCCCGGCCGGACCGGGGTGTCGCGGTGATGCTCGCGGATCTCCCCTGCCTGCGCACCGAGGACCTCGAAGCTGCCCTGGCCGTGGCGGTCGACGAGCGCCGACGCTTCGTCGCCGATGCCGCTGGGACCGGTACGACGTTCCTGCTCGCCCCTGCGGGTGTCGCGCTCGAGCCGCGGTTCGGCCGCGGGTCGGCCGACGCACACACCAAGAGTGGAGCGGTGCCGATCGAGGGACGAATCGAGTCGCTGCGGCTCGACGTCGACACGGCGGCCGATCTCGACCGTGCACTGCGCTTCGGCGTCGGGCAGTACACGTCCCGGATTGCCGCGGCGCTGCACGGAAGCACCGACGACTGAGGGCGCCGCACTGCGGACGTGCCCTGTGGACGGGCCCTGCGGACGAGCCCTGCGATGGCCCCCCGGACGGCAAACGGCGGCGCCCCGAACGGGGCGCCGCCGCTGGTTGACCGACGCAGGGTCGACCGAAGGCGATCAGGCCTTCTTGGCCGCCTTCTTCGCAGGTGCCTTCTTGGCCGGAGCCTTCTTGGCAGCGGTCTTGGCCGGAGCCTTCTTCGCAGGTGCCTTCTTGGCAACGGTCTTCTTGGCCGGCGCCTTCTTCGCGGCCGTCTTCGTGGCCGGCGCCTTCTTCGCAGCGGCCTTCGTGGCCGGGGCCTTCTTCGCCGTCGTCTTCTTGGCCGGCGCCGCCTTCTTGGCCGACGTCTTCTTCGCCGGGGTGATCGTCTTCTTCGCCGCCGAGGCAGACTTCGTCGCGGTCTTCTTCGCAGCGGCGGCGGTCTTGGTGGCGGCGCTCGGTGCGGCGGCTGCGATCTTGGGCAGCTTCTTGGCACCCGAGACGACGGCCTTCAGCTCGGCACCTGCGCTGAACTTCGGAACGGCCGTCTTCTTGGCCTTCATCCGCTGACCGGTGGCCGGGTTGCGCACCCAGCGAGCCTCACGCACGCGCTTCTCGAACGAGCCGAAACCGGTGATGGCGACCTTCTCGCCCTTCGCAACCTCGCGGGTGATGGTGTCG